>JBEKSR010000040.1:0-34801 GCA_049516835.1 Bryobacteraceae bacterium | reverse complement strand
CAGGAACACGTCTGGGATGAGTTGCGAGAGAAGGAATTTCCGAACCGGGTGTTCAATCACTTGGAGGCCGTCATCCGGCAGTTGGAACAGGGCTTGCCCCGCTTAGCCACCGACTCGAAAGGCCTCCGCAGCCTCACCGCTTGGCCATGGATAATTAGGCTCAACTTGACAGCGAACTAGAATAAGTAATCACAAGCTTCGCCAGCAGCGATTGCCGGTCGCCGAAATGATTCCAGATGCTTCCGTAACTGAGCAGGCCGCTCCACCAGCCCTCCCCGAGCATGGCGCCCATGGCGTTGTCGCCGGACTGGATCATGCCGGTCACGTCATAGGTTTGGTACAGGTGCGTGAGGTTGTACTGGGTCAGGCCGGGATTGTAGTAGTCGTCGCCCACGCGCTTGCCGTTCAGGAAAACCTCATAGATGCCGCGCGCAGTGACATACAGCCGAGCCCTTTCCACCGCTTGGCCGGACGTCTTGAACCTGGTGCGCAGCATCGGGGTCGAGTTCCGGCTTGGATTCCGCACTACGAACACCCCCTTGCCGCCACCGTCAAGTACGTAGCGTCCGTTGGCGACTGATAGTCCGGAGTTAGCCGCTGCGAAATCGGCATAGATGCCCTTGTACGGCCCGCCCGCAAGATTCTCCTGGAACAGGACATGATTGGGGAAGCGATTGTTGCGGACGGTCACATCGCGAAAGGTGGCATTCTGGCCGGGTCCAACCGAAAACCCCATCTCGCACAGCATTCCAAACGGTAGATAGTCGCCGCCCGACCCGGCGGGATTCAGGTTCACCGAGTTCGGAGCTCCGCCGCGGCTCCCGAAGCCGCCCTGACCTCCGCCGGCGGCAGGCGCGCCCCGCCCGCCGGCAGGCGCCTGCGCGGAAGCGCCCGCGAAGGACGCGTTGCCGTCGATGGTGATCGCAATCTGCCCAAACGCGCTGCGGAATTCGATCACGTGCTCAGCGTTCTTGTTCGCGTTGTTGATTACCGCGGGCGCGACCTCGAACGTCCGCAGCGGTTGCGACGGTGTATCGGTGTCCTTGTATCCGGCGCGGTACACGTGGAGTTTGGCTTTGCCATCCGGCGCGCCGTTCACCGCCGAGATGTCGAGCTCCAGTTTGATATAGCTTTGGTCTTTGCCGCTCTCGACCTGGTAGATGTTCTTGTTCTTGTCCATCAGCCGCGAGTCGTTCGCCCCGTAGACGAAGCTCGCGCGGGTGCTGCCCGGTGCGATCGTCAGCGCATACTTTGCATCGAAGATCGCCAGATACGGCGAATAGAGCACCAGATCTTCGTCTCCTCCGCCGATCCATTTGGCGCCGCCCCAAGCGCTCGAATCGGAAGCGGGATCCATGAGGCCGGTCTCGAACCAGGAACTTGCGGCGAGTTTCGCTCCCGCCTGATTCCACACCGTGACCGTCCAGGAGTATCTCGTGGCCGCTCTCAGCGGATTGCCGCCGTATTTCAGGCCGAGCGAATTCGAGCTTTCGATCCTCTTCGTGTCCCAGACGACGCTCCCCTTGGGATCCCTGACGTCAATCTGGTAAGCGGTCTGCGCGTACCCACGCTCACCTGCCGTTGTGGCCATCTGCCAACTGAACCGCGGCTGCGTCACATCGATACCCAGAGGGGTATTCCGGTACTCGACCTGAAGGTTCCGGATCACGGCCGCCGCGTTTGCCTGCCGGATGCCGCCGAGCAGCACGAACGCCAAAATCAGAATTCGTTTCATGGATGATGACCCTCAATAGTCCGCTTCATGGACGAGTCCGTGGTTCAACGGCCGTAGGTCAGTCCGAAGCCGAATTTGAACAGAGGATCGTCGATATCGAACGGTACGTCGGCTGCCTGCGCCATTACCGATGGCATGTCGCTTGGCAGGTCGAATGGTAATTTTCCGGTGGGCTTGGCTTTTCCGAATACCACGTCCAGCAGCGCCGCGTCGCTTGCCCCGAATGCGCCCAATACGCCCGCCACGCTGTCGATGAACTCGGTCAGGATGACCGGCTTGTCCATGTTCACGATCACCACGGCCGGAGTGCCAGTCGCCGCCACCTTGCGGATGCCGTCCAGCACCGTCCAGTTCGCCGCGTTCCCGTAGGCCAGCGTGATGCCGTAGGTGGGGAGTGGTGGCGGGGATGCCGGAGCAGCTCCGCCGCGTCCGCCTCCGCCCGCGAAGGCGCCGCCGTAGGGGTAGGTAGTCGCGGGGCTGGCCACCCGCAGAATGGCGAGGTCGGCGCCCTTGGGGTCGTCCACCACGGTGCCGAACTGCGCCGCCGTCTCGCGGGCGATCCCTTCCACGTAGATCTTCTTCCCCGCGGCGGCCGGGAGCACGCCGTTGGCGTTCTTCAACAACACCGTGGATCGCACCTGCGCGGCATATCCGGCGGCCAGGAACCTCTCGCTCGCCACCGTCGCCTTCGCCTGTTCCGGATCGACGTAGGGGTTCTCGAACAGTCCGAGTTGAAACACAGGACGGAGAATGCGTCTCGCCGCCGCATCCACCACCGCCATTGGAATTCCGCCGTCCTTCACGCCGGCCAGGATCACGCTGGGATCGTTGTCTCCGCCGATCTGGTCGACGCCGGCCAGGATGATCGTTTTCTGCCGGTCCTTTTCGGACAGTTTCTCCACGCCCCACGGCATGTTGCGCAGCCAGTCCGTCACCACCAGCCCTTGAAATCCCATCTTTTCCCGCAGCAGGCCGTTGATCATCGCTTTAGAGAAGTTGATCCCGACGGTGTCCTTGCCCACCGGGATGAAGTAGCCGCCCATGATCCCGCCCGTGCCGGCCTCAAATGCGGCGCGGAACGGAATCAGGTGATAGTCGAACTGATTGCCCGGGTAGATCGTCCACTTGCCGTAATTGTTGTGCCCGTCGTAGCCGTCCTTCACCGGCCCATCGCCGGGAAAATGCTTGGTCACCGTCATGACGCTTTCGGGGCCGAGTTGCTTGCCTTGAAATCCCTCGACGATCGCCTTGATGAGGGTCGCGTTCAGGTTCGCATCCTCCCCGAAGGTGCCGTTGATCCGGTTCCAGCGCGGCTCGGTGGAGGTGTCCGCCATGGGACCAAGCAGGCACTGGATCCCGATGGCACGCAGTTCTTTGGCCGCAATCTGTCCGAACTGCCGCACCAGTTCCGGATCGCGTGCCGCCGCCAGGCCCAGTTGGTCGGGCCACTGCGAGATCACCGGCTTCCCAGACCCGCCGCGTCCGCCGCCGTGCCGCGGGTCCGTGCTGAACACGATCGGGATCCCCAGGCGGCTCGTCTCGGCCATCTCTTGAAGCCCATTGTGGAACTTGGCCGTGATATCGGGCGACTCGCCGGAGTTCGGCCGGACCAGTATATAGCGGACGTTCCGCTCCACCACCAGTTGGGTCGGATTTGCGCTGCCCATGGGCTCGACGTTGTTCTGGTTGGCGCGGCCCTGGAACGCGCGATTGGCGTTGGCGGCCGGAGGCGCACCGCGGCCCGGCCCTCCACGTCCGCCCGCAGCGGGCAGCCCGAGGACCTCCCCGTTCGGCCCAGTAAAGCCGGAGAGCGACGAGTGAATCATCAGTCCCGTCTTCTCTTCCACCGTCATCCGGGAAACCAGGTCGGCGACCCGCTGCTCCACCGGCAGCCGCCAGTCTTCATAGCGGTCCAGCGTCCCGTTCTTGTTCAGGTCCCGGAACTTGAGTCCGTCCTTCGTAATTACCGGGGCCTTCCGCGCCTCGATTTTCGGCTGATCGGCCGCCTGCAGGAGCAGCGCGGGCGTCACCCATATGGGAATCAACAGAGATTTCCAGGTCATTTGACCTCTAATTTTATAACTGGACGCTGTCCCGCGCACGCGAGAGACCGCTTTTCTTTCGGTCGGGGATCCGCCTTGCCTGTAGCGCGCGCACTTCAGGCGACGCTTCACCGATAACGGTACACTGTGACCCGCAGGATACCTGCGTCCGGGCCGCCGCGAAGCGTGATGTTATTGCCCTGGCCGGTGTCGTCGCCCGCCAGTGTGCGGCCGCGAACCCAACGGCCGTCAACGAACCGGCCTTCCTCGACGGTCGCCAATCCCACGATGGGCGGTCCAGGAGTATTCGGCGTCAGCGTGATATTGAGTGCGCTGCCCGCCAAATAAAACTCATCGGGTCCGGCCGCAATGAAGATGCCGTGCGGTCTCTGCGTGGCGGCCGTCTGGGGTTCAGGGGGCGCGCCGGCGACAGAACGGCGTCCTCCCGCCGGGGACACGTTGAGCGTGTAATCGCCAAGCCGCAGTCTCTGCGAAGGAGTAAGGTCTTCCAGCAAGACTCCGGCGACGCGCGACTTCGGCTGGTTCTCCAGGATCAAAGGCGCCAGTTGAGAAAGGAGGTCGTAGCTCCGGGCCAGTTCCTGGTCTTCGGCGGCATCGATGGCGAAGGGGGAGAAGCCGAAAGCGTTGTGCTGTCCAATCGCGTAGTAGACGTTGGCGGCGCCCTGCGCCTCGCCGGCCGCTTCGGGTATGAATAACGGATTGCCGGGGCGATCGTATTTTGCGCACCACTTCTTGAACTCGAAGTATATATCGGGCGCGACGAAATCCAACTGAGGTGCGCCCACCCTCCATATGTCGAACGAGTGCGGCAGGGGACCGCCGCTGTTGTATTGCCCGGGCGCGTAATTCGGGCGGATCAGGGCAGCGTTGGCGAACATCGGGAGAACGTACTCGGCCTTGCCCGCCTCGGCGACCTTGCCTATGTAGCGCGCGTAATGCCATGCCATGAACAAGTCCTCGGTTTCCGGGCCGGCGCCGAAGACCGCTTCCCAGTTGCCCGAGGCCTGGAAGCCGCCGGACTGCCACCGGGCGCGAAGGTCGGGGTCGAGAGCCTCCCGATGCGTCCGCAGAGAGTCCATCAGTTCCGTGGGGACGGGCTGATCGAAGGCGGCATTCGCTGCCGGCGAGTGGTCTCGGGCATCGGGGATGACGCCGACTTCGTTTTCGATCTGGATCATGATCACTGTGTAGAAGCCGGCGTCTACTTCGCGGATCCGGCGCATCAGGGATGCGAAAGCGCGCGCGTCCGCTTTGAGGTTTGCTTCGCTGAGGGGCGTGAGCCTTTCCGTACCGGCGCCGTTTTGAAGCTGGACGCGGGGGAAACGCTCGAAATCGCGCTTCACCCAGTCCGGCGCATAGCTGGACCAGGTATTCTTCCAACTGCCGAACCAAAGGAACACCAGGTGCAGACTCTGAGAGCGAGCGTCCCGAATCAGGCCATCCACCAGTGCGTAGTCGAACTTGCCCTCGGTGGGTTCCAGGAGTGCCCAGGAGATCGGTGCGAGCACGGTATTCAGGTGCATTGCCGAGAGCCGTGTCCAAATCGGCTTCATATACTCGAGGCTGGTGGCACTGTTGTTGTGCAACTCGCCGGCCAAGGCCAGGAAGGGCATGCCATCCACGACCAACTGCGTGACGTTCCCGCGCTTTTCCAGGTGCGGAGGAGGCGCGGAGTTCTTCGATTGTGCGCCGGCAGGGAGGACGGAAAGCCAACCAGCCGCAGCGACACAAAGACACGCTCGAAGTTGCATATCAAATCGCCTTTTCAGAGGTGTAGTGATCGCAGGATAGCAGAATGACGACTGCATGAGGATGCAGGCGAGGTGCGCATCTTCATCTCGAGGATGCGCACCTTCGCAAAACTAGAAGCGGAGATATCCTCCCACCTGCAAATACTGCGGGCTGGATACGGTACCGGTGATGACACCGAGGCCGTTGTAGTTGATTGCGCCGGTCGTGGCGTTGGTCACCCGGCAGCAACTGCCGCCGGGGTTGGCAAACGTCACCGTGTTGGTCAGGCTGAACGCCTCGCCCACCAACTGGGAGCGGACGCCCCAGCGTCTGAGGCTGGCTTCCGCGAGGTGTAATCCCCCATTTCAGAACGCGCCGCAAAGGATCCCCGGCGAGCGGAGGGATCTCCTGTCGGCGGTGGCGCACGGTCCTCCTTGGCTGGCGGACCGGGCAACTCAGTGAACAGAGGCTTCCAGGCATCCGCCCAAACCTGACAGCCCTTCAACGCGGGATGTAGTTTGTCAGCACCGTCTGAATGCGCGTCTTTCTCTCAGATTCAATTCGCGACATACCAGCGGCGCCGAAACTCCGGGCGTAAGTCTCTGTAGGAATAGCATTTTCCGGGCGGAGCGACCTGCTGACAGATCACTCAGCCGGTTTTGTCAGCAAGTTTCTCCTGACAAAAAAGCGAAGAGGAGGTGAATCCTTCTGAATCTCACGCTTGCAGGTATGTGTTTCTGGCTTCCTTTGGCTGTTTGTTGAGCTTTATCCTTCTCCTCGATGCTGAGAGGGCTTTCCTGCGCAGCCTGCCGATCGAGGTCTGGAACGGGTGGCTTATGCTTTTAGTGCTCGCTGCCAGTCTCTTGCTTCTTGCCGCCGGCATCAGGGGCATATGGGGGGAAGTATCCAAAACGACTATCTCGGTGAGTCGTTCGGCTGAAATCTTCTGTCGCTGTCCTCAATGTGGCCACGAATGGACCTTCCCGGCCGAACATTTACGTACACTTGCGGTGTCTGACGACCACGAGCCTCCAACGGCAACGTGGTGGTTTGCTAGTTCAAGCTTTCGGAACGGGCCGTGGATCTCTTTTTCGCTCTCAGAAGCCCCGTGATTGACGCCAGTTAGTTTCTCGGCATCGGCCACGGATAAACTCGAACTCCCAAAGTGAGCATTCCTCGCTAACCAGGTGGTAATTCAGTCAAGCTTGTGGGACAGGCGCTTCCTTTAGCCGACGCCGCGGTGGCGAGACCTGCGTTAAGACCGAATATACCGGCCAATGTTGCAGTTTAAGCAAAGCCGGGCGCCGGCGGGCAGAAAAGCAGTATTCTTCTTTCGCCCGACCCCGACTTTCCAGCGGGCGGGTTCAGGCAAGAGAAGCTGCTGAGGGCGCGACGACCTTCGAATCCGGGGCCACCGGACGGCTTGGCGGCTACTTCTTGGCGGCGGGCAGAGTGTACTCGCCCTCAATGTCGCAAGTGTAACCCGAGCCCGGCTCGGCGCTTTTCATCTTGCAGGTGAAGGTCCCTCCGCCCTTGATGCCGCGCAACTTGCCGGTTCCGCCCGCGTGTGTCCACTTGCCGGAAGAGGTCATCGCTTTGGCGTCGATGGTTCCCGAGCTGTGCGTGTAGCCTTTGTCGCCGCTACCGTAGGTTGTGACGCCCGAAGCTGTGGTACGGCCAGAAGCGCCCGTCATTTCATCGAATACGGTGTTAACAAACGCCTTGGCTTCGAGCCCTTCGATAGCGATGGGCTTGGTCCAGGTGCATTTGTTCTGGCCGATCAAGTAGGAGTAACCCTCGCGATCGGGGATCGGAATCGCGTGCCTCGGGTCCGATTTGTCGCAGTCGAGGGAACCCGAGGTCTTGGTCTGCGCGAAAGCGCTCAGCGTAAGAGCAAGCGCGGAAGCGAATAGAAGAAAACATCTCCTCATACGTCCTTAGCCCTTCCTTCCAGCCAGGATCTCCGTTTTGCGATCCTGGCCGGAACTGATTATACATCCATCCGCCTCTTTTGGAGCCGTTTTTCTCATTTTTTGCATCCCGAACGACTCCGGGGTCCCAGGAAGGGGTCATGCTTCGTTACGGGCCGCCCTCAATCTGTGCTGGGAGCCTCAAAAACAGCCCTCACTGCGGCGGAAACTGCTGTTGAGCCGTCCCGCCGATGTCTGTGCCGTTATCCGTTTGGATGAAGTTTAGGTTCTTGCCATTGGAGGAGAGGTTATCGGCCGTCGATGAGTATTCAGTCGGCCCCTCTGTAGGGAGAGATTCAAAAGCTTTCGTTTCCATACGTAGTATCCTCCTCTGGGCATCTTGACCCAAGCGGCAGTCGCGGCCCAGAGCGACGGGAATGGGCGTTCTGGCGAGACCGCGGAATGCTTCAGCGCCAGGCACAAGGCCAGTCTCATTTGGGCAATTCCTCCCGCGCCAGCCGCGCCCGCTCGCGGCCAGATTGCAGCTCTGCCAGCCTTTGCGCGTGATCGCTCATTTCTCCAATATTGATGCCCACCGCGATTCTTGCCGAATCGCTCAGTTCTCCAAGTAACCGCGCTTCAAACTCAAGCTGCCGTTCCACACGAGCGATTGCTTTCGCGCAAGCTCGTTATCTTGGGACCCTTCCGCCCGCGCATCACGAAGAATTTCCGCCGTCTCACGATTCAGGTTCTTGAGCCGATCCAGGAGCGTGTCGGCGCTCACCACTTCGGCAACTTGCTTCGCCTTCAGCCGAGCCGCCGGCAGGTCTTTCTGCTTGTGCCGAAAGAGGGCTGTAGACGACGTGCCGAAACGTTCCGCGATGTTACGGAACGGTTGCCCGGCAAGTAGCGCCTGGTCGATTTCATGCCGCTTTTGGTGCCTGCAAATGGTACAAACTTGGGGCATTACTCTTTCCCTCTCCGTTCGCCGTGCCGAACCGTTGCCGCCGTAATACGGCCCAGTTGCCCAGTTACGCCTTGCTCTTGAAACAGCCGGTTCAGCGCCGCCGCCTTCCACTCGCACCAGTCCATCCAGATTTCGCGCCGCGCGGCTTCGGGGTCGCGCGAGCGTTGCCCCACTTCCGCCGCCAGATCCGAAAGCGATTGCGGCCATTCGGCCGCTGGCGGGATTGATGATCGGATTCTGCTGTATCGGCAGCCTGATCCAGAAGCGGATTGGAAAATCGAGGAGATCGCCAGCACCGCACCAGTTCTGGAAGAGTTCTTCCTCGACGTTTTCAACCGCAAAGCGGGGTTGGGAGCGTAACACCGGGTTGATTCCACACCCGGTGGCTGTCAGGGTGGCTATCAAACCGGCAGAAGTGAAGGCGAACTGAAGCGGAAGTGCTTGAAGAATATGGAGCCACCCGCCGGGCTTGAACCGGCGACCTGCTGATTACGAATCAGCCGCTCTACCAACTGAGCTAGGGTGGCCTTCCGAGGTGGTTGGGAGCGCGGCGCCTGCCGCGAGGCCTGCTCCTTTGCGATCATAACACATGGTGAACTACGCCCATTTCGCGGCGCTTGTTGCGCTGGCGGCCGCCGCCATCTCGTGCCGTTCCACCGACGCGCCGGCCGGCGTCGGCCGCGACATGGCGTCGTCGATCCCCGCGGACACGCTGCTTCTCGCCGGCCTCAACCTCGATGAGCTCCGCGCCTCCCCGCTCTATCCGAAAGTCCCGCCCGCCGTGCGGGCGCTCGCCGAGCCGCTCCGCGACGCCAGGTACCTGCTCCTCGCCTCCCATGGCAAGGACCTCCTCTCCATCGCAAGCGGGCGCTTCCGCGAAGCGCCGCCGGGCGCTACGCTCGTCGCACCCGGCCTGGCCGTCGCCGGGTCGCCCAGTTCCGTCCGTGCCGCCATCGCGCAGCACAAAACCGGCCGCGATGGCGCACCCGATCTTCTCACCCGTGCCGCGTCCCTGGCGGGCGGCAAGCAGTTCTGGATGGTGGCGCGGGGCGGCGTCCCCCTTCCCGTCGCGGGCAACGCCGCCAATCTCAACCGGCTCCTCCGCGACATGGAATACGCCGCCATCGCCGCCCGGATTGGCTCCGGGATCGAGGTCGAGGCCGCTGCCGTGGGCCGCACCGCCGAGGCCGGGCGCGAGTTCGAAGAGAACCTGCGCGCCATCCTCTCTCTCACCGCCGCGGCCAATGCGCGCCAGCCGGATCTCGTGGCGCTCATCCACTCCATCCAGATCCGCCGCGAAGATGGCACCGTGCGCGCGGCCTTTTCCGGCGGTCCGGACGCGACCGCGATCCTCCTCCGGCTCATTCCACGCTAGACCACCGGCGCTGCATCGCCACACTATTTCGCGGCGGCGCGGGCGCCGGCGTGGTCTTTCAACGCTTCGGCTTTGTCGGTGAACTCCCACGTAAACGTGTCTTCCGTGCGGCCGAAATGGCCGAAGGCGGCGGTCTTGCGGTAGATGGGGCGGCGGAGCTTCAGGTGGTCGATGATCGCGCGCGGGGTCAAGTTGAAATTCTCGCGCACCAGCTCGGTGAACCGATTGTCCGGAATCGCGCCGGTGCCGAAGGTGTTCACAGCCACCGATACCGGTTCGGCGACGCCGATGGCGTAAGCCAGTTGCACTTCGCAGCGCGTCGCCAGCTTCGCGGCCACAATGTTCTTGGCGATGTAGCGCGCCATGTAGCAGGCGGAGCGGTCCACCTTGGTGGGGTCCTTGCCGGAGAAGGCGCCGCCGCCGTGACGGCCCATGCCGCCATAGGTGTCGACAATGATCTTGCGGCCGGTGAGACCGGTATCGCCGTGCGGCCCGCCCACCACGAAACGGCCCGTCGGATTGATGTGATACTTGGTCTGGGAATCCACCATGCCGGAAGGAACTACCGCGTCGATGATGTGCTTCTTGACTTCCTGGCGGAGTTCCTCGATGGAAACATCGGGGCTGTGCTGCGTGGAGATGACCACGGCCTCGATACGCTTGGGCTGGTTATCGACGTACTCCACCGAGACCTGGCTCTTGCCGTCGGGGCGGAGGAAATCGAGGATGCCCTCGCGGCGCGCTACGGAGAGGCGCTGCACCAGCTTGTGGGCCATCATGATGGGGAGCGGCATCAGCTCGGCGGTCTCTTCGCAGGCAAAGCCGAACATCATGCCCTGGTCGCCGGCGCCGCCCGTGTCCACGCCCATCGAAATGTCGGGCGATTGCGACTGGATCAGGTTGAGCACGCCGCAGGTGTGGGCATCGAATCCGTAGCTGGCGTCGTTGTAGCCGACGTGATCGATGGTGCCGCGCGCGATGCGCTGAACGTCCACGTAGGTCTTGGTGGTGATTTCACCGGCCACAATGCAAGTGCCGGTGGTGACCAGCACTTCGCACGCCACGCGGCCGGTGGGGTCGTCCGCCAGGACCGCGTCCAAAACGGCGTCTGAAATCTGGTCGGCAATTTTATCCGGATGACCTTCGGTGACGGATTCCGACGTAAAAAGATACTTTTGAGTTTCTGCCAAGCTGGCCTCCTGCGGTATAGTTCTTCAATTTAACACCTGGTGGCAAAATTCGGGGCCAGACACCCGCGTCCCAAGGCGCGAGGGGCCAGACACCCGCGTCCCAAGGCGCGTTTCTTTGCGCCGCGTGGACGCTGGTGTCTGTCTCCGAATTTGCCCCGAATTTGCCCCCGGTCGTGGCACTAATAGCGATAATGGTCCGGCTTATACGGGCCTTCCACGGGCACGCCCAGATACTCGGCCTGCTCGGGCCTGAGCGTGGTGAGCTTCACGCCGATCTTTTCCAGGTGCAGGCGCGCCACCTCTTCATCCAGCTTCTTGGGCAGCGTGTAGACGCCGGGCTGGTACGCTTCTCGATTCTTCCAGAGATCGATCTGGGCCAGCGTCTGGTTGGAGAAGCTGTTGCTCATGACGAAGCTGGGGTGGCCGGTGGCGCAGCCCAGGTTGACCAGGCGGCCTTCGGCCAGAATGAAAATGCCGTGGCCATCGGGGAAGGTGTACAGATCGACCTGCGGCTTGATGTTGGTCTTTTTCGCGGCGGAAGCGTTCAGGCGGTCCATCTGGATCTCGTTGTCGAAGTGGCCGATGTTGCAGACAATCGCCTGGTCCTTCATCCGGGCCATGTGCTCCAGCGTGATGATTTCGCGGTTGCCGGTGCAGGTGACGTAGATGTCGCCGCGGCCGAGGGTGTCTTCGACGGTGGTGACCTCGAAGCCCTGCATGGCCGCCTGGAGCGCGTTGATAGGGTCGATTTCGGTGACGATGACGCGCGCGCCCATGCCGCGGAGCGACTGCGCGGAGCCTTTGCCAACGTCGCCGTAGCCGCAGATCACCGCGACTTTGCCGGCCACCATCACGTCGGTAGCGCGCTTGATGCCGTCGGCCAGCGACTCGCGGCAACCGTACAGGTTATCGAACTTCGACTTGGTGACGGAGTCGTTCACGTTGATGGCGGGGACCAGCAGTTGGCCGGCCTCGTGCATCTTGTAGAGGCGATGCACGCCGGTGGTGGTCTCCTCGGAGACCCCGCGCCATTCCCGGGCGATCGCGTGCCAGCGCTGGGGGTCCTCCCGGTAGATCTGCTTCAGCAGGTCCTTGATGACTTTCTCTTCATGGCTGGCGGAGGGCGCCCCGGTCCAGTCGCTGCCTTCCTCCAGTTCGTAGCCCTTGTGGATGAGAAGGGTGGCGTCGCCGCCATCGTCGACCACCAATTGAGGTCCCTGGCCGCCGGGATGGCAGAGCGCCTGGTAGGTCGACCACCAGTAGTCTTCCAGCGACTCGCCCTTCCACGCGAAGACGGGCACGCCGGTGACGGCGATGGCCGCGGCCGCGTGGTCCTGGGTGGAGAAGATGTTGCAGCTTGCCCAGCGCACCGAAGCGCCCAGCTCGGCGAGCGTCTCGATGAGCACCGCAGTCTGGATGGTCATGTGCAGCGAGCCGGTGATGCGCACGCCCGCGAGCGGACGCTCGCTCGCGTACTTGCGGCGGATGGCCATGAGGCCCGGCATCTCCTGCTCGGCGATGGAAATCTCTTTGCGGCCCCAATCGGCCAGCGAAAGATCGGCTACTTTGAATCCGGCGGCGGCCTGGTTTAGCGTTGCAACGCTCATTTAATTGCTCCCTTGCATCTAAAAATCTTGATATATTGATATTAGAACTTTTTACTTATGGCGTCAATCCTAAAATCGCTGCGGCTGGCGGCGGACCCGAGCCGGCTGCGGCTGCTGCTGCTGCTGGAGCAGGAAGAGCTGTCGGTGGCGGAGCTGCAAGAGATCCTGGCCCAGGGGCAGAGCCGGATTTCGACCCACCTGGCGCAGTTGAAGCAGGCCGGGCTAGTGGACGACCGGCGGGCCGGCAAGAACGCTTTCTACCGTCTGAAAGCGCCCGCGGAGCTGATGGGTCTGCTGCGCAAAGCCGCGCGCGAAATTCCCGAAGCCGCCGAGGACCGGCAGGCGCTGCGCCTGGCGATGCGCCAGCGGCAGGACAAGATGCGCCGCTATTTCGACGAGCTGGCGGGCAAGTTCGGGCGGCAGTACGTGCCGGGGCGGTCGTGGAAGGGGATCGCCGAGGCGCTCTTGAAGCTCATGCCGCCGATGGTGATCGCGGACTTGGGGGCGGGGGAAGGAACCCTCTCGCAGTTGATGGCGCAGCGCGCCAGAAAGGTGATTGCCATCGACAATTCCGAGAAGATGGTGGAGTTTGGCGCGGAGCTGGCGCGCAAGCACGGCATCGCCAACCTCGAATACCGGTTAGGCGACCTGGAAGACGTGCCCATCCGCAGCCGCACGGTGGACCTGGCGTTTCTGAGCCAGGCGCTGCATCACGCCGCGCATCCGGACCGGGCCATTGCGGAGGCGTGGCGGATTCTGAAGCCGGGCGGGCGAATTGCGATCCTGGATTTGGGCCGGCACCACGTCGAAAAGGCGCGGGAGATGTACGCGGACCTGTGGCTGGGATTCACGGAGCTGGAGATCGAGCGGTATTTGAAGGCCGCGCGCTTCAAGAACGTGGAGACGGCCGTGGTGTTCCGGGAGCAGGAGGCGCCGCATTTCGAGACCGTGCTGGGGGTGGGGGAGAAGTAGGGGGGCGGCCGAAGTGGGCGCTGTGATAGATTTGGGTTTCTATTCCTGACAGAAGGACTGCGACTTGCCCGCGACCAAATTTCTGTTCTGGAACATCGGACGGAAGCCACTCGCGCGACTGGTGTCCGAGTTAGCGGAGATTCACGGGGTTGACGTCATCATGCTGGCCGAGTGCGAGACCGACCCCGGCGCCATGCTTCAGGCACTGAATCGCACGCCTGAGACCGGCTTCCATTTCCCGGCAAGCCTCAGCCAAGGAACAGTCGTCTTTACCCGCTTCTCGGGAGAATTCCTTCAGCCAGCGTTTGAGAGCGAGCGGATCTCGATACGCAGGCTTGCACTACCGGCGCGTGCACCCGTGCTGCTCGCCATGGCGCACTTGCCCAGCAAGCTGTATTGGACGGGGGAAAGCCAGGCATTTGAGTGCGTTGAACTGGCGCGGCGCGTTGAAACGGAAGAGCAGACGGCGGGCCACCGGCGGACGATCCTGGTTGGCGACTTCAACATGAACCCTTTTGAAACGGGAGTTGTCAGCGCGGTGGGTCTGAATTCCGTGATGTCACGGCGAGTGGCGTCGCGCGAGACCCGGACGGTTCAGGGCCGCGAGTATCGCTTCTTCTACAATCCGATGTGGAGCCACTTCGGCGACGCCAGGAACGACACTGCCGGATCGTACTATTACGATTCCGGGGAGCATGTGAACTACTACTGGAATATGTTCGATCAGGTCCTGCTGCGCCCGGAGCTGGCGGAGCATTTCGACCCAACCGGCCTGAGCATCGTCAGAGCGGTTGGCGCGCATTCGCTGGTCCGGCCGGATGGCAGACCAGATCCTGCGAACGGCTCCGACCATTTGCCAATCCTATTCGAGGTAGAATTTTGAAGGGAGCTTCTTGAAATGACCGCACAGACGGATTTTTGGGGGGAGATAGTGCCAGCCCAGGAGCGTACTCCTCTCGCCATATTGCGGGAACAGGCTGCTCTGCTAGGCACCAAGACAAAGAACCTGGTAGAGGCGACCGTGGACACAAGCGTCACCCCCGACGGCCAATTCGTTCATCGGTTCACCCTTGTCGTCCCGGCCCTGAGCAGTTACAAGTACGAATTGTTCAGGATCGAACATGGTGTCACAATCTATCCGATTACGGTTGCTTCTGAGGTGCGGCTAGCACGGTCGGGTGGTGGGCCACCGAATCTGTTGGCGACTGCGTCACTGGGGTCACAACTGCAGACGGAACAGGAGTTCGTCGACTGGTTACGTCGCAAGTTATCTTCGACCGAGACGAAGAGGATCATCGCAAATCTGCTTGCGCAGGCTACGAGCTAGCGGTCCCGGCTGCTGCGTCGGTTCCGGTCACCTTTGCAAGCTGTACAGGTTTCCTGTACGATAGTACCGAGGCGTCGATGGCTTTCGAAACAACTTATACGAGTCTGCGTGAGAACCTCGCCGGCGTCCTGGACCGGGTGGCGGACGATCACGAGGTGGTATTGGTTCGCCGCAAAGGGCAAAGGGACGTGGCGCTGGTGCCGGCGGGGGAATTGGCCGGACTGATGGAAACGGCCCATCTGCTGCGCTCGCCACGCAATGCGCGGCGGCTCCTGACGGCTCTGCACCGGGTGGAACGGCGGCAGGGTCAGGCGATGTCTATCGAACGGCTGCGGCGGGAGATCGGGCTTGAAGCGCGCTGAGCGCGACGCCGTCTTTCATCGCGAGTTTATCGAGGACCTCCGCTTCTGGGTGAAAACGGACCGCAACGCCGCGCTTCGAATCCTGGAGCTTGTCGAGGCCACGCTTCGGGACCCATTTCAGGGCATCGGCAAGCCGGAGGCGCTGAAGTATGTGCTGGCCGGGTGCTGGTCCAGACGCATCACGCAGGAGCACCGCCTGGTTTACAGGGTGGGCGAAGCGCGCGTCGATTTTCTTCAGGCCCGGTATCACTATTGACGGCGGGGCGAAGGACATACTCGCAGCCCCGGCCGAAGGAATGTTTCGCAGTAGGTGGCCGCGTCATCGCCGAAATCGCCGTCTACGGCGTGATGTGGAACGTCAGCGAGTATCGGGCCGCGCGTGCCTCTTTTTGCATATACATTGATCGTATATACTAAAATCGTGCCGGCCCAGGTCGAAGGCTTCGATTGGGACACCGCCAACGTGTGTCATATTCTGCGCCACGCGGTGACGCCGCTCGAAGTCGAAGACGTTTTGGGCCGCTCGCACGTGGTCATCCCCGCGAGAAGCATCAAAGGCGAGAGCCGATGGAAGCTGTTTGGCAAAACGGCGTCCGGGCGCAACCTCGTTGTGGTCTTCACGATCCGCCGGAAGCTGTTTCGCGCCGTGACTGCTTACGAAATGAATGCCGCCGACAGGAGGAAGTATGCCCCGCAAATCGATTGACGTCCCGAGGTTCAAGTCCGAGGCAGATGAGGCCGATTGGTACGCGACCCCACAAGGCCGCCGGCAGACGCAGCGCGAGTTTGCTCGCGCGCTCAAGGACGGGTCCCTGATTCGCTCGATCGGATCGAAAATCGCGAAGACCGATCCGCAAGTGCTGGAACGGCTCATGAAGCAGGCCAAATGGAACGCGACTCGCTCCATCTCCATTCGCGTTCCGGTTGCCGATCTCGAACAGGCGCGGCAGATCGCCGAACAGACCGGCGTCGGCTACCAAACTGTGCTCAAGCAAGCCATCCGCAAGGGTCTAAAGAGGGCCGGCTGATGGGTTATTTCCGAACCTGCGACCTCGGCCAAAGGATAAAAAGGACGCCTACGGGTGCTGCGAGGGAGCGGGTTCCGTGGGGGGCTTCGCCGTGGCGGTATTTTCCCGCCTCGGGCCCAGACCCAGCGCGATCAGCGACAAGGAATTGATCTTGCCGGTGGAATCGAGGTTCTGCCCGGCCTGGAACTTCTTCAGCGCGTCTACCGACGCCTGGTTCCAGGCGCCGTTGGCATCTTCGGGATTCAGGTAGCCCTTGGCGGCCAGCGCCTCCTGGATTTCCTTGTACCGCTGGGGCGTCGGCGCCAGTTGCCGGTTGCGCCACGTGACACGCTTCGCCGGCGGCCCCTTCTTCCCGCGGCGCGCAGCGGCAGTTCTGGGGCCGGCTTTCGTAGGGGCGGGGTGCGAGGCCGCGGTTCTGGAGGCCGTCGCCCCCTTCGAGACGCCGGCTTTCGAAGGGGCCGCTTTCTTCTTCTTTGCCGCCGATGCGGCCGGCTTCGTCACGGTCTTCTGGGGAGGTGTGGTCTTCTTCGCCGGGGTTGCGTCGTCGGCGCTCCAACCGAGCGCCGCCAGAGCGGCGATGCCCGCCCAGCACAGAATAGTCCGCATGCTTGTAGTTCAGTTTACCGCGGCAGGGCAGGCCGGGGACCTGCCCCACGATTCTCACAGCTCAGCGAGTGTTCGGGAGAAAGCCCGCCGCAAACGCCTGGGCCCACTCCCCGTTGGGACCGCGCGCTTTCCGCAGCACCCGGAACGTGACTTGATCGCCGGGCTTCAGCGTGTCGCGCACGCGCGTCACATCGACGACGGTATTGACGGGCTGATGGTTGATGGAGAGCAGCACGTCGCCCGCCAGCAGCCCGATGTCTTCGGCAAAGGAGTCGGGTTCCACCGAATAGACCCGGACCCCGCCTTTTTCCTTGAGGCCCAGGGTCTCGCGCCGCTGGTCGGTGAGGTTCTCAAGGTGCATGCCCAGGCTCATCGCGGAGCCTTCGGCCTTATTCGATTCCTGCTCGTTCCCCGTGCCGAACTGCTCCGGGAAGAGTTGGGCCAGATCGCCGACTACCACGCGGAAGTTTTGGCGCTTATGATCGCGCACCACCGCGATGTCCAGCGAAGAGCCCACCGGCGTCGCGGTCACTGTGTCGATCAGATCGTTGTTCGTGCGAACCGGCTTGCCGTTGACGGCCACGATGACGTCTTCTGCCTTGATCCCGGCCTTGTCCGAGCCGCCGCCCGCTGTCACCTCCTCGACGAACGCGCCTTCGCTGACGCCCGCGTCTTTCAGCAGGGCGCGGGCCCTGTCGGTGTCCGACTGCGTAATCTTGACGCCGATTCCGCCGCGTGTCACCTTGCCGTTCTTGATGATCTGGTTATAGACCTGCGCCGCCATGTTCATGGGCATGGCGAAACCGACGCCCTGGTAGCTGCGCGTCAGGGTGGCGATGGCCGTGTTGATGCCAATCACTTCGCCGCGGATGTTGAGCAGCGGTCCGCCGCTGTTGCCCGGGTTGATGGCCGCATCGGTCTGCAGGAAGTGCTGGAACTGCGATTCCGCGATATCGCGCTCCTTGGCGCTGATGATGCCCGCGGTCACCGTGGCCTGGAGGCCGAATGGCGAGCCGATGGCGACGGCCCAGTCGCCCACCTGCACGGCGTCGGAATTGCCGATCTTGGCGGGCACCATGTTCTTCTTGCCCTCCACGCGGATCACCGCGAGGTCGGTGGGCACATCCACGCCTACCACCTTGGCTTCGTACTGGGTGGGATCGCCGGTGAACTTCACCTGGATGCGGTCGGCCTTGTCAACCACGTGATTGTTGGTCAGGATGTACCCGGCCTGGTCCACCACCACGCCGGAGCCCAGCGCAGCGCCCCTCCGCTGCGGCATTTCGGGGATCCCGTTGCCGAACGGATTACCGAAGAAACGGAAAAACTCCTCCATCCCGCTGTTGTCGCCCTGGTCCTGATCGTCCGGGGGCGTCACCTGGCGCTTCCCGCCGCGGGGCGTCGACCGCGTCTGAGCCTTGGGCAAATAGGTGGTGGAAATGTTGACCACGGAAGGCTCCACCTGCTTGGCAATCTGGGTGAACGTGCTGGACAGTTCCACGGGGTTGGGAATGACCAGCGGCGTCGCTCCGGGCGCGGCCTGGTTATCCTTAGCTGCCTTTACGCCCGAGTTAATCAGGGTGCCGATCACGATACCGATCGACAGCGTGAACAGCACCAACGTGAACGAAAGAAATTTCTGCGTTCGCAATTTGTCAAAGATACTCATGGATCTTCTTCTCTCCTACGTATTCTCGCTAGCTTGATGGATGCAGCCGCGGATTCAAGGGTTTCAGCTCCACCAGCGCAACCCCACCCAGGATGAGAGCGGCGCCCGCGGCGGCGCGTCCCGATAGGCCCTCACCCACGATGCCATACGACGTAATCCAGGCGAAAACCGGCTCCAGCATATAAATCAGTCCGGTTCGTGTCGAGGTGGTGTACTGCTGAGCCCACGCCTGAATGGTAAAAGCCAGAGCAGTAGCTAACAGCCCTGTCACCAGTATGGCGCAAATCACCGCCGGCCGCCACCGCACATGGGGCGTCTCCGCCCACCAGAACAACGACAGAGCCAGCACCGCGGCGGCGCCGACTTGCGCGACCGACAACAATTGGAAGCGCATGTTCTCTGAGAAGTGGCCCAACGTCACGATGTGCGCGGCGAACCCAATGGCGCAGAAAAACGTCAGCAAGTCGCCCCGACTGATCGAACCGGCGGCGCCGGCACCCTCAAGCGTCATCAGGCCCAGCCCGGCCGTAGCCACCAGCACCCCAGCCACCTCGGAAACCTGGGGCCTACTCCGATAGACGAGCGCCGCGAGCAAAGGTACCATCACCGACGTCAATCCCGTGATAAAGGCCGATTTGGGCGCCGTGGTGAGCCGTAACCCCAGTGTTTGGAACAGATAACCGGAGAAGAGAAAGACGCCGGCCAGCGCCCCCGCGGCTGCGGCCTTCCCGGTGAAGGGCACCCTTCGGGACCCGCGAAACAAAGCCAAAAGCGCCCCGGTGGCCAGGGAGAACCGCAGCGCCAGGAACAGGAGGGGGGAAACGTCGAGCAGCGCCGCTTTCACCAGCACAAACGTGGCTCCCCAGACCACGGTGTTCAGGACCAGCGCCGCTTCCGCCTTGCGGCGGTTCACTTCCCGCTCCCCCCGGGCCCGGAATTGCGCATCAGCAGGAGCAGGGTCAGGAAAATGCGCTTGAGGCCCAGGTCGCGCCCTTCCGGCCGGAACCATTCCTGAGTGGTGTGAACGCCTCCGCCCGCTCCCCCACCGCCGATGGCGATGGCCGGAATTCCCAGCGACATGGGAATATTCGCATCCGTCGACGAGCAGTCCAGATGGGAGCGGATGCCCAGGTGCGCGTCCACCGCCCGCACGTACTGGAGAATCGGGGCGTTTTCGGGGAGGGCCGCCGCCGGCCGCGATCCGATCTCCTTCAGCTTGGCCGCCACCTTGCCGCCGGTGGCGCGCTGGTTCTCCAGTTCGCGCGCGCGGTCCACGGCGCCGCCCAGCAGGTCCACGAGTTCGTCCATCTTCTCGTTGGTCTCGGAGCGGATGTCCACTTTCGCGCGCGCCATTTGGGGGATGGCGTTGACGCTCGAGCCGCCCTCGATCAGGCCCACATTCACAGCCGATTTGGGAGCGCCGTCGATGCGCGTTTCGGCGAACAGCGCCACCGCGCGGCACAACGCGTGCAGCGGATTGCCGACGCCGTAATCGCTCCAGCTATGGCCGCCCGGACCGGTGAATACGATCTCGAAGCGGCGGCTCCCCAGCGCGCGGCTGGTGATGTAATCGGTGTTGGCGCCGTCGAGCACCACGAAGGCCCGGATCTTGCGGGCCAGCGATTGCTTCGAAAGGTGCCGCATCCCCAGCAGGTTGCCCTCGCCTTCTTCGCCGACGTTGGCCACCAGCAGCAGGTTCGCCGAAAGATCCGTGGGCCTGGGGCAATTCTTCCAGGCGCGCGCCAGCGCCAGCAGGGCCGCCAGGCCGGCGCCATTATCGGAGACGCCCGGGCCGCAAAAACGGCCATCCGCTTCCACCGTGATGTCGTCTTTGCTGCGCGGGGCGATGACGGTGTCCAGGTGCGCGGTCAGAGCGACATAAGGGCCGCTTCCCTCTGTGGCCATCGCGTTCCCCGCGCGGTCGATGGAGGCATCCCATCCCAAGGCGCGGAAGCGTTCCAGGAACCAGGCGGCGCGCTCCTGTTCGAGGAACGTGGGCGCCGGCACGCGGCAAAGCTGCAAGTGCGTCTCATTGATCCACTGCTTCTCGCGCGTGAACCATTGCAGGCACTCGCGCACCTCGCGCTCGACGGCCAGTTCGCCGACGTCGATCCCCGTTGCCCCGTTGCCAGCCATGCTGACTGACAGTGTAGCAGCGTGCGGCCCCTACTCCACGCGCAACGCTGCGATGGGATCGGCGTGTGCGGCGCGGCGGGCGGGGACCGCGGCTGCCGCCAGCGCCACCAGGGTCACCAACACCACGGTGCCCGCCAGCATCCAGGGATTCCAGGGACTCACGCCGTAGAGCAGGCCGCGCAGAAGATGCTGGCCGCCGAGCGCGAGGCCGCAGCCCAGCACCACTCCGGCCAGCGCCAGCCGCAAGGCTTCGCGAATCACCTGCCTGGCCAGCAGCGCGGGAGTGGCGCCCATGGCCACACGCACTCCGAATTCGCGCATGCGGCGGCCCACGGCGTAGAGCGTCACGCCAAAGAGTCCCGCCGCGGCCAGCACGATGCACAAAAGCGCCATGCCGCCGCTGATGTCCGCGGCCAGTTCCTCTTCACTTCGCTGGCGGCGCATGTGTTGCGACAGGGTGAGGAAGTCACGCACCACGAAGGCCGCATCGGCTTTGCGGATACGCTCCCGGGCCGGCGCCGTGATGCGCCCCGCGTCGCGGGCGGTTTCGAGGAAATAGGTGACCCCGCCGTACGGCCGTTGTGCGAACGGGAAATAGACAAATGGCTCGATGGCTTCTTTGAGGTACCCGGAAGGCCCGTCTTCGACGATGCCGACAATCTGCCGGTCCTTCCCGTCAAGCCGCACCCAGGCTCCCAATGGCTCCTGGGTTGGGAGGAACTGGCGAACGAAGGCCTCGCTCACCATCGCCACCAGGGTGGAATCCGGGCCATCGCCTTCGGAAAACGTACGGCCCCTGAGAACGCGCGCTCCCGTGGTTGCGAAATAGCTCGGGCTTACCTGGTTGAAGCGGAAGGTGATCTTGGGCTGGCCGGGGCGTTCAAAAGCGACCCGCTGGCCGCCCTCCGACCCCCAAAGCATCACTCTGCGGCAGTAAGCCACCCGCACCACGCCGGGAAGCGTGCTCAACTCGCCGGCCAGGTGATCGGAACGAGTTGCCATCGGGCCGCTGGTGCTCCAGAAGCCGGCCACGATCAGCAGCTTGCGGTCCGGGTCCATGGCGGGGCGAACCGCGGCCACGTTTTCCAGACTGCGCCACAACAGCCCCGCCGAATCGGCCACCGCGGTGATGAGGGCCATCTGCACCACCACCAGCGCGGCCAGCCAGCGGTTGGCCGATGGCGAGGAAACCGCCTGCAATGCGGGCATGACCCCGGCCTTCCACACGTCGCGCAGCGGAATAAGCGCCCCCACGGCCGCCACCAGCAACATGGCGCCCGCGCTGAAGGCGAACACACGCGCGTCCAGACGAATGTAATACTCGCGGTACCGCTGGCCGGCGTAAAGCACCGCCGGAGCGAAATCGATCAGCCAGGCCGCCAGGAGCAATCCCAGCGCGGTGCCGGCTCCCGCCAGAAGCAGACTTTCCGAGAGGTGCTGGCGCAGCAAGGCCGCGCGCCCCGCGCCCAGCGCCAGGCGGATGCCCGTCTCGCGCCTGCGTGCCTGGTTCTCAATCAACCGCAGACCGGCGAAATTGGCCGCGGCAATGGCCAAAACTAAGAGAACGATCCACGGGAAAACGTCACCAGGCGTGGTTTCGGGCTTGACCTCCGGCCGGGTGAACGAGAAAACGGCCGCCGTTCGCCCAGGCTCGTGGGCGAGTCCCGCGGCTTCGCGTTGGCGCAGCACCTGGTCCATGTCGAGGCGCGCGGTTTCAAGGGTTACGCCGGGCTTCACGCGGATCAGGGGCTCCCACTGCGTATCCCTGGCAGCCACGGGCGAGGCCATCCGCAGCGAGCCAAACATGGCTTGGTGAGGCACGAACAGGTCGACGGCGATCCCGCGCATCGTTCCCGAGAAGCCCGGGGGCAGGACTCCGATGACTACCAGCGCCGCCCCGCGTACCGGCACGGTGCGGCCGCAAATTGCGGGGTCGCCGCCGAATGCGGTTCTCCAATAGCGGTCGGTGAGGACCAGTTGGTCATCAGCGCCCGCCTTGGCATGAAACACCCGCCCCATGGCCGCCTGCACACCCAGCACATCGAAGAAGTTGTCCGAGACGCCGGCGGTAATGGGGAAATCGTCGCGGCCAGGCAGCTTCACCACCGGGCCCACGCGATTCTGCATCATGATTCCATCCAGCGTGCGCGCCTGTTGCTGAATGGCTTGAAACTCCGCCCAATTAAGCCCGTCGAGGCGTCCTTCGCGGTCGCGCACCATGGCTTCGGCCAGCCGGCCGGGGTCCCTCACGGGAAGCGCGCGCCAGTAATAGGCATCGATCACGCTGAATGCCGCGGTGCTGAACCCGATAGCCAAGGCGAGCGAGACGATGGCCAGCAGGGCCGCTCCCGGACGGCGGACCAGCTTCCGCCAGGCGAGAAAGAAGTCGCGGAGGAACATATACTGATGATCTTCAGCACGTTGCGTGCCGTTGGCTCGGGAAGACAAATGGCAGGGTGGGGTACGCTTTAGCCTGCCCAGACTACAAGAAACTGCATGCCTGCCATTTTCAATTCGCGCACCTCCTGTTGGGTTGCGGACGTGACTGTCCGGTTATGGGATGGCGTGTTCCGGGAGCGAATCTACTCCGGCAACGGCTGCCCCTTGGTCTCCGGCGCGAAGGGCAACGCCGCCAGCCCCACCAGGAACACCAGGCACATGGTGACGCCCGCGTAGCGCATGGGTTCGGCATGCCCGGCGAAGACGCGGCTGGTCAGCAGGCCGAGCGTGAGCGGTCCGGCCGCCGCGGCGAAGCGCCCGACGTTATAGCAGAAGCTCGTGCCGGTGCTGCGCAGACGCGTGGGGAAGAGCTCGGGCAGGTAAATGGCGTAGCCGCCAAACAGCGCGAGCTGCGCGAAGCCCATGAGCGGGATCATCCAGAAAATGTCGCTGATGTTCTTCAGGTTCCAGAAGGTGTAAGCGGTCATCCCCATGGCGGCCAGAAAGCTGATCGCGAACGCCGGCTTGCGGCCGGTGCGCTGCGTCAGCCAGGTGAAGGCGTACACGCCGAGGAATCCCCCCAGGTTCTGGAGCAGCGAGGTGACGCCGATCCAGGTGGTGGTCTTGCCGGCCAGCTCGGCGCCGGTGAGGCCTTGCGCGCGAAAAGTCTGCTCGAGCACGGGGCGCAGCAGGTCGTAGCTGAAGAATGCGATGCCCCACAGCCCCACCACGCCGGCGAAGGCCAGCAGGAAGCCGACAATCGCATTGCGGCGCCAGCGCGGGGTGGAGAAAAGCTCGCCGACCGAGCCCATGCGTTTCTTTTCGGCGCGGGCCTTGAGCCATTGTTCGGGTTCCTTCAACTTCTTGAAGACCAGCAGCGCCAGCGGCGCCGGCAGTGCGCCGGCGAGAAACATGTAGCGCCACGCTCCCACGATGGCGCCGGAGGTCTCCAATTGCCCGAGCAGGATACCCGCCAGCGCGGCCATCATGTTGCCCAACGCCGAGAACGCCTGCACCATTCCCAGGGCGTGCGGGCGCGCCCGTTCGGGGACCACCTCGGCCACCAGCGCCACGCCCACGGCGAACTGCCCGCCGACGCCCAGCCCGCACAGAAAACGGTAAAGGTTGAAGTCCCAGACGCCCGTGGAGAGCACGCTCAGACCCGTGAAGATGGAATAGCAGAGGATGGTCATGATCATGGTCTTGGCGCGCCCCAGGCGGTCGCCCAGGATGCCGAACAGGACCCCGCCCAGGGCCCAGCCGATCATGAAGACCATGGTGGCGTAACCGGCCTGCTCGGAGACCGTGGCATCGCTCGACCGGCCGCCGAGCAGCTCGCGGATGGCCGGCTTGCGGGCCAGGTTGAACAGTTGCTGGGCCATGGTGTCGAACATCCAGCCCATGATGGCGACGCTCAACACGAACCAGTGGTAACGGTTGAGATCCTTGTACCAGGCATACTTGGCCTGGCCGGTGGGAGCGCCCGAGGAAGAACCATTTGGGGACATGAAGCTGCTATTCTACATCGCCGCGGCCACGCGGTCGCCGGGCTTCAGCGGAACGTTGGAGGGCAGCGCCACGGCATCGCCATCCGCTAGCCCCTCGACCACTTGGATCTCGGTGACGCTCGATGCCCCCTTCTTCACGGGGCGGCGGGCGACGGTGTCGCCGTTCAGCACGAACACGTAGTCGCCCTGCGCATCGTGGCGCAAGGTCTCTTTGGGGACCACCAGCGCGCCCTCCACCACCGCCGTGCGGATTTCCGCGTTCACGTTGGCGCCCGGAATCAATTCGCGGCCGGGATTCTCGATGGAGCAAATTACTTCGCCGACCTGCCGCGAGCCCAGCCCCTGAATCGAAGCCGGCTTCCGCTCCACTGTTCCATGCCACTGCTTGCCGGGCAGAGCGTCCCAGGTAATGGTCACCGGCTGGCCCTCCGCCACGCGCCCCAGCTCCGGCTCATCCACGTACACGCGCACGCGCAGCCGGTCGAGCCGGCCGACGTTGGCCGCCGTGTCTCCCACGCTCAGATACGCGCCCGGGCGCACCGCGAGGCCGTAGATCTCACCGGCCATGGGCGCCAGGAGCATGTTCAGCCCGGCGCGCTGCCGCGCCAGGTTCAAGGCCACTTCGACATCCTGCAAGCGCGCGCGGGCCGCCGCCACCTCGGTGCGGTCCACCAGCGACTTGCGCCGGTTTTCGAGGCCTTCGATTTCGATTTCGGATTGCCGTACCTTATTTTGCGCGGCCTCCACGTCCAGGGGCACGGCGGCCTGTTTTTCCGCCAGCCGCCGCAACGCGCCGTATTCCTTCTGGTGCTGCTCGAGGTCGAAACGCGCGCGCGCCAGGTTGTTTTCGATGCCGGCCAGCTCCGCCGGCTTGCCGCCCGCTTCCAGCGCCGCCAGGTTGGCGCGCGCCTCCGCTACCTTGGCCTCGCCGGCGGCCACATCGGCTTCGAGCGAGGGATCGGCAATCGCGGCCAGCACCGCGCCCTTGGCCACGCGCTCGCCTTCCCGCACCGCGACCTGGCTCACCAGGCCGGCGGTTTCCGCGTGCACCGCCTGCCATTCGAACGGCTCGGCCTTGCCGTTGGTGGAGAGCGTGCTCACCAGAGTTCCCCGCTTGACCCGCGTGAAATTCACCTGGGGCGGAGCATTCTTCCGAAAGACCCCCCAGCCAATCACGGCCGCGACCACCAGCAGCAGCAAAAACAGCAGCTTCTTCAACGTTCGTCTCCATCACTATCTTAACCGGGGAGGCGGTGTTTGGCTGCGGGGTGCGGTGATCGACCGGTAAGCGGCGCGCAGGGCCTCCGCGTCGAGGTCGGATTTGGGACGTCTGGGAGCAGTTCTGTTCACTTAACGGATTGAGCGGGCCAGAGCGCGATTGCTTGCGCGGCAGCCATGGAAGGCGGACAGGCTGTCATGACTTGGGTGATCCTGGACAACGGGGACCTCATCGTGGAACACCCCTTGGTCGGTGCATTCGGTAATCCGGTGGGATTCGCCACCTATAAGCGGATCTCGGGAGTGCCTCTAAACTGATCCAGAGCTGATTCCCGGGGAAAACAAGACGGTCCACAGGAGCTGCGCTCTCCCCGGAAAGCGTGGTGTTAGACTGTCTTGAAGCGGTAATTCGGAGTTGAATCATGGAAAAGCGACTGAGTTTCTTTGGTGTTGGCCCCAGGACGTTCTTGCCAACTGTGGCGTATGGAATCGTGGCCGGGGCCGCGACCTCCGCCTGGCCCGACGCCTGCCTGTTGCGATGGCCTCCCTATGCCGTCTTCGCGACGGCGGGCGCGATTCTCCTGGCGCTAGGTGTGCCCATGTGGTTGACAGCCGCGATCACGGTGAGGCGGGCTTACAACCGCGATGAGTTGGTCACTTCAGGCGTGTTTGGCCTGGTCCGGCACCCCATCTACTCGGCGATGATTGTGCTGAATCTGCCGGGGATCGCCTTGCTCACCCGGTCCTGGCCGCTGCTTCTGATGCCGCTGGTGGCCTACACCGTCTTTAAGCTGTTGATCCACCGCGAGGACGAATACCTGGAGCGGCGATTCGGCCAAGCGTATCTCGACTACCGCGCACGCGTGAATGAAGTGATTCCACTTCCGCGGTTCTGGTTGAGGAGGCAATAGCCTAATCGGTGGAGGTTGACAGACCACCAAAGCGCGATGGTCTGTCCCACGCGACTTCGATTACAATGTAGAGCTATGCCGCTCTATCGGATCTACCGCATGAAGGATTCGCCACGGCAGCAGTTCCGCTGGGCGCCGCACGTCGCCGGTTGCGCCTCGGTCAAACCCAGGGACTACGAACAGCGCGGCCAGGTGGAGGCGCTGAACGAATACGACGCGTGGCGGGGCCTGCGGGAATCGGGAGACCCGCTGGCGGTAGGCGATTTGGTGGAGACCGAAGCCGGCCAGTTGCGCATTTGCAAGTACGTGGGTTTCGAGCCGGCCCAGTGGGCGCTTCCCGAGCCCAAGCAGCCGGAACCGGAACCCGCCGGCCAGTCCACCCCCAGTTAGGAGGCCCGCATGTCCGAATACCGCCTGGGCGACATCATCGACGATTATTGCGTGCGCTGTAAGCGCATCATGAACCACGCGGTGGTTTCCGTGTTGAACCGCGAACCGGCCAAAGTACGCTGCCGGACCTGCCACAGCGATCACGACTACCGTCACGAGCAGGTGCCGCCGTCCAAAGGGGATCTCCGCAAGGCTGCCCTGTTTCAGGAGGTCCTCAGGACGGTCAGCCCCGACGAAGCCATCGCCGAAGCCGCCGCGCTTGCCGGCCCCATCGTGGAAGCGGCGCCCAAGGCCAAGGCCAAGCCCAAGGCCAAGGGTAAGGGCAAAGGCCGGAAGTAGACGGTCTGCTGTTCTGTCGCGCCGGCGGTCTTGCCTCCCGGTGTGTTCCATTCCCGACGACCCCACCGCCCGCAAGACGGCCAGCGCTATAGGTATAATCATGTGCGTAAGGGAGGATTCCTGTGGCTAAGGACAAAAGTCCCAAAAAGGAAGTCAAAAAACCAAAGAAGAAGAAGTGTTAGCAGCGGGCCGGGCATGCCCGGCCCATTAGCACCCGGTGCGGGCGGGTTCCGTTATGGAAATCCGCCCGCAGCCACCAGGAGCCATCATGCGCACAGAGTGGGTTGCCAAACGTAAGAACGACAAGATTCGCACGCAGATGCACTACGCCCGCCAGGGCATTGTCACGGAGGAGATGCGTCACATCGCGCGGCGGGAAAATCTGTCTCCCGAGTTGGTTCGCTCCGAAGTGGGCCGCGGCCGAATGATCATCCCGGCCAACGTGAACCACCCGAACCTGGAGCCGATGTGCATCGGTATCGCTTCCACGTGCAAGATCAATTCCAATATCGGGAATTCCGCCGTCACGTCCAACGTCGAAGAGGAGCTGGAGAAGCTGCGCTACTCGGTGAAGTACGGCGCCGATACGGTGATGGACCTCTCCACCGGCGGCGACATACCGGCTATCCGCCAGGCCCTCCTCGACGCTTCGCGCGTGCCCATCGGCACGGTGCCGATTTACGAGGCGCTCTCGCGCGTGCGGCGCGTCGAGGACCTCAGCGCGCGGGTGATGCTGGACGTCATCGAGGAGCAGGCCGAGCAGGGCGTGGACTACATGACCATCCACGCGGGCGTCCTGGTCCAGCACATTCCGCTCACCACCAGGCGCATCACCGGCATTGTCAGTCGCGGTGGCTCCATCCTGGCCGAGTGGATGGTCAAGAACCACCGGCAGAACATGCTCTACGAGTGCTTCGAAGACATCTGCAAGATCTTCCAGAAGTACGACGTGTGCTTCTCGCTGGGGGACGGGCTGCGTCCCGGCAGCGTGGCCGACTCGAGCGACGAGGCCCAGTTCGCCGAACTCGAAACCCTGGGCGAGCTCACCAGGAAGGCCTGGGAATACGACGTGCAGGTGATGATCGAGGGTCCCGGCCACATTCCCATGGACCAGATCGAGATGCAGGTCCGCAAGGAAGAGGAGATGTGCTACGAGGCCCCGTTCTACACGCTGGGGCCGCTGGTCACCGACATCGCGCCGGGTTACGACCACATCACTTCGGCGATCGGGGCGGCCATGATCGGCTGGTACGGCGCGTCCATGCTGTGCTACGTGACGCCCAAGGAGCACCTGGGCCTGCCCAACCGCGACGACGTGAAGGCGGGGATCATCGCCTACAAGATTGCGGCCCACGCGGCCGACATCGCGCGCCATCGCCCCGGGGCGCGCGATCGCGACGACGAGCTTTCCCGCGCGCGCTACCGCTTCGACTGGAACCGCCAGTTCGATCTCTCGCTCGACCCCGAGACCGCGCGCGCCATGCACGACGAAACGCTGCCCGACGACGGCTTCAAGGATGCGCACTTCTGCTCGATGTGCGGCCCCAAGTTCTGTTCCATGAATATCTCCGCCAAGGTGGAGACTTTCACCGCGGAAGAGGCCGCCGAGGTGGCCAACGGCACGGCGGCGGAGAGCCTGGCGCGGATTTCGGGCGACGATTAAGTACACGATTTCGCAAGTATGGTTGCGTATCCTGTGGTGGTGGGGCAGGCGGTGCCGCCTGCCCGCGGCCGAGCGAAGCTCGCCGCGTCCCGCTGCGCGGGACGTCGGCGAGGGCAGGCGGCACCAGGCTGTACCAAGCATTCGGAATGGGTCACCGCCATTCTGAATCGGGGTACTAAGCTGCCTGCACTTTGTGCTACCATGTAGGCATGAAGCAGCAGGCGCCGGTTCAATACACGATTCGCGGCATTCCGCCGGAGGTGGATCGTGTCCTCCGCCAGAAGGCGGCGCGGCGGAAGCAGAGCCTCAATCGGGTGATTCTCGAAGAACTGACCGTGGCAGCCATCGGCGGCCAACCGAAAGCGGACTTCTCCGACCTCGCGGGCGGGTGGGCCCCGGATCCCGCCTTCGACGAGATCCTGGCCGCGCAGCGCCGGATTGATCGGGACAAGTGGAAGTGAGAGTCGCGCTCGACACCAACCGGCTGACCGATCTTTTTCAGGGAGACGCCGCTCTGGCGGAACGGCTCGGGCTTTGTGACGAAGTCTGGATTCCGCTCGTAGTTCTGGCGGAGATCAAGGCTGGGTTCTTAGGGGGGACCGAACGGCATCGGAATGAGATCTTACTGCGAAAGCTGCTCTCCAAGACTACGGTTGGGGTTCTGCTCCCGGATCGGGAGACGGCTGAGCACTACGCCCGTTTGTTTGTTCAACTCAAGCGCGCCGGCACGCCGGTCCCCGACAATGATCTCTGGATCGCCGCCCTCGCGCTGCAACACGACCTGCTCCTGATCACACGTGACAGACATTTCAAGAATATCCCCCAGTTGCCGCGCGGGTAGGACTGGTTCAAGGTGGGCCGCGAAGCGCGTTGTGCGACTGGTGTCGCTGCTCTGTCTGGCGATCATCTCTTGTGCCGGCCAGCCGTCGGATCTGCAGAAAGAAGACCTGCGCGCCGTTCAAGATGCGCTGGGAAAGGCAGACGCCTCGCTCGACTGGTTTTCCGTCGTGGCCAAGAAGGCGGTGGATGCTGTGTATTCGGTGATGGTGGTCGAGGCTGAACCCACTGAACTCCGGCCCGGCATTCCCCAGCGTGTACCCGTACCTGGGCGTGGGCTGACGCAGATCGGGATCTTCGTAGTGTCGGGAAAAACCAATCAGGTCCGACTGGTGCTCGACACGTATCCTCTGAGCAGCACAGCCGTCTGCCCGACCCTGGAGTGGGCGACCGCGCACGCCGCTTACCTGCACTTCTATTCGGATTACGGCTACTACCACGGCAGTATCAAGTACATTTACGATCTCGCAAGTCAAAAACCACCGCTGAAGATTCGCTACGGAATCCTCGCCCTCACCTCTTCGGAACGTCGGAACGGCAAGCTGCGCTACACCGCTTCGTTCGGTCGATCCGGTCAGGTTTACGAGGGCTGGACCGAGCGTTATGCGACGATCATCATCGAACCCGGCGCGGCGGATGCGGTACCCGCATACAGAATCATGGACGCTCCGGCTCCGCCGGACTATGCCGGGGAACCAGCGCCGCTCGTGACAGCAGATGGCCAGTCCGTATTCATCGAGAACAAGACGCCGCCGGGCCAGCCCCACCAGCCCTCGGGTGGCATCGACGTCATCGGCAAGTCGGGGAGCAAGCAGTTCTATCCGGTGCCGATTCCAACCATCGCGCTGTACCGCAAGGTTCTTCCGGACAAGCCAGCCGGCGGCGAAATCGACAACGACATCGGTCCCTTCGTTCTCGATGGCAATAAGATCTGGTTCGCGAATACGTTTTACGACGGTGAGGGCGTCTCCGGCGTCGGGGCCATAGGCTCCTTCGATATCTCGACGCGCAAGTACGACATGAGGTACCTTCCGGAAATCGCACCATGGTCCGGATCGGCCATCCTGCTCGATGGCGACGACCTTTGGGTCGGCCTGATGCGCCGTCCCGAGGGCGCCGACTACGGCGCGGGCCTGCTCCGCTACAACATAACGACCGGCGCGGTCGCGAAGTATGCCGCGGCGGATTACATCCACACCATCGACCGTCTCGGGGACACGCTCTATTGCGGCACTTCTCACGGCCTCTACACAGTTCGCGGCAACAGAGTCACGCAGTTGCGCTTCGAGCCCGATGACAAAGGAAAACTCATCATGGTGCCCCGCGAGGTGCGGTAGGGGAGCCGCGCCCGCCGCTACTTCGGCGCCAGCCAGTACCCCGGCCGCGTCTGGACCCTTGTGACTTCGGGGTGGCCGCCGACTTGCACAATGATGTGGTGGAAGCCGCCTTCATCCTTGTTGTTGGGGTTGTAGCTGATGGTGTACTGGCTGTGCAATTCTTCGCCGGCCTTCTGGATGGCCTCTTCCAGGCTGTGCAGGCCGTGAAAGCCGAATTCGCTGCCGCCGGTTCCCTTGGTGAAAACTTCGATGGGGTTGTCCTTGAAGATGGCTTTGACGTCCTTGAATACTTCCACCATCAAGGGGATGAACTCCGCAGTGCCGCCGTTTAGGCCGTAAGTCTGCGCCACGGTGGTGGGCGTGGCCGGTACGCCGGGCGCCATCGGATGCATGGCCGGCGGCAGGTTGTCCGAACGCGGGACCGGTTGCGGAGCCGTCAGCACGTTCATGAAGCGCGACATGTCCACGCCATAGAACAACACGTTGGCGAACTGCAATCCGAGCAGAGCTTCCCGCGAGCGGCCCTCACTGCCCACGTCGCGCGTTTCGCCGATCGCCATCAGGATGCGCCGGCGGTTCTTGGGGCGCGTGCTCAACATGCGGGTGCCCTCGACCACGGCGTCGATCAACCGGTTGGACGTGCTGCCCGGGTAGATCTTCTTGACCTGCTGCGTAATCTTGTCGGCGTCGGAAGTGAAGTCCTGCAGGACGCGGATGCGCGCATCGTAGGCGATGATGGCCGCCTCCCCCTGGTCGCCGATCAACAACGGTTTGATCAGGTTGCCGATCTTCTGGACGTGCGGCAGCAACTGTTCCACGTGGGAATTCGCCTGAATGGCGATGACCAGCGAAATGGGCTGATACACAACGTCCACGGAGATGTTCTGCTCTTTGGTGTTGTCGTACAAGTGAAACTGATCGGGCCGGATGTTGTTGACATACGACCCGTTTTTATCGAAGACCAGGACGGGCGCCACTACGTTTTCGACGGTGACGCCGATCCTGACGGTCGGCTGCTCCTCGGGTTGCTGCGGTTGCTGCGCGCGGTTGGGCGGCGCCACAAGCCATCCACAAAGAAGCATCCACAAGAGAAATCGACGCATGCTAATCCTGCCTCGCGGGTGTGTGCTCGGTCCGCCCTCTGAGCAGCTCCAGCACGTGGGGCACCAATTCCACAATAGCATCCAGAGACTCGACCGCGCCTTTGGGCGATCCGGGCAGGTTGACAATCAGGACCCGCCCGCGCGTGCCGGCGACCGACCGGGAAAGCACGGCCAGGGGTGTGGCCTGGCGGCCGCAGGCGCGCATAAGTTCTCCCAAGCCGGGGATTTCGCGGTCGATCACGGCCCGCGTGGCTTCCGGCGTGACATCGCGTGGGGCCACGCCGGTGCCGCCGGTAGTGAAGATGGCGGAGACCTGGCCGCCGTCCGCCAGGGTGGCCAGGCGGGCGCTGATCTCGGAGATCTCGTCGGGAATCGCTTCCATGACTGAGACGCTCCAGCCCAGTTGTTCCAACCGTTCACGCACGGCGGGGCCGGAACGGTCGGCGCGCGCGCCGGCGCTCACGGAATCGCTGATGGTCAGCACCGCGGCGCTAGTCATGATCCCTCTTGCGGCGGAAGTCCCCGCTCTTTCCGCCGGTCTTTTCGAGCAGGTAGAGATCCTGGATCTGGATGGATTTGTCGAGCGCCTTGAGCATGTCGTAGACCGTGAGCGCGGCCACCGCAGCGGCCGTGAGCGCTTCCATTTCGACGCCGGTCGGCCCGGTGGTGGCGGCCGTGGCAATGATGCGCACGCCTCTCTTTTCCACGGTAGCCTGGACGTCCGCGTGGGTGAGCATCAGCGGATGGCACAGCGGAATCAGCTCGCAAGCGCGCTTGGCGGCGGCGATGCCGGCGATGCGCGCGATCTCCAGCGGATTCCCCTTGGGATTGCGGGGCAATTCCTTGAGCGTGGCCGGCGCGATCCGCACAAAGGCGTGCGCGCGCGCCGTGCGGCGCGTTTGTCTCTTGGCGGAAACGTCCACCATGCGCGGGCTTCCGGCGGAATCGTAGTGCGAGAGTTTCTTCATTTGAGCAGCACCCGGATGAGCTCGCCGCGCGGGTATTCCCCGCGGCCGGGATCGGTCACCAGGAAGGCGTTGGCGCGCGTGAGCGCGGGCATGTCGCCGGAACCGCTCCACCGGACCGGCGTGATCTCCGCGCCATCGGCGCTCAACCGCGCGGGGAGGAAGCGCGTGATCCCGGTCTTGCAATGGAACTCGCGAGTGAGACGCGCCAAGGGCATGTGGAGCGAAATCTCCTCCTGGCCGGAGAGCAGATCGAGGGCGGCGCGCGCCAGGATTTCGAACGTCACCATGGTCGAGGAGGGGTTCCCCGGCAGGCCGAAGAAGAACCGCTCGCGCGCGCGGCCGAAGACCAGCGGCTGGCCGGGCTGGATGAGCACGCGGTCGAAAAAGAACTCGGCGCCCAGGCCGGCGAGCACTGGCTCGACGATGTCGTATTTGCCCGCGGAGACGCCGCCGGAAATGAGCAGGAGATCGGCGGCCAGCCCCCGCTCGATAATTTCGCGGGTGTGTCCGGGGTTGTCGCGCGCCACCGGCAGGACTTGCGGGATACCGCCGGCGCGCGCCACCTGCGCGGCCAGGGAGTAGACGTTGGAGTTGCGAATCTGGAATTCGTCGGGGACCTGGCGCACTTCGACGATTTCGTCGCCCGTGGCGACGATGGCGGCAACCGGCCTCCGGTAAACCTTGACGTTCGTGCGGCCGAAGGCGGCCAGCATGGCGGCGTCGCTGTAGTCCAGGCGCTTGCCGGCGTGCAAAACGACTTCGTGGGCTGCCGCTTCCGAGCCCTGGGGATTGATGAACTGGCGCGGCTCGGCGGAAAGGCCGATGCGGACGCGGCCGTTCTCGCGGACCGTGTGCTCGATCATGATGACGGCATCGGCGCCCGCGGGAACGGGCGCGCCGGTCATAATCTCGACCGCCTGGCCGGGGCCAACTACGCCCGCGAAGCGCTCGCCGGCGCGCACCTCGCCGATGACCTCCAGCTCGCCGGGCAGGTCGCTAGCGCGCACCGCATAACCGTCGCGAACCGAGCGGGCCGTGGCGGGGACGTCGCGGTCGGCGGCGATGTTTTCGGCTAGCACGCGCCCGGCGGCGGCTTCCAAGCCGGCCTCTTCGGTGGCGGGGGCCGCGCGCGCCGCGCGTACGGTCGTGAGAACGGTCTCGCGGGCTTGGATAAACGTCAGCGGCGGCACTGCTTCTATTATGAACGCCTCCGCTCCCGGCCAACGTGTCGGGGCAGCCAGCCCGCAGTCCGTCCGGAAGCGCAAAGACTTTCCACCGCCGAGACGCAGGACGTGAGAAAGAATTGGCTGGGCTGAGATACCGCGTGAGCCCCAATCGCGGCGGATCGAGGCCGGCGCGACGATCAACTCATCGTCGGATGCTGGGATGATACCGTTACGGTGGCATAAT
>JBEKSR010000039.1:0-35828 GCA_049516835.1 Bryobacteraceae bacterium | reverse complement strand
GAGTTGGACACCGACATCTACCCTCCGGGCGTCAAGGTGTCAGATCGCGAAGTAGCGGAGATTGATCTCCGCCGTGACAAGTTCCACGGAGACTGGAACTACACGCTGCATCCCAGGCGGCATTGGGATTCTGCATACTTTCTTTCGTTACAGTCCCTAAGGTCGCACGGCAGCTTGAGGTGAGTGCTGATCGCGCATTGAATGGCAGGCCGGATGCCGATAAATGTTCACGGGCGAACGGCGGCGGCAGCGCGGTCGCGAAACGGCTCGCCGGCTTCGTACAACGCGATTCTGACGCCGATGTCGCGGGCCAGGGCGGGCTGGTTCTCTTGCGCGGCCCGAGCCTGGGCCCGGCGCGCGGTCAGGGCCGCGTCGGCGAACTGCCCCTTCTCGGCGTAGGCGGCGGCGAGCGTGTCCAGCACCTGCGCGTCGTTTCCGCCGGAGAGTTCCATCGCCCGCACCGCGAACGCCAGGGCCTCGGGGCCGTCGCGGATGGCGGCATCGGGCGAGGTGGCCAGGACCCAGGCGACGCGGCGCAGCGCGGGCGGGTCGTTGGGTTGCAGTTGGAGACCGTCGCGCCAGTGCGCCAGGGCCTCCGCCGTCCGCCCTTGCGCGTAGAGCGCGTCGCCCAGGCTGACATGGGCCTCCGCGTATTTCGGGTCGATTGAGAGTGCGCTACGCCATTCCCGGATGGCGCCCTCGGCGTCACCCCGCCGGCTCAGAACCGAACCCAGATGGTAGTGCGCGGGCGCATAGCGGGAGTCCGACGCAAGCGCCTGGCGCAGTTGAACGAGCGCCTCGTCCAGCCTGCCCAGCTTGGCCAGCGCGGCGCCCAGGTTGGCGCGCGCGGCGGCGAAATCCGGCTTCAGCGCGGCGGCTTTCTCGAACTGCGCCGCGGCTTCCTCGACGCGCCCGGTTTGGACCAGAAGCACGCCGAGATCGTTGAATGCCCGCGCGGAGGCGGGATCGGCTTCGACGGCCGCGCGGAGCTTGATCTCGGACGCTTTCCGGAAATGCGCCGCGGATTCCTCGCGGTGGCCCGTCATGAGCAGCACGGTTCCCAGGTTGCGGTGGGCGAGTTCGTCATCGGGGCTCAGCTCCAGAACTTTCCTCCACTTGGCGGCGGACGCCTCGTACGATCCGGTCCTCTGCAGATAGGCCGCGCTGTTGAACAGCTTGTAATAGTCGATGACCGGGCCGCCGATTTGCCGCAAGCCATCGGGCGGGATGTTCACAAACTCCGGAATGTTCACAGCGCGGTTGGCGGCGGTCGAGTTGTCGATCAAAATGGGCGGGCTGTCGTTGCCGTCCGTGTCGATGTGCGTGAGGTACATCTGCGTGTAGGGCGACCTGGCCTTGGAGGAAAACACCAGCCAGCGGCCGTTGGGCGAAAAGCTGTGCCACGAATTCATCAGAAGCGTGTTGCAGCGCATACGCCGCGCCGGCCCGCCCTCCGCGGGAATCATGTACAACTGGCTGTCGGGACGCATGAGCTCGCCGTTGCGGCACTGGACGAACACGATCCATCGGCCATCGGGAGACACCTTGGGAAAGGTATTGCTCATGCCGTTGCGCGAGGCGCCGGCGATCGGCTCCGGCACACCTCCCTCACCGTTGCGGAACGGAATGCGGTAGAGGTCATACCGGATTTGGAGCTCGTTGGGGTCGTTGGCGAATTTCGCCAGCGGCACACCGGGCGGATTGGGGTCGGTGGCCTCAGCGCGGGCAAATACCAGGTACCGGCCGTCGGGGCTCCACACGGCGCCCAGTTGCACAAAGCGCGGGTCGCCGGCGCCGGCGAGCGGCCGCAGCACTCCCGTTTGGCGGCTGTACCAACTCAGAATCCCGCGGGTGGGATAGAAGACCTGGAGGAAGCGGTAGTCCTTGAAATTGGCCACGTAATAGTTGCTGGGAGGCTCGGCGGAGGCGGCCGGCACCCCGGCCGGGTTGACCGTGGTGACCACGTACCGCCCATCCGGGGAGACCTGCGACATGAAACCGATGCGGACGCTGCCTTTCAGCTTGCCTTCGGGCGAACTCCACTGAATCACGTCCGGCTTGCGGACGGCCATCTCGGGCGCGACCTGCGCCAGGATGTACATCCCCCGGTTGCCCTGAAGGCCATCGAGATCCATGCCCATGGTCCTGCCGTCCGCGGAAAAGGAATGGCAGTTGGCGCACACCGGCAGGTTTTCCATGACCACCCGGCTGCGGGCTTCGCCCACGTTGCGGACTCTCCAGGCGACCAGGGGCACGGCCTCGGCGGCCAGGGGTTTGATGACGCCTTTTTCCAGCTCCGAGGGCATCAGCGGCACGTCGCGATAGAAGATGGGCGCGCCCACTGGGTCCTTGGAAGTGCGAATGGCGACCCTTCCACGGGAGACGGCCCGATCCGGGGCGTCAGCACGAAAGCCGCTGATGGTCACGGTGGCGGCGGCCGCGACCGAATGCCGCTTGATGGCCTGCCACGTCTCAGCGTCCGGCGTCCAGGAATGCGCCGCCAGTTGGGGCGGCGGCTGGTTGGTATCGGCGATGCAATCCGGATCGAGCTTGCCGATGCGCATGCGCTCGCCCTTGGAGGTGGCGTGAATGGTCGCCGCGCCAGCGCCGAACGAGACGTCGATCCGCCAGACGGCGACGTCTTTCGCGCTATCGCGCCAAAGAAATGTCGGGGGCGTGATCTCGGGCGGAAAAATCGACCCTTGTTCGGGATAATCGATTGTGATCGCCGCCGGCGGACTGGGCGCCGCCAACAGAAAACCCAGCAAAAAGATCCCCACCATAGAACCAGCTTACAGCCCGGCGCGGTCCCTTTGCTAGAATTGGAGAGGCCCCCGGGCGATATGACCCTCGACGCGATTCAAAGATCGTTGAAGGAGCGGGGCGTCCGCCTCACCCGCCAGCGGCAGATTCTGCTCGGGTTGATCGACAAGACCGGCGCGCATCTGGACGCCGAGCGGTTGTACGAGCTGGCGAAAGAAAAAGATCCGAAGATCAACCGGGTGACGGTGTACCGCACCCTGAAAATGCTCAAGACCGGCGGCCTGGTGGATGAGCTGGACCTGATGCACTACGGGGGCGACCAGCACTACTACGAGACGCGTCTGAAGCAAGAGCACGCGCACGCCATCTGCCTGCGTTGCGGCCGGGTGGAGGAATTCTTCGGGGAGCCGCTGCAGCGCCTGCGGAAGCAGATCGAGATCCACTTTGGTTTCCAGGTCCTGCTGGCGCGGACGGAAGTGGGCGGGTATTGCGCGCACTGCCAGACGCTGCGGGCGCGTGAACTGGAAGAGCGGCGGCTTCTTCCCATAGAGCCAGCCGGGCCCCCTGCCCGGCGTCGACGGGGCGCCCTCCGGGCCCGGCGCACCTGAATGGAAATGGAACCGGCGTCGCTGGTGGTGATCGACCCGAACGGACACCGCACGCGCGTGGCGATTGACCCGCTGCCGTTCGGCATTGGGCGGCAACCCGAGAGCAACCTCATTATCCGGGACAGCCGCATCTCCCGCACGCACGCGCGCATCGTGGCGGAGAACGGCGAGTACGCCATCGAGGATTGCGGCAGTCTTCACGGCACGTACGTGAACGGCAAACGGATCACCCGCCAGGCGCTGCGGAATTCCGACAGGATCGAATTCGGCGCGCAGGATTCCTACCAGCTTATCTTTGCGCTGGACGGCGCGGAGCTGAAGCGGCTGATGGAGCAGGTGGGCGGCGCCGAGACAGCGGGCGCGGCGCCCGGGGCGCCCCCTGGGCCCGGCGGGAACCTGGCCAAGCTGCGCGCCATTCTGGACCTGGCGCGCACGGTCGAAAGCTCGTTCTCGGTGGACGATGTGCTGGTGTCGGTGGTGGACACGGCGCTGGCGATCACGGGCGCCGAGCGCGGCTTCCTGCTGCTGCGCGCGGGCGGCGGTCTGGAGACCCGCATCGCCCGTCACCGGCGGGGGCGCGCTCTGCACGCGAGCGATCTGCGGGTGCCGCGCGAGGTGATCCACCGCGCGCTGGAACACCGGCGGGAGCTGCTCTCGATGAACTTCGATCCCCTGGGCGAAGGCGAGACGCGGCCGCAGGCGAGCGTCGCGGACCTGGAGCTGCGCAGCGTGATCTGCGTTCCGCTGGTGCGCATCCGGACGGGCCAGGGCGAAGCCACCAGCGTCCTTTCGACGCGCAGCGAAACCGTGGGCGTGCTCTACATGGATTCGCGCCTGAGGGCGGCCGACCTGGCGGGCGGGAACAGGGAACTGCTGCAGACGCTGGCGATCGAGGCCTCGACGGTGCTCGAAAACGCGCGCCTGCTGGAAGAGGAGCGGACCAAGCACCAGATGGAGGAAGAGCTGCGCCTGGCGCGGACCATTCAGCAGAGCCTGCTGCCCGGGAAACTGCCTTCCGAGGGATGGCTGCGAGCGAGCGGCAGCAGCGTGGCGTCGCACGAGGTAGGCGGCGACTACTTCGACGTGACGCCGGTGAACAAGCATTGCTGGTGCGCGGTGGTGGCGGACGTTTCGGGGAAGGGCGTAAGCTCGGCGCTGCTGGCTTCGCTGCTGCAAGGCGCGCTGATTACAGCGTCCGAACATCCGGAGGCCATGGGCCGCCGCATGGAGCGGCTGAACCAGTTCCTCATGGACCGCACCGGCGGCGAGAAGTACGCGACGGTGTTCTATTGCCTGCTGGAGCTCGACGGACGGCTGAGCTACGTGAACGCGGCGCACTGCCCGCCGATCGTAGTGCGGGCGGGCGGCGAACTCGCGACGCTGGCGGCCACCGGTATGCCGGTAGGGCTGGTGGAGACGGCCGAGTTCGGGGTGGCCGAGGAGCGGCTGGCGCCCGGCGACAAGGTCGTCATTTACACCGACGGCGTGACCGAGGCGCAGAATGCGGCCGGCGAATTCTTCGGCAAGAAGCGGCTGCGGGAGATTGTGACGGGGCACGCCGGGGAACGGTGCCAGGCGGTTCACGACGCCGTTCAGGAGGGAGTGACGGAGTTCACCGAAGGGGCCCCGCAGTCGGACGACATCACGCTGGTGGTGCTGGAGTTCGCGTGAAAAAGGGGACAGACTCATTTCCCGCCGAACCCGGAAAATGCGTCTGACCCCTTTTTGCAATTACGGCCAGGGCCGCCAGGTAGAACAGGCCGCCGATGATCAACGTCTGGATGAGGCCGAGATAGATGGAGCACACCAGCGCGCCCACCGAACCCAGCACGCTGGCGGCCGCATTCAGAGACCAGGCCCAGCGGACGGAAGGCGCGTGCCACTCCTCGAGCCGCCCGAGCCCGGTGGGAAATGGCATGCCCATCACGAGGCCTAGCGGCGCGATCAGCAGCACCGTAATAACCATCTTCAACGCCATGGGGAGCCACACCAGCGCCCCCAGCAACCAGGAGGCGATGAGCGCCAGCAGCGCCGCCAGAAGCGCCACCGAGCCCAGCACTTTGATGAGGCGGCCTTCGTTCTTCCCCAGCGCGCGCCGGCTCAAGGCGCTTCCCACGCCGCTCGAAACCAGCATCGAAAAGATCACCACGGTCAAGGCATAGGTCGGATGTCCCAGAAAGAGCACGAATTTCTGGATCAGTCCCACTTCGATCAGGATGTAGCCGGCGCCGATGAACAGGAAGTAGAGCAGGAATCCGAGCACGCCGCGCTGCCGCGGCAGCCGCGTGCCCAACACCAGCGGCGGCAGCAGCAGGATCAGCAGGGTGGCCACCAGGCTCACTCCCATCAGGCCGAACAGCAGAGGCACGGCTTTGTTGACCTTGTAGTCGGCGGTGTCGTGCGAGGCGGTGCGCACGAAGGTCCACAAGTCGCGCGGCTGCACCGAGTAGAAAAAGAACGGGCGGTTGTCGCTGACGGGGGTGATGTCGAAAGTGTAGTTGCGCTCGTATTCGTCGGGATTGGGACTGTGGAGCAGGTCGTAGAACGGATTGCGCGCGTCGCGGCCGGGAAGGTAGAGGGCCTCCATGCCGGCGGCCGACAACAACGCGCGCGCGCGCCCGATATCGGCCTCGCTAAAAGGCTTGCGCGAGATCAGCACGGTGTCGCGCGCCCAGCCCGCGGCGCCGGGTTCGCGGCCAACTATGAAATGGCGCCAGGCGCCGGCTTCACCCAGTTGGCTGAGCGCCTCCATGGCCAGCGAGACCAGCCGCAGAGACTCGCGCGGCGGCTCGAGGCCCCAGCGCGTCACCGCCACCATGCCGTCTTCAGTGAGGTGCGAGAGGTAATCGCGAAAGGCGTCGGTGGTATAGAGATTGTTCTCGGAAAGCGCGAAGGCTCCGGCGGCGGTGGCTGCCCAGGTATCCACCAGGGTGGCCTGCACGACCTGGTACCGATCGGCGCTGCGGCGCACGAAGCTGCGCCCGTCCTCGACGAAAATGCGGACGTCGGGGCGCAGGTAGAGACCGCGGCTGAGCCCGGGGAAGCGCTGGCGCATGATGGTGGCGGCAATGATGGGATTGATCTCGACTCCAGTGATGTCGTGGCTGCCGGAAGCCAGCGCCCGCGCCACGTCCCAGCCGCCGCCGGGTCCGATGATGAGAGTCTTGGCCCCCGGCCGGACGGCATAGGGAAGGCTGGGACCTTGCTCGAGCAGGTCATGGCGGTCGCGCGGCGTGAGGTGGTCGAAATCGAAATCGGCGATGGCGGTGGAGGCATCGGCATCGATGTAGATGGTGTCCCTGCCTTCATCGGCCTTGTGGACAATGGCCACCCGCGAAAAGTTGTTCCACTTGACGAACCACTCGTGGGCCAGGGTCTGGCCCTTGGCGTGGCTGATGTCGATCACCGGGTGGTGCTGGTTGTAGGTGAGAAAGGCCACCAGCGCCAGGGCCAGCGCCACCGAGCCGCCGCGGCCGGCGACCGATCCGGCCATGCTGTACCAGATGGCGGCCGCGGTGGCAAAGATGATGGCCGCGCAGACCACGGTGCTGGGACCGCCGAACTGGTTGAGCAGGGGAACGAGCAGCAGGCACCCGCCGGCGGCGCCTAGAAGGTCGCAAAAGTAGACGCGGTTGACGCGCTCGATGGTCTCCGAGATGGCCAGCGAGACAACTGTCCCGGAGAGAAAAAACGGCAGCGCGGTGGTGAAGTAAATCAGGGCCAGGTCCCAATTGGAGGGGTTGTTCTTCTGCGCCAGTATGACCACCAGGGCCAGCAGCACCAGGAAGCTGTTGATGGCGCTGAGACGGCCCAGACGGGAGAACAGCGGCGCCTTCCAGCCGGCTACCACGTAGGAGAAGACGCCGCCCGCGCCCAGGCCGAACAGCGCGATGGAGATCGCCAGGAAGGCAAAATGGTAGTAGAAGACCACCGAGAAGATGCGCGTGAGCGACAGCTCGAGCAGCAGCGTTGCCATGGTGGTAAGGCTCACGCACAAGTAGACCTGGGACCAGGGCATGGAGGACGTTTTGACGGAGGGGCAAGGGTCAGGCATGCCTGGCCCCTACTGAATGGCGACTTGGACGGTGTTGCTGACGCTGTCGGGGAAAATGAGAGACACGTTGACCAAGCCGCTACGAACACCCTCCGGAACGGTGGCGTTCACCTGGTAAAGGCCGACGGAGTCCGGGCTCAGCCCGGAGTAGGACGGCGTGACTGCGATCGACCCAATAAAGCCGCTGCCGAAGTAGACCGTCGGCATGGTGATGAGGTTCGCCAGCGGGATCTCGGGGGCCGGCGCTCCGGTTAAAGCCGCCGGATTTGTGGGACCGAGGCCGATGGAGTAAATGACCAGCGTATCTCCCACTTTCGCGGGATGCGCACTGTTGGGGACACTGCCATCCGAGTTCACAATCACCAGAATGCGCGGCGCCCGGGCGAGCACCTGAACCGACACGGTATTGCCGGAGAGCCCGTCGCGCTGAACCTGAACCTGGGCCGTTCCCACGGCAGTCTCGAGGGGGACCTGGAACGCAATCTGGCCGTAGCTGGAGAAGTACAGCGGCGCGGCGCGCCCATTCACCAGGACCGAGGAGCCGGCGATTTGCGTGGCCAGGGGCACCCCAGGGCTGAAGGCGATGTTGGCGAACAGGAATTGCTCCCCAAACACATCCACTATATCGCCGGGCGCCACGGCGTCTCCGCTGCCGAAAATGGCATTGTCCACCACTCCCTTGTAGTTGGCGAGCGGCGCGCCCTTGGGGACCACCTGGAAACTGACGGGGACGCTGACGGTCCCATTGACGGCGTTCACGGCGTTCGAAGCGATCGACACCGAACCGCTGTAAGGGCCCGGCGCCAGTGCGCCAGGGTCGAGCGTGATCATCGCCCCGCCGGAAGACGGTGAGGCCGTCAGCCACGAGCCGCCGGTCGCGGTCACGGTTCCGGTCGTGAGGCTTCCCTGCCCCAGGTTGCTAAGCGCGATCCCGACGGAAAGCGGCGCGGCACCCTGAGCGAGATGCCGCGTAACGGGGTTCTCGGACGGCTGCGCAATGGGCTGCGTGGTGACCCGCATGGTGACGGGAATGGTCTGGTTGTCGGCGGGATTGAAGTTGGGACTGCTGGTGACCAGGGAACTGGTGACCAGGGAACCGTAGTAGCACTGCGCAAGGCCGCCGTTGCACGGCGTCCCCGGCGCCATGCCGGCCTGCGGCGCCAGGTGTATGCGGTACGGAAATGTGAACAGGAAACTGCCCACGCCATCCATCGCCAGGCTGAGCCAGCGGCCGCCATCCTGCGTGCTGGGGCTGCCATTTAACGACCCATGGGTGGAGAACGAAACGTCGCGCGACGAGCCGGGCGCGACATACAGATCCACGCCGCCGATGCGCACGGTCACGGTGATGGTCTGGGGAGCGTCGACCACGTTGGCGGCGCCGTTCACGGTCACGCTGCCGGTGTACGTGCCGGCCGCCAGCGTGGAAGTGTTCAGCGTCAACTGGAGCGGGATGCACGTGGCGCTGGCGGTAGTAGTAGTACAGGCGCGGGAAGGCCCGTAGGAGGTAGTAATCCATGAAACCGACGACGTGGGATTGCCCGCCAGGGAGAGCGAGCCATCCCCGGCGTTGTAGGCCTCCACTACCTGTACCTGTACCTGCGTGCCTCCGTTGACGACGGCGGGCAAGGGGACGGGAACCACCGCAGTGTTCACCAGGCGCAGCATCGGCGCGGCGTGGAGGAGCGTGGCGAAGCCCAGAGGGACCAACGCGGCGCCCAGGAAACGGCGAACCATCAGACCCACTCCAATGCCCCTTTCTTGTAAGCCCAGATGTACCCGACAATCAGGATGGCCAGGAAGACCGCCACCTCCGCCACTCCAAACCAACCCAAGGTGCGGTACCGGACCGCCCAGGGGAACAGGAAAATGGTTTCTACGTCGAAGATTACAAACAAGATGGCAATGATGTAAAAGCGCACGGTGTAGCGCCCGCGCGAGTCCGAAGCGGCCTTGATGCCGCATTCGTAGGCCTCCAGCTTGGCGCGGAACGGGGCGGAAGGGCGTATGAGCCTGGCGGCGACAATCAGCACCACGGGGAAGAGAATGGCAATGAGCAGAAAGATAAAGATGGGGACATAATCACTGGGCATGGAATATTACTATAGCACGTGGAGTGGCCTTGGACCCGAGGCTCGGATGGATGCGTGGTATAGAAGTGGACAGCTCTGGACAGCTCGGGCCCAAACAAGTGAATCCGTGCGTATGGGTACGCACGGAGTGCTGGCAGCGTCGGCGGTCTAGCCGCCGGTTTGTTCCACTTCGGACAACCCCACCGGCGGCAAAGACCGCCGGCGCTACGCCGGGGAGATCGTGGACTCCACTTTTGTTTCGTGCATCCCGCGGCGGCGGCGGGATAGCCTTCGCTCTCGCCCCTCCCGATGATCGGGCAAGCCTCTTCGTGGCCCGCTCCGATCAGTGGACGTCCGCTCTCACTACCTCTTGCAGACCTTGCGTAATGCCACGCCTAGCCCGATCAGCGCCATCCCGGCCATCACGAATGTCCCCGGCTCAGGCACGTTGGTACTGATCGAGAGGACGTTAAGTTCGCAGGTGGGTCCTGCGGTGATGACAAGGTACGAGTAGCCCGAAAAGGAGACGTTTTGATTGTACACATTTCCAAGCGAGGCTCCAGAAAAGGTTGCTAGACTATGGAGACCGCTGATACCACTCGTGCCCGGCGCCGCATTCGTGCCATAAATTGTCCAGCCACTGTCAGCGTTGTCAATTCTGATGGTCGCGGCAGTCGCGCCGTTAAGCTCCGGACCGCCCGGACTGGGACTGGCATCGGCAAAATCGACCACCACGTAACTACCCAAAGAACCACACGCACCCTTTACAACGATGTCGTTGCATGTAGCGCCTACACCCAGGCCGTAGCTGCTGCTATAACTCAAGCTCGATAGGGCGCCGCCGCTGAGGGATGAGACCCCGCTCACGGTGGCGAGGGTGGCGTAGGTGTAACCCCAGACGGTGATCGGATAGATTCCGTCCCCGGTCGTGATCTCTGAAGTGCCAGCAGTGCCACTAGTGAATAAGTAGGTGCTCGCCTGTGCCATCGGCAGTGCTGCGATCAATACTGCCGCGATGATGAATACTCTCTTCATTGTTCCTCCCTGATCAATCGTAACTAGACGTAAACTTCTCTTAACCTGCGCAACAACCATCTGTTGCCATCAAGGCAATTCTACCCCGACTATCTACTAAAGTTAATAGACAGACGTACCGAATACGTAACAGTACGAGTTAGCTTTAGGGTACTAAGAGAGCCTAGGATTTCCCTGAGGAAAACCTGGGATATTCCTGGCGAAGCTTGCGGTTTCGTTGTCACCCCGGTTGGTCCGCCGCTGCAAGACTCGCTGATCGCGCAACATCTCTCACCACACTTTGGGGTATTCCGTCGCTACAACACCTGCGTCCGCTCACACCCGCAGCGCGCCCACAGCCTGCGGCCGGCAGCGGTTCTCCTTTCACTATGCGAGGAAGACGGGGGTTGTCTGCGCTGGCCGGTAGTGGGCAGAGGATGCTGGTGGCCCGTTTCCATCCTCCGTTTTGCAGGCTCTACGAGGCGTTGCTTCATGACTGGGCAGAATTGGAGGGGGACCGGACGAGTGTTCCTCCGATCACTCGACCGGTCCCCAATCCGATGGGCTACGCAACGTTATCCCCTTCGTTATAGTCGCCATGCCGGGCCAAAAAGAAGAGTAAGTTCCTTGTTTTCAATAATTATCAATTAGATCATCAGTAAGTAGACATGATGCTAAGGCATTGGAGCGCTGGGTACTCGGTCTCCGGCGTTAGCAAGGACATGCAGGCGCACTCCGGTTGACCCCGCACGGGCGCCCAATCCACCACCGGCGTCTCAGCGGCCAGATTCCCGATCGCATCCCGGCGCGGCCCACCCCCCCGCTTGATTCCGAGAGACAATGGGGGAGGCCGATGACTTCCGATCCCCGCCTGGTTTATTCCCGGCTTTTCGAGAAGCGGCGCGCCGATATCGCATGGCGCGAGCGGCGCCACCGGACGCTCGGATATAGCCGGCTGGCGACCGTCATCGCGGCGGCGGCGGTGGTGTGGCTGGCGCTGGCCGGCGAGCTCTCGGTCGTCTGGATCACCGTCCCGATAGCCGTCTTCGCCGTCCTGGCGGTGATTCACGACCACTTGCTGCGCATATTGGAGCGGCGGCGGCGCGCGGAGCGGTTTTTTGAAAGAGCGCTGGCGCGATTGGACGGCAAATGGGCCGGCACCGGGGAGCCGGGCGACCGGTACCTGGACCCGGCGCATCCCTACGCGCGAGACCTGGACCTATTCGGGCCGGGATCGCTGTTCGAACTGCTATCGACGGCGCGGACGCACATTGGCGAGGATACGCTGGCGCGCTGGCTGCTGGCCCCGGCCGGCCCGGCCACGGCGCGCGCCCGGCAGGAGGCGGTGAGCGAGCTGCGCCCGCGCGTGGATTTGCGCGAGGACCTGGCGGTGGTGGCGGAAGAGTCGCGGACGGGAGTGGATCCAGTGTCACTGGCGGCTTGGGGCGAAGCGCCGGGGTTGCTGGAGCGAGGCGGGTTGCACGCCGCGGCGCGGGCGCTCACGGCGCTGGGCGTGGTGGGGGGCTCGGCACTTGGCGTCTATGTGTTGAGCCTCCTGGGAGCCGTCAGGATATCCGAGCCGGCCTCCATTCTGCTGCGCGACATTTTCCTGGTGGTACTGGCGGTCAACGGAACGTTTCTGTATCGCGTGCACAAGCGGATCGGGGCCGTGGTGACGGCGGCGGAAGAGGCCGCACACGAGCTGAAACTGCTTTCGGAGGTACTGCTACGGCTAGAACGCGAGAGTTTCCGCTCGCCGCTGCTGGCCGCGCTGCGCGCTTCGCTCGATACGGAGGGCGCGGCGCCCTCGAAGCGCATCGGCCGGCTCAACCGTCTGATGGAGCTGCTGGACTCCCGCGATCACCTGCTGGTCCGGCTGGCGGAACCGTTCGTGTTGTGGACCACGCACCTGGCCTTTGCCGTGGAGGCGTGGCGGCGGCACTCCGGGCCGGTGGTCCGCAGATGGCTCACGGCCACCGGCGAGATGGAGGCGCTGTGCTCGCTGGCGAGCCATGCCTTTGAACATCCGGACGACCCGTTCCCGGAGTTCACGCAATTAGGGCCGCTCCCTGACGGCCGCGGCGCAGGCGGCACCGCCTGCGCCACCACGGCAAGCCCTGCATCTTCAGAGGCGGGGCAGGCGGTGCCGCCTGCCTTTCACGGAGCGTTGCTGGAAGCGGAAGGGATTGGCCATCCGCTGATCGAAGAAGGGCGCGTGGTGCGCAACGATGTGCGGATCGGCGGGGCCGCGCCCGCCGGGCCGCGGGTGCTGGTGGTGAGCGGCTCGAACATGTCGGGCAAGAGCACGCTGTTGCGAACGCTGGGCGTGAACGCGGTGCTGGCCCAGGCGGGGGCCCCGGTGCGGGCCAGGCGGCTGCGGATGTCGCCGCTGGCGGTGGGCGCGTCGATACGGGTGACGGATTCGTTGCAGGGCGGCGTGTCGCGGTTTTACGCGGAGATTCTGCGGCTGCGGCAGATTCTGGATGCGACCGCGCGGCCGGGCCCAAAGGGCGCCCCGGTCCTGTTTCTGATCGACGAATTCCTGCACGGCACGAACTCGCACGACCGGCGCATGGGCGCGGAGGCGGTGGTGCGCGGGCTGGTGGAGCGCGGCGCCATCGGGCTCATCACCACGCACGACCTGGCGCTGGCGGATATCGCCGGCGCGCTGGGCGAACGGGGCGCCAACGTGCATTTCGAAGACCACCTCGAAGACGGCCGGATGGTGTTCGATTACGCGCTGCGGCCGGGGGTGGTGCGGAAGAGCAACGCCATCGAGTTGATGCGTTCGGTGGGGCTGGAGATTTGACGGCCGAAACCATCCGGGAGCTGGCGCGCGAATGCGGTTTCGAGCTGGCCGGCGTGGCGGCGGCACGGCCGGGCCCAGAGGGCACCCCGGAGCGCGCCTGGTATCACGAGTGGGTGGCCTCGGGTTTCGCGGGCGAGATGCGGTACCTGACCGGCCACGGCGCGGCGGCGCGCGACGATCCGCGCAACCTGCTGGCCTCGGCGCGGTCGGTGGTTTGCGTGGGCAAGCTCTATAACACGCCGTGGCCTTACTCGACGCAGTTCGACGCCGGCGAGCGGGCATGGATCTCGCGTTACGCCTGGGGCGAGGATTACCATGGCGTGGTGCGGCGCGGCCTGGAGCGGCTCGACGCCATGCTGCGGAAACGCGCGGGCGCGGAATTCGAATCGAAGATCTCGGTGGATACGGCGCCGCTGCTGGAACGCTCTTATGCGCGCATGGCGGGGCTGGGGTGGATCGGTAAGAACACTTGCCTGATCAATCAGGCGGGCGGCTCGTGGTTCTTCCTGGGAGAGCTGCTAGTCTCGCTGGTGATTGACGCGGATGCGCCGCCACCCGGCCGGTGCGGGACTTGCCGGCGCTGCATCGACGCCTGCCCCATCGGGGCCATTGTGCCGGCCGGCGCGGGGTTTATGGTGGATTCCCGGCGGTGCATTTCGTACCTTACCATCGAACTGCGCGGCGGCATGGCGGTGGAGCACCGGGCTGCGGCGGGCGGGCACGTTTTCGGGTGCGACATCTGCCAGGACGTATGCCCGTGGAACCGGCGCGCTCCGGTGACCGGCGACCAGGCCTTTCAACCGCGGGAGTTCGCGCCGGCGCTCGAAGAACTCGCCGCCGTAACCGAGGACGAGTTCCGCTCGATGTACCGCGGCACGCCCGTCACGCGCGCCAGGTACGAGGGGTTCTTGCGGAACGTGGCAGTGGCCATGGGCAACCGGAGGTTGGAGAAGTTCCGCGCGCCGCTGGAGAAACTGGCCGCCTCCGAGGACCCGGTGGTGGCGGAACATGCGCGCTGGGGGCTGAAGCAACTAGGCCCCACGTAGCGCCGGCGGCCGCAGTTTGCCGCCGGTGGGGTTGGCCGGACTGGGAACAACACCGGCGACAAGATCGCCGGCGCTACGGGTTAGGATAAAAGCGTGAGACTCCTGCTGGCCCTGATGGCGCTGGCGCCGCAGCTTTCGGCGCAGGAGTCCCTGGCCGCGTCGGGGTTCGACCATTTCTACAACCTGGAGTACGACCAAGCCATCGCGGATTTCGAGAAAGCCATCGCGCAGAATCCCAGTTCGCCCGACCTGCATAACCATCTGGCGCAAACCATCGTGTTTCGCGAAATGTACCGCGACGGCGCACTCGAAAGCGAGCTGGTGTCGGGCACCAATTCCTTTCTGCGGCGGCCCAAGATGAACCCGGCGCCGGAGACGGAGAAGCGGTTCCTGGATGAGATCGGGAAAGCCATGGGGCTTTCGGAGGCGCGCCTCAAGAGAAACCCCAACGACACCGGCGCCCTGTATGCGCTAGGTATCTCCTACGGGTTGCGCTCGGATTATTACTGGGTGGTGAAAAAGGCGTGGCACGATTCGCTCCGGGACGCCACCGCCGCGCGGCGCCTGCACAACCGCATCACGGAGCTGGAGCCCGGCAACGTGGACGCGCGGCTGGTGCAGGGGCTACATGACTACATCGTGGGCAGCCTGCCATGGGGGTGGCGGATGCTGGGGTTCCTGGTGGGCATCCACGGCGATCGGGAGAAAGGCATTCGCACCATCCAGGACGTGGCCCGGAACGGCCAGCTCGACCGCGTCGAGGCCGAGATCTTTCTGGGCGCGCTGTACCGGAGGGAAAACCAGCCGCGCCAGGCAATCCCGCTGGTCGGAGATCTTATCGGGAAGTTTCCGCGGAATTTCCTGTTGCGGCTGGAGCTGTCGCAGATGTACAGCATGGCGGGCGATAAAACTCACGCGCTGGAGGCGGCCGAAGAAGTGGCCCGGTTGAAGACCCGGCATGCCCCCGGCTACGACCGCGTGCCGTGGGAGAAGATCTACTTCCAGGAGGGCACCATCGAGTTCTGGTACAACGACCTGGACCACGCATTGGAGAACATGAAGAAAGTGGCCGCCGCGTCCGAAGAGGTGGATCTCAACACCGGCGTGTCCGCGTATCTGCGAATCGGGCAGATCTACGACATGACGCACCGCCGCGCGGAGGCTCTGGAAGCATACAGGAAAGCCATTGCGTACGCCCCCCAGGCGGAAGCCGCCCAGGAGTGCAGGAAGTACCTCTCGACGCCGTACCGCCGGATGTAGCGGCGGGGCGCCGGAATGCCCGGATCAATCCGGGTCGATGGTCAGTTTGACAGGCTGCTCGATGTACTTCGCGTCCTTGCCGGTAGTCAGGATCATGAGCGCCCAACGCCCGGCTGTGGCCTTGGCCGGGATCTTAAACTTAATCGAGGTGTCCGTCTGTTCGGTGACTTCAACCTGGATATCGTTCTTTTGGTCGGTGACGTACATCTTGGCAACCAGATCCTTCTGCAGGTTCTCACCCGTGACGGCGATCACATCCCCCTTCTTCCCGTTGGGGGGATCGACAGAGATCATCCGAGGCATCGCCTGTTGGGCGTAGGCTGCGAAGCTGGCGGCCACGAGTAGCGAAACTACAAAAGACAGTTTCATCTAAATATCCGGTCCTCTGAAATCAATGCTATGTCCATTCAGTCCGAAATTCAAGCGCCGGGAGGGGACCGGGTGGGGAAAAGGCCGGCGAATTCGCAATGGAGGCAGATCCGGCTTCCATTTCGGGGGCGGGCCTGAGATAATACCCTTCAGGAGCGCGTTTGCGATGCCGACGCCGGTCCGCCTATTTTGATCCAACATCATCAAAATAGGGAGTCCGACTCGATCATTACGCGCTGGTGTGCAAGCTCCTGGCGGCCTGGCCGCAAGGGAGAAGCCTGAAGGCGCTCGGCGGACGCCCACCCCGTTTACAAACGTGGGTCAATAACGGGGGCCGGCACGGCCCAGCAGCGCGCTCCAAAATCCTCCGGCGGCACAAGGCGACCGCCGGCGCTACGCCCAGACCGAAGTAGCCGTAATGGCGGGCGGCATACAGGTGCAGGAGCAGTTTGAGCGCGGCGATCGCGGCCAGCAGCGTGGCCGCGCTCCGGATGCATTTCACATCTTAGGGCCGCCTAGTTTCTTGAATCCGCAGCCGGCGTTCTTACATCCGCCTTGATGAGTTCCCTCTTTCGTTCGATTTGGAATCACCAGAGCACGCCAGAACGTGGTACATTGATTCACCAGAGGCGGAGGGCTGTATGAAATGGTTGCCGGTTTTCGCATTAGCTGTCCTGACTTTCCTCCCGGCTGCTCGCGTGGGAGCCCAGACGGAGGCTTCCGGCGACAGCGCGGGCGCGCGTGCCGCGCTGGCCCGCGCGGCTCAGGACAATCCCAACGATGTTTCCGCGTTGACCGGCTACGCGGAGTTCCTGGAACGGTACGGCGACCCAGCGTGCCGCGAAGCCTACGCCAGACTGTTGGAGGTCCTCCGTAATACGCCCGACAAGGCGCGCGCGGGAGTCATCGCCCGGCGGCTGGCCGCTATCGACCTGCTGGCCGGCAAGGGCTTGACGGCGCCCCCGGCGGCCGCGGAGAATTGGCCCACGGCCCCGATTCCCGGGCCCATGCGCCCGTTCGCCCGCATGGCGGCGATTTCCCCGGAAGCCGGCGCGGAGGAAGTGCTTTCCGCCCTGGCGCGCAACGTGGTGACCAACGGCTACCAGGCGTCGCATAGCAACGAGGCCCTCGAGCCGACCGAGTACCTGAAGCTGGTGCACCGCTATCTTTCGCAGGCGCGCGAACTGGACAAGCTGGCGGGCGAAGGGAAGGTCATCCAAGTTGCAAGCTGCGATTCGCCCAACGTGGCCGACCTGCTTCGCATCCTAGGCTACCGCATGCGCGGCGGCTGTGGCTCGGAGGTGGTACTGGAAACGGTCAACGCCCCCCGCGCCTTCCTAACGACCGACTCGGGCTTCCCGCTCAACGACCTGGAGCAGGCGCTGCGCACCAACCGCCCCTTCTCCTACGATTTTCACCCGGCCCAGGCGCCGGTGCTCTTCGGGTGGGAGTACTGGATGACCGGTGTGAAGGATAAGACCCCGGCCGATTTTATCGAGAGCTTTATCTCCGACCCGTCGGTCTGCCGGCTCTATCTGGGTCTTTCGAAGCTGGACCGCGAGACCGCCGAGAGCCTCCGAAAAGCGGTTCCGTTTGCGCGTCTCAAGGCCTATTCGCACGTGCTGGATTTCTTCGGCGGCATGTTCGAGCTGCGGGGCGGCAAGGCCGTCACTCCGGGCGGTCAGCGCTCCGCAGGCGCGTGGGCGGAGTTGGTGGGAACCTCACCGGACCAGGGCGCCAGTTTCTTCGACAAGCTGATCGCCAAGGATGACGGCTGGATGGCCAGCCTGTACGACGCCCTGGCGCGCATCCACGGTCCCGTGCGCGACTATCTGACCGACCCCGCGCGGATGAAACGTTTCTATGCGGCGGTGCGCGGCCGGATCACCAGTCCGGGGCCCGCGCGGCCGGTGTTCCGCTCGAATGCGGACATGATGCTGCTGACCACGCGGCTGCAGCTCGACGCGGGCGGAAAGCCCCACATTCCCGGCAGCCTGGAGGTCTGGAAGAACCTCTTCGTGAGTCACCCGCAGGGCAAGTACGACGGCAAACTGACGCGTTCCGCCACCGGCTGGAAAGAGCCGGACGACGTTCTGGAGGCCCTTTTTGCGCTATGCCGCAAGTCCGTGGAAAACGAGCCGCTCAAGATCTTCATGGCTATCACGGACGTGGACCGCAATCGCGCGACGCCTCTGGAGGCGGCCACGGTGGACCGCCTGGCGCGGGCCTACCACGATTACGGCAGCCAGTTTGCCATCTTCAGCGAATCGCGCAGCATCAGCGACAAATCCGTCAACCAGTATATGGATGCGATTGAGAGCATCAATCGCCTGAAGGACCCGTTGTTCTTTTCGGACGTGGCAGGCACGTTTCAGGCGCTGGCCGGCCTGTGGCAGATCCTGGTCCGGCAGCAAACTATTCCGGAAAGCCAGGCCGACCCGGTGCTTTCCGGTATCGCCGGCTCTTTCCTCCAGATCCGCAATGACCGGGAGCTCTTCGACGCCGGCCGCAGCGGAGTGAAGCTGCTCCTGGCCGGGGCGGCCTCCGGGCCGGCAGCGCCCGCCCGGCCGTCCAATCCCCACGAGCGGCTGGTAGACCTGCTGACCGGCGCGCCGGAAGCCGGCGACACGGACGCGCGCGAGCAAATGGCGCAGGAGATCGTCCGCATCCTGGAAGCGCAGCGCATCGTCTCGCTGGACACCATGTTCCAGCTCGCCGACCACATGGAGAGCATCTCCCATGGCGAGAAGCTCAACACGGCGCTGGTAAACAGGCTGGCCAGCGGGATCGGCGAGATTCAGCTTCCGCGCGCTTTCCTGACCGGCGCGGAGAAGAACGCCATGGGCTTCGGGTATTGGACCGAGAAGCACATCGAAGCCGAACGCAAGCTCAACCTGCGCGCCGCCATCGAAAAGGCAGCGGGGGATGCGGAAAAACTCAAAGACGCGCGCGGGCTGATGGCGCCGCTGCTGCGCGATACGCTGCTGGCCTTCAACTACGCGCCCTACGCGCCACCGGGAGCGCAGATCCTGTACACCAATCCGGTCTTTGTGCGCAGCCACGATTTCGTCGGGGCCCAGGGCTCGAGCCACACATGGCGACCCACGGAACTGTTCGGCACGGGCTGGCCTTCGAACGGCGGCGGCCGGCTGGTCGGTTCGCTTTCGACTCTGCCCTACGCGCTGGCCGAAGCCGAGCAGAACTTCCTGATTCCCGAGCATACCCAGGCGCTCATCTGGGGTGACCTGGCGCCGCAAATGATCCTGGACGCCAAGATCCCGCGCTGGTGGAACGTCACACCCGCACAAGTCCACTGGGTGGGGCTGCACCTGCGCTATGGCCGCGAGCTGCTGGCGGAATCGGCTTTCGACGCGGAGCTGCGCGCACAGGTGCTGGATTCGTTGTCGCTGCTGGCCTCGCCCGCCCGCATTCACGAGTTGGGGGGCTTGATTGAGCGGGGCGCGGTGAAGGAAGCCGTGGAACGTGTGACGCCCTCGGAGCTGTTCTGGCTGGCGCGCGAGATGGCCTCGCGCCAGGGCTTCGCCGATAGCTCCTGCATCCTCGAGGAACTGCGCCATCTCGCCCAGGCATGGCCCAAGGAAGTGAACTACGCGGCCATATCCCGCGCCTTCGGCACGCCCAAGCCCACACTCGCCAATTCCTACGAGCCGGAGCTGCTCAACCTTCGCACCTTCCCCACTTTGATGGGGTATTCGAGCCGCATTCTGGCGGAAAGTTGGGAATCGAACACCTTATACTGGGTGGCTTTGGCGGACGAGCTGAGCGTCCCGCCGGCGCAGCTCAACCTGCGCATTCCGGAGTGGACCCAGAAACTGGTCGAGCGCATCTTCGCCTCGCACCTGGAAGATTGGCCCGCCGTGCTGAAGTCGCTGCACCTGGTGGGTGAGGATGTGCGGGCGCGGGCGCGCGCGGCCACGGCCGGCGAGAAACCGGGAATCGAAGAATTCTGAAACGGGATAGACCATCATGACGATTTCGCGGCGAGGATTCATGGGGATGGCAGCGGGCGGGCTGCTGCTGCGCGGCCAGGAGACAGGCCAACGGCCGGTTTTTCGGGTGAAGGTCGACATGGTGGTGCTCAGCTTCCAGGTGACGGACAGTAAGAACCACTACATCAACGGCCTCAAACCAAGCGATTTCCGCATTTACGAAGACGGCATCCTGCAGAGGGTCTCGACTTTCGGGGAAGGCGCCAAGGCCCCCGTGGCGGTGGCCGACAACGGGGCCACGCGCCCGCTGCTGGAAGCCAAGAAAGACGCCCTGCCGGGTCTGGACCGCCCAGACGCTTTCGTCGGCTCGAATGTTTTCGTGCTGTTCGACACGAGCAACTTCATGTACCGCAGCTTCGTGTACGCCGAGGACGCCATTGCGGATTTCGTGCGCGGGCTGGACCGCGCCGATTCGATCGCGGTCTACACGTTCAGCCGCAACCTGTCGCGCGCGGCCAGTCTCACCCGGGATCACGGCGAAGCGATTGGCGGCCTGCGCAACGCGGTGGCCGGCGACGACACAGCGTTGTACAATTGCCTGCTGCTGACGCTTCGCGACGCCGCCAAGATTCCCGGCCGCAAGGTGATCATCGTGTTTTCCAACGGGCCCGACAACGCCAGCATGGTGGCCCCCGACGACGTGCGCGCGGTGGCCGAAGACGAAGGCATTCCGATTTACGTCATTTCCACCAGCGAGGTGAACAAGGACCCCATCTCGAGCGGCGTTTTCCGCCGCATGGCGCAGCGCACCGGGGGCAAGTCCTACTGGGCGAAGACATGGCAGAAGCAGGTGGAGGCATTCGAGGACATCCGCGAGGACATGAGCAACTCCTACACCATCACCTACTACCCGCAGGCCAACCCGAACGAGGGTTTCCGCAAGATCACGGTAGAAATCGTGAGCGACCCGGGGAAGAAATACCGCGTGCATTCGCGCCCGGGATACCGGCCCAGCCGGGCATTCTGAGGACAGTGGCGGAGCGACCCTGCTACCCGAGTCTGGTGATCAACTGCTGAATCTTGTCGCGGTCCGCCTTGGTGGGATTGTACTTCAGCGCGTCTTGAAGCTCCTTGAGCGCACGGGTCTTGTCGCCCTTTTGTGAATATGCCATCCCCAGGTGATACCGGAAAACGGCCTGGGCGGGCACTTTGTTCACCAGGTCCTGGAAGATGTCGATGGCGTTGTCAGTGAGGTTCTTCTTGAGGTAGATCCAGCCCAGGGTATCGGAGACTTCGCTCAGGTTCGGCAGCAACTGCTTGGCCCGCTGCGCCTTGGTGAGGGCGTCGTCCAGATCGCCGCCGTGCTCGGTAAGCAGGAATGCCAGGTTGTTCAGCGCCACGCCGTTGGCGGGATCCAGCTTGATGACCACTTCATACACCTGCTTGGCTTCGGACCAGCGCCCCGCAGCGTCCAGCACCAGCGCCAGCGTCATCATCACCGTGCTGTTGTCCGGCAGGATCTCGCGGGCCTTTTGGAGCGCGGCGACGGAATTGCCGAGATCGCCCTTGCGCCGGTACGTCTCGCCGATGCGCAGGTAGAGGTTTCCTTGCGCTTTCGACCCTTTCGGAAAGGTCGCCGCCACCTTCTCGAAATAGGAGATGGCGAGGTCAAACTTACCGGCGCGGACCGCGGTATTGCCCAGGGCCAGGAGGAGGTCGGTACGATTGGGGGCCTTGGCGGATTCGGTTTGCAGCAGTTGCATGGCCTGGTCCGGATGGTTCTGCGCCATCTCTGTCTCGACCATACCCATCAAACCACGGGGGTTGGCGGGATTCAGCTCGTAGGAGCGCCGAAAGGCGTCTGCCGCTTCCTTGAATCTGCTGTCCGCCAAGTTCACGATGCCCAACTGGAACAGGACGTCGGGAGAACTGGGGTTGACCTTGAGCATGGAGTCCAGCAGTTGGCGCGATTCCGCAAACTTCTTCTGGCCCATGAGAGCCGCCGATGCAAGGAGCCGTGCGTTCTTGTTGTTGGGGTCGATCTCGAGCACCTGCTGGGAGGTTTTCAGGGCGACATCGTAGTCCCCGTGGGTGATCTGAAACTGCGCCATGGCGAGCCGCGCCAGTACGTAGTCCGGCCAGAGATCGATGGCCTTCTGGAAATGCTGCCGCGCCTGTTCCCACTCGCCGCGCGCGGCATGGGCGCGGCCCAGGTTGTAGTGGGCCACGGGGTTGTCCGGCGAATGCGTCACGACAGCTTGCAACTCCGTCAGCGCCTTGGCGACGTCGCCTCGCTCCAGCATGAAGGTGGCCGCCAGGCCGCGCGCGTCGTTGTCGTTGGGATCGTCTTTCAGGATCTGGGAATTCAATTCGGCCGCTTCGGCCCGCTTGCCCTGCCGCAGCAGCACTTCGATAATGCGCTTCTGGTAGGTGGTCTTCTTCTTGAGGTCCTTTCCCATGCCCTCGCGGTACTCGCGGATGGCGGATTCACCGTCTCCCATCCGCAGATAGAAATCGCCGACTGTGAGGTATGCCTGCTCGTATTCCTTGGCGTGGGTTTTGATCTGATTGAGGACGCCGACCATGTCGTCACGCCGGTTCTGCGAGTAATAATGCATGGCCAGCAGGGTCAGGTAAACCATTTGTTTCGGATTGTTCTGAACTCCCGACTTCAACACCTGCTCGGCGTCGGCGGCCCTCCCTTGGAACATGAGCAACTGGTAGAGTTCCCTGTAGGCGTACTGCAACGTTTTGTCTTTTTCCAGGACACTGCGGTAAAGCGCTTCCGCCTCGGCGTATTGGGTTTGCGCCACCAAGGCCCGCGCCAACTGCACCACCACGCCGACCTGCCCGGGCTTGACGGCCTCGGCTTTGCGATACTCCGCGATGGCCTTGTCGAGGAGGGCGCGCCCCTCGTCCCTCCTGGCGACCTTGAACTGCTCGGTGGCCCGCGCGAAGTCCAGATCGCCACTGAGTCTGTGACCGTCGTACGAATTCGGGTCGCGCTTCAGGAGATCTTTGCAATAGCTCTCAACGTCGTCCAGGTAGGTCTTTCTCAAGTTGGCTTCCATGCCGCTCGTCGCGCCGAGGTAAATCTCGCTCAGCTTTGTCACCGCGTCCCAGTGATCGGCCTCGCTGACCGGCAGCAACTCGACAGCGCGGCGAAACGCGTTCACCGCCTCGGGTACGGAACCGAGCTTGAGAGCGGTCAGGCCCAGCTTGTAGTAGGCCGGTCCCCAACGCTGGTCCTTAGCCTTAGCGTTGAGGTACATGATGCGCGCTTCTTTGAACTTGCCTTTGTCGAAGTACTTGTTTCCGCTTTCGAGATAACGCCTCTTGGCGACGTTGGGATCGCGGCTGCACGATACCAGCGCTAAAACCACCGTTACGATAATCGCGACTAGACGTGTGGAACGCATAGCTTCCTCAGACTGATTCTCTTACACTTTCGCAACAAATTCCATGGCCCAGGTCATGGAAAAGCATCCGCGGAGACATTATAGCAGTACCAGTATCGATGGAGGTGTTTGGGAGGCGGGGGTGGGGGGAGCAAATTCGGGGAGCAAATTCGGGGCCAGACACCAGCGTCCACGCGGCGCAAAAAACGCGCCTTGGGACGCGGGTGTCTGGCCCCTCTATTCCACGTATACGGTGGGAGTGGTGGGGCCTGTGACAGAGCTACTGACGCCGCCGATTCGCAGGGTCACGGGGAGCGCGTCGCCTTTCAAGTGCGTGCCTGGTATGCGGCAATTGATCTGGTAGACGCCGATCAACCCAGGAGCGAGCCCGCTCCAGTCCACGATCTCCTGCGCATCGGAGATGGTGGGATCGCCAAAAAACACCTGCACCGGGCCGGTGACCGCGAGCGGGCTCAAAGGAGCGGGGACCCCGGCCGTCACCTTGCCGCCGGTGGTAGGGCCCAGCCCGGTGGCGTAGATGGTGAGGGGCTCATCGCGCTGGCCGGGATGGTAGCGGTCCAGCCGCGTGCCGTCCTGGTGGAAGATAGCCGGACCGTCGGCATCCACAAAGACAGCGGGAGCGTACTTGGAGACCGCGACGGTGGCGCTGCTGGAGGCCTCATGGTTGGCGATGGAGCGGACCACCAGTGGATACCTGCCAGCGGCCAGCGTAGGCGGCAACTGCGCATTGATCTGGTTGGGAAAGCTGGCCAGCAGCGGCAGCGGGGTGTTGTTGAGCGTCACGCAGGTGCCGCCCAGAACGGTGGGCAGCGGGGCGCCGCCGGCGGAGGCGGCGGAAGCCAGTCGCAGCCCGAAGATAGAGACCAACCCGCCGGAGGCCACGCTGGGCAGGTAATTGGCAGTGTTCACCACTCCGTTGGCGGGCGCTTGCGGAATGTACTGGGTCCCCGTGGTATCGAACGGGATGATCTGGAGTCCGGAGGCGGTCAGCACGTACACGGTGGCGCCCGACGGATCGATGGCCATGGTGCGGCCGTTGATGTTGGCGCGTTGCGTTCCGGTCACCGCGGTCAGCGGCCCTTCGAGCGCATTGGCCGCGGCGGTGGTCTGCTGCGAGGTGGCATTCACCACCTCGATGAGCCCCGCATCCGCGGCAACCGCGGTGGCGCTGGCGCTCGCCGGCGTGGAGAACCGGACGAAGCTCTGTGCGTCCACGGCGGCCACGGCGGCAACCGGCCGCGAGGCGGCCGTCGCCGTGCCGATGGGAGTCAGCGCCTGGTTGAGCACCTGGTTGTTCACCAGGTAATACTGGCCACCCGGTCCGACGGCAATGGGTCCGTAATAGCCTTGAATAGGAGTCGGAATCACCAGCCGAGCGGCCACAAAATCGTCGGCGGCCGCGCTATAGAGATAGGCCGAACCGTTACCCGCCAGCAGCAGGACGAAGCTGCCTTCGGGGCTGGAGGCCATGGTCTGAGGCGCCGGGATGGCGCGCACCGTTCCAAAAACGTCGGTATTCAGGGTGCGCGGAACCATGGTGGCGCCCACGACCATCCACAGCGTGCCGTCCGACATCAGCACCTGCGGCCCGCGCTGGCTGGACGCAATCACGGACGGCGTGAGCAATGCAAACGAGGCATTCAGGGGAATCGGCGGCAACCGCACTTTTCCGATGACCGCCCCTTTGGTCAAATCCACGACGCTGAGGTATTCGCTGCCGCTATTGGCCGCGTAAAGCGTATTGCCGTCTCCGCCAAATGCGATGGACCGCGGCAGTTGCCCCACGGTGATGGGGGCCAGAAACTGCTGCTTCTTCATATCGAAGATTTCAATCCGGTTCAAGCCCGGATTGGCGATATACAGCCTCTGCCGCGCGGTGTCGGCCAGCATATCGGCCAGCCCCGTGGTGCTGGCCCCCGTATCCACCGGGATGACGGTTCCACGCGCCTCCGCGTTGCGATTGTTCTGGAATACGCGCACGTTGGGAATAATGTTGATGGCTTCGGAAGATTGAATGAGAAGCTGGTCGGGAGCGACGGTCCCGAGGCCGCGCGCCGTCACCGCGGTGTTGTACTGAGCGGTGACGTCGCCTCCGTAGCTCTTGGCCGCCACTCTGACCTGGGCCGAGGTGGAGGCCGACGTCAACACCTGCGCGGTCACGGTGAGCTTACCCCCGCCCTGGTCGCGAACCGGGATCACGGCCGAGTTCTGGGCTGCGGTCACACCGCACTGGTCGTTGGCCAGCAGCGCCACGTTGGTGTCGGGGATGGCAATCGGGGAAGTCTTCAGTCCTGCTGTCGCGGCCACCAGGAAACCCGACTGGGAGATGGCATACATGGTGGTTCCGTCGGAACTCATCACGATCTTCCCACCCAGGTTTTCGGGAAGCATCACTCCCAACTGGATGAGCAGACTATCGGGAGTGTTGATTAGGAGTTGACTGGTGTTGGCCTTGGCGGCCGGGCTCTGGACCGGGACAATATTGTAGGAGGTGAGCAGCTCCGAGCCGTCGGGCAGGAACGCCGCGCCGCCCTGGTTGGTCTGGGTGGTAAAATTCGCGGCGGCGGGAAACACAAACGGGGAGTTGGCGGCGCTCTGTTGCGCCAGCACCAGCAGCGTGGCAGTCTCGAACAACACGGACCCGGACAGGAACTCGGAGCCATCCGGGGAAACCGCCAGAATCGGAGAAATCCCCGAGATGGTGCGGCTGGCAAGGACCGTGGAGGAAGCCACATCGAAGACGAAAACCGTGCGGGTGCTGGCCGTTTGGTTCACGCCGATGATCTGGGAGCCGTCGAGCGTGGCCTGAAGCTGGCTCTTACTGGCGAAATACATGAGGCCGTTGGGCGGCGGCATTTGGGGCGTGGTGGGCGCCGACGGCGCTACCACGATGGCCTGCAACGCGCTTGAGGCGGAGGCCGAGGGGTTGTAGGTCGTCAGCACGGCCTGCCCCGTTCCCGTTCCGATGGTGCTGATGAGGACCAGCTCGTTCGACCCCACCGCGACGCCTTCCGGGTTGGCCCCCAAGCTCACCGACGTCTTGGAGAACGTGGCCGAAGTGAGGTCGATGATGTCCAGCGTCGAGGCGGTATAGCAAGCCACGTAGAGAGACTTGCCCGACCGTGACATGGCAATCGCCAGCGGCGTCGCGCTCGTGTTGATGGTGGTGAGCAGCGTTGGCGGATTGCTGGCGGTGTTGTAGACATCCACCTGGCTGGAGTAGGTGTCCACCAGATAAATTCGCTTGCGAGCCGCGTCCAGAACCAGGTCCGCAATCGGCTGCGTATGTGGAACCACCGTCCCGAAGGTCGCGCCCCAAGACGGCAAGACGCTCAAAATGCACACGCATAGAGGCCGCAGCACGGACATCGGTAAACCAATATAACCCATGGCGGATGGGGAAGTTGCGCCCCCACGGTGACTCCCGTCACTTACTTCCCCGCGGGCGAGCCCCAGATGGGCGTGGCTTACACCTGGTCGAAGGCGCTGGGCGAATCTTCCGCCGATGTCAAGGTGGACAAGACGATCACCGTGGTCGAGTGAAGGCGCACGGGACGCATCCGCCGTGATGCGCCCGCGGGGTCCTTACACCGGGATGTAGTCGGTGATCGGCCGCACCCAGCCGAGATTCGGCGGCAGTTCTTCCATGGGCCCCATCCACTTCAACTGGAGCTCGATATCGGGGTGCAGGCGGTATTTTTTCTGGACGGCCGCAATCTGCGTACCCCGGATGTCGATCTTGGACAGGTCCCACTGGCCGACGCCGACTTCGCCGCAGTATTTCATCCAGCCGAGCCAGTTGGCGTCGACGCCCATGACTTCGGCGCCCACGCGGTCGGCGGAGATGAAATCGGAGGAGGCAACCGCCACTCGCGAGGGCACGGGGCTGCCGCCGAAGCCGAATCCGCCCTCGATGCCTTCCATGCCGTCGATCAGGGCCGCGCCCCAGAAGGGCTGCATCCTCTGCGCCGTGAGGTAGATGTTGTACAGGCTCTGACGGATGCCGGCATGGTACCGGCGCTTGTCGCTCCATCGCGGAGTTTCTTTCGGCGCCTGATGCAAAGGCGCCCCGAGCACCATGTTTTTCACGGCCAGGCTCACCACGGCGATATTGTGCACCTTCATGACCGCCGACGAAATAATGAACGCATCGGGGTCGAAGCACCGCGCCGCCAGGCGAGCCGGAACCACGTGGAGATCGAAGTCGAGCAGCGGCATGACCACGTACCTGGCTTCCTGGTTGAAGTCCACGAGGGTGATCTGCTGCTCCTTGAACTCGGCAGGCAGGGCCGTGTACTTGAAGTTCTCAAACCCCTGCATGGTCTCGCCGGCGGACGCCTCGCCGATGACGACCGGGCCCTGGAACCGGGGAGCGAGGTAGTCCAGAATCCCGCGGATGGCATCGGCGTGCGTCATCCCGAGTTGGCCCACAGTCCCGACATTGTTCGGCTTGATGAGGACGTACTTCTTGGTTTTCAGCTTGGGGTTGATCTGATCGTCAATCGCCAGCAGCGCTTCGTACACGTTCTTGCGGCGGTCCTCTCCGTGGATCAAGCCCACGGCCGAACGCCTTTCGAGAGGCGGGAAAGGATCGGGGTGGGGGGTGATCATGCGAGGCCGCTGGCGCGCTTCCCCCTGCAAGTTCGGTTGCAGCTTCTTCATATCCGGCTGAGTCTGCGCACCGGCACGCCGGCTCGACAGGATGGCGCCGGCTGCCATTCCCGCCAGTTGAAAGACATTTCTCCGCGAACAGTGTCCGGACACGATGGTCCCTCCTTTGTTCCGCCACAACGGGCATCAGTAGGATATCGGATCTCTAATTCCGATTCAAGTGGCTCGGTGCATCGGCGGCGTTTCCGCCCTGGGGCGAAATTCGGGGCCAGACACCAGCGTCCGCGCGGCGCAAGAAACGCGCCTTGGGACGCGGGTGTCTGGCCCCTATTCGCACTGTAGCGCCGGATCGGCGGGCCGGATGGCGCCGCCCCGCTCTTCCATGGTGACCGTGAGGGACATCTCCTTTTTGTTTCGCACCACTGTCACGGTGAAGGTCTTTTTCGAAACTAACGCGCGCAACGCCCTGGTGATCTCCTGGGGGGTGGCGACCGTGGAATCGTCCACCTTGACGACCACGTCGCCGGCCTTGATGCCAGCTTTCTCGGCGGCCGAATTCTTGCGCACCAGTTTGACCAGCACGCCATCCTTGACGCCGAAAAAGTCGGCAAGCTGCTCCTGCGAGCGTAGAGACTCGCCCTCGATTCCCAGAACCGGATTCTGCCAGGTCATCTGGAACCGCGGAATCTCGATCTGGGGCGGGCGGATAAATGGAACCGCTATGTCGAAGCCGCGAGAGCGGATCACCGTACCCTTTCTCGCCTCGATGGTGGCAGTCAGGGTTAGGGCCGCAGCGTTTCGCCACACGGCAATCTTCACCTGGCGGCCGACGGGAGTCTCGCGCACCAGGCGGGTGAGCTGCTCGATACCGTGCACGGCGGTGCCGTCGTAGTCGAGTACGACGTCGGCTTCTTTGATGCCGGCCTTGGCGGCGGGACTGTCCTGGGCCACGTTGGTGACTTCCGCGCCACGCTCCTCTTTCAAGTTGAGGACCTTGGCGCGCTCGGCGGTGATATCGGCCACGCCAATTCCCAAGTAGCTCGTGCCACCAACTTGCACCGTGACTTGCGCGGACAAACCGGCCGCCAGAAATGCCATGACAATTCCGAAACTCAGTCTCATAAAGAAACTCCTATCGCTGACGTTTGATGAATATCGTCCCTTGTGTGGCGGAGATTCTCAACAACGGTCCTCCGCCGTTAACCGGCCCCTCCGCTACAATCTGCGCCCCCTGTCTCCGCACGGGGATTCCAGGGAATTCGGAGACGATCCGGCGGAGGGTATCGGCCATCTCGCTTTCGGCCCGGATGGTCACACCCACGTTAGACGGGATGAGCACGGTAATGTCACCATCGCCGGAGGCCAGGAAGGAATCGGCCGGCTTGCCGCCCACGAGATCGGCCAGGATGCTGCCCATCATGGTAGAAATCTGCATGCTGCCGAGGATATTGCCGATCTGAACGCCGCCGGCGCCGGATTCGCACTCGACACCAGCGGCGGCGCCCACTTCGACGGGCCCCGCCATGTTGTGGGCAATCACGATTCCGTTGGCGGTGTCGACCATGATGTGGCCTCCACCGGTGGTGGCTGTCACGGCGCCCCCCGCCTTGAGAATGTGGATGCCTCCGCCGCGGGTTTGGGCGCGCACCGGCCCTCCCACTTCGGTGGCCACGATGTCGCCACCCTCGGTGGCGAGGACGGCTTCTCCGCGGACCGTCCCCACCGTGATGCGACCGGCGCCAGAGGCGCACTCGAGCGATCCATCCACCTGCCCGACGCGAACGTCGCCTCCTCGGGTAAAGAGCCTGCAATCGCCGCGAACGCGGTCCACAAACAACTCACCGCCGCCGGTATCCACAACCAGGGCGCCATCGACGCCACGCACATCCACCGCGCCATCGGAGGTGGAGACGACGGCGGCGGCCAGGCGCGGGGCTTTCACGGAAACAGCGGTCAGGAAGGGGCCCCCTGGCGCGGTCAATACCAGCCAATCGCCCCGCGGAGATAATCGCACGGTATATCGCTCGAGGACGCGGAGCGCCTCGGCGGCGGTGCGGGTCTTCACGCTGACCTTCACCTGATAGGACACGTTGAGTGAAACGCCGCCTTCGAGCGTCACCGGCCCGTGCGCGTTGACGCGCAGGCGGGGCGCCGCGGGGGCGGCGCCGGAGAAAGTGCGCACCCAAAGATCGCCTTGGCGCGTGAGTTCCTGCTGCGCGAACGCGGCGCTCACGAACGCAAGCAGGGGCAGCAACGCGAGAGCAAGGGGAGCGCTAAAAAGTCCCGATCGACGCATTCATATCCTTCAGCGCCTTCTCGCACTTGAGGCGCACATAGTTGTTGTCTTCCTTCTGCACCAAGTTCTGGAGAACTCCAACCATGGAATCGTCGTGGTGCAACACCAGCAGGTCCACCACCTGCATGCGGACGGCGGGGTTGTCGTCGGCCAGGAGCACCTGGGCGAGGGTCTTGCGAACCCGGGGATCGCCCGCCAGCGGCTTCAAACCATCCAGAGCCTTCAGGCGCACGCCCGCGTTGGAGTCGCGCGCCACGGCATTGAGCAAGGCATCGCGCACTTCGCCGGAGTCCGCGCGGCTCCTGAGGAGGTCGACGGATTCCACGCGCACGGCGGGATTGTCTTCGCGCGCGGCGGCCAGCAGCAGCCTCTGGATGTCGCGATCGCCGGTGGGGCCTGAGAGCACGCGGCGGCGCGTTTCATCGAAGGCAATTTGCACGCGGCCAGAGTTGTCGGGCTGCACAGAACGGACCGTGGAGAAGACTTCGCCGGCGGGCGAAAGCGAAGACGCCGGCAAGCCGGCGCCGGTGAACCGGGCGGCGAAGAAGCCCACGGCCACCAGCGCCACCGCGCCCACGGGCGTGCGGTAACGGTGGAACCCCGACAGGGTCGCTGCCAGGGCTTCCAGAAACAGCGTCCAGGGGCCTTTGGCCGGTTTCCGGAAGCTTGGCGCGCCGCCCTGGATGGCGGCCAGCAGATCGGCGCGGCAGGACTCGAGCAGCATGGGCGGAACCGCCGCCTGGCGCGCGTCGAGCGCCGCCGCCACGGCCCGCTGCCGCTCCATTTCGCGCGTGCAACCGGCGCACCCGTGCAGGTGCTCTTCCAGGCGATGTTGCTCTTCCGGCATCAACTCGCCGTAGAAATAGAGGGGAATCAACTTGGCAACCGAATCGCAAGTCATAAGCAATCTCCCAATACCGCGCGCATTTTCTGGGTGGCCCGAAAGAGGCAGTTCTTGGCGGCCTCTTCGGTGGTGCCCAGCATTTCACCGATGTTTCGCAACCGCAATCCCTGGTAGTGCCGGAGTTCAAAAACCATGCGCTCGCGCGGGGTGAGGTCCTGGAGCGCATTCTCAATGCGCTGTTTCAACTCCCGGTTCCAGCAGGTGCGTTCCGGATTGGCATGCGCGGCTTCCTCTTCAAAAACTTCCAGCCGGTTAACCGGCCCATCCGACGTTTCCACCACCGCGGACTCCTCTTTCCGAACCTTCCGCTTGCGCAGTTGGTCCAGGCAGATGTTGGTCACGATGCGGTACAGCCAGGTATGAAAGCTGCAGTCGAACCGGAACGAATCGAGGTTCCGGTAGACCCGGAGGAACGCTTCCTGGTAGACATCCCGCGCATCTTCCGGCGACCGCAGCAGGTTCATGGCGAGGCGGAGCACACTTTGGTCGTGAGTGCGGACCAGTTGCTCGAAGGCGTCCTGGTCTCCGCGCTGGGCCGCCCGAATGAGCGAATCGATCGGGGGACCCAATCGGGCGCCTATCGCTCCGGCTGCATCCTGAGCCATAAACCAGGTTAGTCTAACGTTTTATCGGCTCCCATACCACCTGCCTGTAAGATTGGACGGGCGTGGCGCCGAATTGTCACGGTGTAGTGTGTGATTTTGCGACAAAATGTTCACGGAGTTGACGATTCGGCGGCGGTGTAGCGCTGGTGGTCTTGCCGCCGGCGCTTTTCGCCGCACAGTCCTAGGACACTGCTAGACTATTTCTAGAGGTGTTCTATGCCAACGTTGTACGTCGAGAACGTCCCGCCCGACTTGTACGAAGCCCTGCGGATGCGCGCCCGTGAACGCAGGAAATCCATTTCGGCGGAAGTGCTCGCGCTGTTGGAGGAAAGCGTTCCAACGGCGAAGGAGTTGGCCAGCCGCAGAGAACTTTTGAATCAAGCGCGGCGGATACGCGCGCGGCGGCCGCGCGCTCAGGGCCCCTTCCCAAGCTCGGAGGTCATGCAGCGAGAGGACCGCGGCCGGTGACCGCCTGCGTCATCGACGCCAGCGTGGCCGCCAAGTGGTTTCTGCCGGCTTCGGGCGAAGCTTTCACGGCCGAGGCGCTAAGAATGCTCTAGAGTTACACCGAAGGACGGCTGCGGCTGTTGGCGCCGGACCTGTTTTGGCCGGAGTTTGGCAACATACTTTGGAAAGCCGTGCGTCAGGGGCGTATGTCGCGAGAGTCGGCCGAGGAGGCCATTCAGGCCCTGGAAGACAGAAGAATTCCCACGGCTGCTTCTCTGCCCTTGTTGAAAGACGCCTTCGCGATCTCGGCGGCTTCCGGCCGCACCGTCTACGATGCAATGTATGTCGCGCTGGCGATCGTTTCCAATGCGCCGCTGATAACGGCCGATGAACGGCTGGCGAATGCGCTGGCGGCACGGTATCCGGTCCACTGGATGGGGTCGTTGTAGGGCAGGTCGGGGACCTGCCCCACGGTTCCACGGTACAATCGCTTCTATGAAACGATCATGTACGGTTCTTGTAGTGGCGGCCACGGCTCTGTTCGCGGGCGCGGCCGAAGAATTCTCCACTTCCGCCGGAGCGCTTCGGCTGACGCCGATCCAGCACGCCAGCCTCATGGTCCAGGCTGGAGGCAAGGTGCTGTACGTGGACCCGGCATCGGGCAGCTACGACGGGCTGCCGCAGGCCGATACTATCCTGATTACCGATATCCACGGCGACCACATGGACCCGGCACTGGTCGATAAACTGAGAAAGCCCTCCACCGTGATTCTGGCGCCCAAGGCGGTCGCCGAGAAGGTCAGGGGCTGCACGGTGATCTCCAACGGCGAGACAAAAACGGTGGGCAGCTTCCAGGTGGAAGCCATCCCCATGTACAACCTGAAGCCCGCCGCGGATGGACAGATCTACCACGAAAAGGGCCGCGGGAACGGGTACATTCTGACTTACGGCGGCAAGCGCTTTTACTTCTCGGGCGACACCGAGGGGATTCCCGAGATGAAGGCGCTACGCAACATCGACGTGGCGTTCGTGTGCATGAACCTGCCGTACACCATGACGCCCGAAGCCGCCGCTGAAGCGGTGCGCGCATTTCATCCGGCCATCGTTTACCCGTACCACTACCGCGGGTCGGACACCCATGCGTTTGCCAAAGCCCTGGAGGGCACGGGCATCGAAGTGCGTCTGCGCGACTGGTACGCGAAGTAAGGAGCCGCCCGGCGGTTACATCGGCGGGCGAGGTTCGCTGGACGGCGGCACCACACCCTTGAGGCGCATGTAGACCGCCAGGTAGCCGTACTCCTCGTTGTCGTGGGTGGTGGCGTAGATCAGTGTGCCCAGCTTGGAACGCGGGGCACGGCCCCCCAGCATCTCCCCGGCATTGGCGTCGGTGATGCTGTCCCAGGCGGCATCGCATTCATCGAACGACGCCTTGAGGGCGGCCACCAGGTCGGCCTTGGCGGTCTTGGATGCGGCGTCGGCCTGCTTCTGCTCGCCCTTGACCTGGGCGCACATGCGCATTTGAGAATCGGCGATGTGGGCGATGAGCGCGCCGAACGTGCGAATGTCGGGCGACGCTTTGAAACTGTAATTCTCGTCCGACATTTTGTCGGCGGCCTTGGTGAGGTTGGTCTTGATGGCGGTATAGGCCCGCTTGGACTCCGCGATCAGCGGATTGGTCTGGGCCTGGAGCGCGCAGCCGCCGGCGAGGGCAGCAGCGAAAATCATCACGACAGATCGGTTCACGGCGATAGTCTCCTTCGAGGGTGATATGGTGAAGCCATTGATATTCTATACCAAGGGGTAGGGGGTTAGCGCGGGTGCAGATTCGGGACCCGGGCAAATTCGGGGCGCAAATTCGGGGCCAGACACCAGCGTCCGCGCGGCGCAAAAAACGCGCCTTGGGACGCGGGTGTCTGGCCCCTCGCGGGTGTCTGGCCCCTACGCGCGCCGGGCGCGGAGTAGGGAGACGGCTTCGCGGGCCTTCTCGAGCAGGAGGCCGTGCTCGGCTCCGGCGCCCACGAAGCGCATGCCGCGCTCGATCCACGCCTTGGACATGGCCACGCTGCGCGTCTGAATGCCGGGAACCACGCCGTGCCGGTTGCATTTCTCGATCAAGCGCTCCACGGTCGAGATCAGCAGCGGGTTGTCCATCTGGCCGGGGATGCCAAGCGAAATCGAAAGGTCGGCGGGGCCAACCATGGCGATATCCATGCTCTTGACGGAGAGCAACTCGTCGGCGCGCTCGATGGCGGTAGTGGTTTCGAACTGCACCACGGCCAGAGTGTTGCGGTTCTGATGCTCGATGATCTCGGCGAAGCTGCGGGCTTCGTAATCGATCATGGTGGCGTTCACGCCGAAGCCGCGCTTGCCCTGGGGCGGGAATCGCAGCCAGCTCAGGGCCTCTTCGAGGAGCCTGGGGTCCTCGACGCGCGGCAGAATGATGCCCTGCGCGCCGGAATCGAGAAGCCTGGCGACCAACGAATAGAGAAGCTCAGCGACGCGGACGATGGGAGTAATGCCGGCTGCGTTGGCGGCGGCGATCATGTCTTGCACGGTCTCGAGATTGAAGGAACCGTGCTCCATGTCGAGGAACACGTAATCGAAGCCGGCGGCGGCGAAGGTGCGGGCGATTTCCGGGGACCGGTAACTTTGTATGGCGCAGCCGAGGACCGTCTCGCCCTTGGCGAGCAGATCACGGGTACGATTGACGCGCATCTGGGGTACCTCCTTGGTTGATACTCGAATATAACGCGCGTGGCATAATCGCAGGTATGGAAATCACCTGGCTTGGACATGGCACATTTCTATTCCGGCTCTCCTCGGGGCAAGTCATCCTGATGGATCCGTGGACCGACGGCAACCCGGCATACCCTAAGGGGTACCAGATCGAGCGCGTGGATACGATTTGCATCACGCACGGCCACTTCGACCACATACACGACGCCATACCGCTGGCGCATCGTTTTTCGCCGGAAGTGGTGGCTATTTTCGAGACCTGCAACTGGCTCCAGTCAAAGGGCGTGGCCAACATCCGCCCGATGAACAAGGGCGGCTCGCAGAAAGTGGGCGAGGTCACGGTGACCATGACTCATGCGGTGCATAGCTGCGGGATTCTGGATGACGGCAAGATCATTTACGGGGGCGAGGCGGCGGGTTACGTGCTGCGCTTCGCGGATGGCCGGGCGATGTATTTCGCCGGCGATACCAACGTGTTTTCGGACATGCACCTGATCGAACAGCTCTACCATCCGGAGCTGGCGATTCTGCCTATCGGCGACCTGTTCACCATGAGCCCGCGCGAGGCCGCGGTGGCATGCAAGCTGCTGCGCGCGCGCAAGGTTATCCCGATGCACTTCGGCACGTTCCCGGCGCTCACGGGGCGGCCGGAGCAGTTGGGCGAGCTGGTGACCGACCTGGAAACGGAGGTTTGGGCGCTGGAGCCTGGGGAAACGGTGGAGTGGTAAGGGCGGCAGGCGGAACCGCCCAATGCCACTTAAATAATTTCTGGCCAAGACATAAATCCTGATTTATGTTTCAGTTGTATGGACCAGACATGCGAAGACGCTTTTGCGCTATTCCGGCGGTGTATATCGAGTGGCGT
>JBEKSR010000038.1:0-45563 GCA_049516835.1 Bryobacteraceae bacterium | reverse complement strand
GAATTGGTTCTTGGTCGAACCCAATCCAGCGTATCAGGGACTCAGCCTCTAATCGCCAGCGGGCCGCCAGCGACACCCTTCGCCTCGGCCAGCAGTTAGCCCGCTAATTTGGACGGCAGTGCCTGGAGGCCGACTTCAGGGGCGCACACCTCCAGGGTGCGGACGTCAAAGGGGCGGTGGTTCTTTCTACGCAGTTTGACTCCGCATCGGAAAAGCCCACGAATCTTCCCAGCGCACCGCCAGATGCTCCAAGGGTGACGGGCGTACTACATGTACATCCACACGTGCCCGTCGGGAAAGATTCGCCGGCTCAGCCAGGGGAGTTTGTCGAGATCTATTGCAAAGGGCTGGGCGGTCTCCGGTGGGCCAGAGAATGGAAAAGAACCAGCAACCCGCGCACGGCTGAGGTTGTCCACGTCATGATCGACGGGAAAGAGGCCGCCGCCCCCGACTATGCGGGAATATCACCCACGGACCCCGCAGGCTACCAAGTCAATTTTCAATTTCCAAAGGTCCAGCCTGGCAAGCATTCGCTCAAGCTTGTGGTGAAAGGGCTCTCTTCCGAAGGGTTCGAGATCGAGTCGGGATCACCGCGCTGAACGCCGTTTTCGGCGGTTTCCCAGACCCAATCACTTGTTGCCGTACCCCACCAACAGCATCTTCCCGTCTTTTACCGGTCCCACGCCCGCCGCGTACCACTTGTGGTCGGCCATGTTCCTTTCCAGGGCGCTCGTCTCCAGCGTGTGGATGCATTATTCGAACGTCCCGGCCGGAGTCGAAACCCGTTCCCCGTCGGAGACGATCTCCGCTCGGTCCATTCCCACTCCCGGCGCCTGCTCCGGGTAAAACCTCTGGCCGGCTCCTGGCTTGCCGGGCATCATCAGGCCGAACTTCGCGCCTTTGACTCCCGAGAGCCATGTTCCTTCGTGGCCGGTCACCTTCCCGTTGCGATAGGTGTCCACGTCCTCGCCGAAATAGTAGACGTCGTTGGTCGCGGAGTCGATGGCGTAGTAGTCGTGCGTCAGTTCGATGAGTTGCCCACTCTTCATCTCGCAGTCCTCCACCACCCGCGTTTCCACCCCATCGATGACCTTGGTCTCATTCAACACGGTAACCGTGTCCGCGTCGTTTCCGTTCTTGTAGGAGAGTTGATACCCGGGGGTCAGGATGAAGTAGGGATTCGATCCCTTGACCCCCAGCGTCTTCTTGTCGGCCGGGAAGACCGATTGCCAGTCCTTGCCCGTCTGCGCCCCGGGCGTCGCCGCGCCCAACAGCAGAAGCGCGATGGCCAACGGCGCGGATTTCATTAGTCCTTCACCTCGGTGCCGTCCGGCTTCACCAGCACTTCGTGCTTCTTTCCGTCCTTGCCGGTGTAGCCCGCTTCGTAATACGTGGCGCCTCCCCTGGTCATGGTCTCCACCATGCCGATCTTTCCGCCGCCGGCCTTCTTCTCAATCGCCGCCTTGGCCGCCGCGGGGATGCTGTCGAGCGCGGTTTCGTCTTCCACTTCCGTGATGGCGCCCTTGACATCCACCAGGAAGTCCCGGTGCTTTCCGTTCACCATGGTTTCCACTTCATAACTGGTCTTGCCCTTCTCCGTCTCTTTGGAGAGGCCCTTGATCTCCGCGCCCTTGGTCTGCTCCTGGACGGTTTTCTGAACCGCCGGCGGCAGGTCCTTCATCTGTAGCTTCTTCTCGGCTCCCATGGCGGCGCCGCCGAGCGTTGCGATTGCAAGAATGATCGTGAACGTTCGCGTCATGTAAGTCTCCTCCTTAAACCATAACTCACGGACCTGAAAATTCCCTGAAATCACGCCCGCGGTTTGGGGCCGCCCAACCAGGGCGCTGATACAATGGTCGCAGACCGTTGCCGGTGAACGCGGTTGCAGCATATGATCGACCCGGGACTCGAAAGGAAAGTTGTTCTGATTACCGGCGCCAACCATGGCATCGGTGCGGCTGCGGCGCGGGCTTTTGCCACCCAGGGCGCCCGCGTGTTCCTCACCTGGTTCCGTGAACCCTCCCGCTATAGCGACGAGGAACTGGCCCAAGCGCGGCAGGCCGGTGTCGGAGGCGTCCTGTTCTACTGGGCGATGCATCGCCAATCGGCGGATCGCATCATCCAGGAGATCGTTGCCCAGGGCGGTGTTGCCGTGGGACGCGAAGCCGATCTCGGCGATCCGGCGAACATTCGCCTGGTTTTTGACGAGTGCGAGGCGGCGCTCGGCCCCGTCGACGTCCTCATCAACAACCACACGCACTCGGTCCACGACACCTTCGATCCGGCCGCGGTCACGGAGGAAGGCTATGGCGTCGGCCTGATTTCGGGCGCCAGCATTGATGGCCACTTCGCCGTCAACGCGCGCGCCTACGCCCTCATGATGTCCGAGTATATCCAGCGCTACTTGAGCCGCCAGGGACGGCGGGGGAGGATCGTCAACGTCAGCACCGACGCGGCGCACGCTCACGCCAGCTCGCTCAGCTACGCCGCCAGCAAGCACGCCATTGAGTCCTACAGCCGTTCCGCGGCGATCGAAGTCGGCAAGTACGGCATCACCGTCAACATTGTGGCGCCGGGTCCGATCCAGAGCGGCTGGATCACCCCTGACCAGCAGACTGCCATTGTCGCAGGCACCCCGCTTCGCCGATGTGGCACGCCCCAGGACGTGGCCGATGTCATCGTCTTCCTGGCCTCCGACCAGGCCCACTGGCTCACCGGACAACTCCTCTATGTAGGCGGAGGCTGGAGGATGCACCAGTAGTGCCGTGGGTGTCGCTAATCACGCTTTCAAAGTGAGCGAGAAGCGCGCTCCGGCGCCGGGCGCGCTCAGCCGCCGATCTGAAGATTCCCTGAACCGCCGCTGCAACCGCCCCGCCGCAACCGTCCGCCGCAACCGTCCCGCCGCAACCCGCCGCGACCGCCGCCGCACGCTATACTTGTTGTCGATTGGGAGGACTCATGGAATCGCACGTGAAGATACTCGGCACCCTACACATCGTCTTCGGAGCGCTCGGCGTACTCGTGGCTGTCGGGTTCTTGCTCTTGTTCGGCAGCATCGCCAGCGTGGTCAGCCTGTCGGACTCGACCAGCGCCCGCGACGCGGCCATCGCGGTTCCCATTCTCGGCGGCATCGGCACCATTCTCTTTGTGGTGATCGGCGGCCTCTCGCTGCCCGGCCTCATCGGCGGCATCGGCCTCGTCAAGCTCGCGCCATGGTCGCGCATCTTCATGATCGTGATCTCTGCCCTCGACCTGCTGAGCGTCCCCATCGGAACGGCGCTGGGAATCTACGGGCTCTGGGTGCTGACGAGGCCCGAGACCGAAGCGCTGTTCGCGCGGCGGCGCTATCCGCCGGTTGCTTGACTGCGCCGCATCGATCGTGCTCGATGCGCTCGATGGCGGCGCGTTCCTCGCCGCGATGATCGGCGCGGTGCAACCCGAAACACGCCGAAAGATGGCGCTCATGCATTTTTCTCTTGACTTTCAGCGCGAACAACCTTATATATGAATCACATTGCGATTTTTTTCAGTCGCAAAATTTGATGTTTAGGGAGATCAATCGATGAAGAACGCAACGAAGAAAGCCCCCGCCAAGAAAAAGGCTGCTCCGAAGAAAAAGAAGTAGCTCGGGCGCGCCCTGAAAAAGGGCAAGCAAACAGGATTTACTCCGAGGCCCCGGTTTCCGGGGCCTTTTTCATTATTTCAGGCTTTTCTCTCCCGGTTCTCTCCCTGGTGACTACGCTTGACCGTTACTCAATCGAACGGAGCGGGGCTGCTGCGCCGGAGGCGGGGCGCCCTCTGGGCCCGCCGCCCTGCTAAGGGCTCCCGCCGCTGCAACAACACCCGGTACGTCTCTCCCATCCCGAACAGCAGCGTCTTGAGCTGCATGCGCCGCCGCAGTTCCTCGGCGGGGTGCCCTCTGGGCCCGGAGCTCAAGGCGGCGGCGAACTGGTCGGCCTCGCCGGCGGTGACGATCATCCGCGCCAGCGTCTCGAAGCGCTCCCTCCGCAGGCCGCCAGCGGCGCCGCATTCTTCGAGCGCCGTGAAGTTGACGTGCGCCGTGATGTCCCTCTCGCCGGGATCCGCGAGCACCTCCTCCCGCGCCATGTGCCTTCGGTATCCCATCAGCGTTCCAGCCGGGAACCGCGCGGACTCCGCGCGCGTGTAACCGTAGTCCACGGTCAGCGCGTAACCGGATTCGAGCGCGCGCCCGATTCGCTCCATCCAGCCGAGCGCCTCGAGGTTGGCTTCGTACCAGCGGCCTTCTTCCGGTGGAGCGAACCAGCGGCGCAGGTAATGCTCCACTTCTTCACGGACCGCGCCGCCCGTCTGCCATCGGAACCGCCCGTCTTCGAACGCCACGCGCTGCTCGCGGAACTCTCCGTCGCGGTATACCGCAACTTCCACCGGCAGTGCATCGAAGAACTCGTTGGAGAACACCACTCCTCGAAACTTCTCCGGCAGACGGCCGGAATCGAGATCCACCGGGATGTACGCCCACTCCGAGAACGCCTCGGCCATTTCCCGGCGTCCCGCGCCCAGCTCCACCACCGTGAACTCCCGCGGTTCGCCCATTTCCCGATAGAGCTGCCGGATGCGAGCCGCCATGAGAATGCCGAAGACCGGCTGGATCTGCTCCGCCGTGAAGAAGTCGCCGTGCTTGCCGAAAGGATCGCTGGGTGCCCTCTGGGCACGGCGATAGTAGCCGTGTTCGGCGTGGTAGAGCGCCACCTCCATGAAGCGCCGGAAGGTCACCGGCCCGTTGCGCCGGATCTCCCCGGCCAGCAACTCGCCCGCTGGTGTCGTCACGGACTTATGCTAGCGTGAAATCAAACCATGGCGTTGCCCCAGATGGTCCGGGTGAAACTCAGCTCCGAAGTTGCCGAGGCCATCTCCATCACGCCCGTGGTGCTCCAGGAGCTTCCCGTGCGCGAGTTGGTCGAGCACCTGCTCGGCATCGCCGGCAAGGACGAGTCGCGCATCCGCGAGATCCTGCTGCGCGGCACTCTGGCGATCGGCGCCTCAAGGTTCCGCTGGGCGGGCTGGGATGCCGATGTGGCGAGCCTCCGCGAGCTGCTGGCGACTTTTCCCGACGCCGATCCCGCCCGGCCCTTTGCCGCCGCCGGCTGCATCCGCGCCATCCTGCGCGGAGGCCGCCACGCCATCGAGATCCCGCGCGAGGCCGCCGCGCGCAAATCTTTGTTTCAGCGGAAGACTTTCTGGGACCTGCTGATGGAAGTAGTCGGCGCCTCCGGTCCGGCCTATTCCGGCTACTCCTACCGCGAGCGCGCCGACCGCTACCTCCGCCAGTTCACCCCCGCCGAAACCGAACGCCTTCGCGCCGCCGCCGCCGCCCTGCGCTACAGCGCGCTCCGCGACCAGATCCGGTCGGCCGGGTTCGCGCAAGCGGAACTTCACGTGACGCGGTAGCCGCTACTCCGCCGTCATCTCTCCCGTGTCCTCCGCCCGGTTCTCGAACTTCGTCTGCGCGTGCAGAAAAACCAGGTTGACCGTTCCCACCGGCCCGTTACGCTGCTTCCCGATGATCAGCTCGGCCAAGCCCCGCAGGTTCTCGTTCTTCGGTTGGTAAACCTCTTCGCGGAAGACGAAAGCCACCACGTCCGCATCTTGTTCGATGGAGCCGGATTCGCGCAGGTCGCTCAATTGCGGCCGGTGATCGCCCTGGCGGCTTTCCACCGCGCGGCTCAACTGCGAAAGCACCATCACCGGAGCATCCAGCTCCTTGGCCAGCATCTTCATGCCTCGCGACAGCGCGCTGACTTCCTGGTTGCGGTTCTCGAAGCGCGCGCCCGCGGTCATCAACTGGAGGTAGTCCACGATCACCAGCCCCAGGTGATGCCGCTCGCTCTGCAAGCGCCGCAGTTTGGCATGCATGTCCATCAGGTGCGCGCCGGGCGTGTCGTCGATGTAAAGGGGCGCCTGCACCAGCTCGTGCAGCGCGTGGTTGAGCTTGCGCCGTTCCTCCTGGTCGAGATACCCCGCGCGGAACTTCCGGCTGTCCACGCGCGCCGCCGAACAGAGCATGCGCGTCAACAGCGCCTCCTTCGACATTTCCAGCGAAAAGATCGCCACCGTCTGCTTGTTCTTGAGCGCCACGTGCTGCGCGATGTTGAGCGCCAGCGCGGTCTTCCCCATGGAAGGCCGCCCCGCCACGATGACCAGGTCTCCGCCATGCAGCCCGCCCGTCAATTCATCGAACTTGGCGAACCCCGTGCCGATCCCCCTGATGCGCTTGCTGGGGTCCAGAAAGGCGTTGACGCCGCCTTCGTAATCCTCCAGGACCTGTCCGGCGTTCAGCAACCCGGACTTCATCCGCGCCTCGCCCAGCTTGAGCAGGGTCTCCTCGGCGCCGGCCAGGATCTCGTCCGGCTCCTCCTCGCCCGCGAGCGCCCGGTTCATCATGTGCTGCGCGGCGAAGATGATGCGCCGCAGCACGGCTTTATCCTTGACGATCCGTATGTAGCTGTCCAGATTCGGAATTTGCGGCAGCCCGTCGTCCAGCGAAACCAGGTAGCTCAAGCCGTCGCAGGCTTCCAGCTCATTGAACTTCATGAGCTCGTTGGCCACGGTGATCCGGTCGACTTTTTCGCCGCGCTCCTGCAGCTCGCCCATGCGCTTGAAGATGCGCCGGTGCTTCTCCAGGCTGAAGTCGTCCGCCTCGAGCGTGCCGGCGGCCTCCACGTACAGGGTGTCGTCGAGCAGAATTGAACCGAGCACGAATCGCTCGGCGTCTACATTGGTGGGAAGACCCTTTTCAATCGCACTGGTCGCTGGCATGGCGTGAACCTTAGCCTAAACTCCGGCGCGCTCGCCGGTCAACACATAGAACACTTGAGGCCGTATATGTCTGTGCACGCTCAAACCGCTTTGTAATCAGTCGATGCATATCGATTTCCGCAGCCGTCCACAAAACATCCACAGCCTTTCGACAGGGCAAAACATCCCCTACCCTATATGTTTTATCAAATCCGCGGAAATCCTGCATAATCGGCATTGGGAGGAAATAACGAATGCCCGATTGGGTCATCTCGAGCGGCATGTGGAACGCGATCTTCGGCCTGGGAGCGCCCCTGGCGGAGAAGATTCTGCGTCCCGTGATCGTGTATGTCTTCTTGGTCGTATTCCTGAGGGTCTTCGGCAAGCGGGAGCTGGCGCAGCTCAACCCGTTCGACCTGGTGGTGTTGCTGTCGCTCTCCAACACCGTGCAGAACGCCATCATCGGCAACGACAACTCCCTCACCGGCGGCCTGGTTGGCGCCTTCGCGCTGATGGCCATCAATTACCTGGTCGTGCGTTTCCTGTTCCGCCACCGGCGCCTCGACCAGGTCTTCGAGGGGAAACCGACGGTGCTGGTCAAGGACGGTCGCATCGTGAAGCGCGCGCTCGCCAGGGAGTTGCTGACGCGCGCGGAGCTGATGACCGTCCTGCACCGCCAGGGTTTTACCGGGCTGGAGGAGGTGGAGCAGTGCGTTCTCGAACCCGGCGGAACCTTCGCCATTCGCCGCAAGGTGCCGCCGCTCGAAGAAGTCCAGCACCAGGAAGTGATGCGCCGCCTCGACGATCTCAGCGGCAAGCTGGATCTGCTGCTTCAGCAAAAAAGCGGCGCCTGAACCATGTCATCGCCCGTGAATTGTTGACCAAAGCGTGTATGACATTGTATTGTAATGTATGCGCTAAGGAGCCCTATGAGAAACAGCAAAGTCGTGTCGATCACCTTGCCGCCGAATATGGCTGCGGAAGCCGAAGAACTGGCTAAGCGGGAAAGACGCACCATGAGCGAGCTTATGCGCGAGGCCTTTCGACGGTACAAGCGGCAGCGAGAGTGGGATGAAGCCAACACGTACGGACGCGCGAAAGCGAAGGAAAAGGGGATCACCGAAGCGGACGTGGTTCGATTGATTAGAGAGTTCCGCGCCGAAGAGGCCGCACGCAACGAAACCGGGCACCGCCGAAGGAAAACCGGCTCGTGATCGCTGCGGTCTGTGACAGCAATGTTTACATCTCCGCCATCGTCTTTGGCGGAATCCCCCGTGACGTCGTCATGCTCGCCGAGCACAAGCAAATTCAGCTCTTCGTTTCGCTAGGGCTGATTTCCGAGGTCGAACGCGTGCTCGCGCGCAAGTTTGAATGGGAACAGCGCCGTGTTCGGCGGATCTGCCAGCCCCTTTGGGAAACCGCCCGACTCGTGAAACCGGCCGCCGGCGTCAGCGTTTGCCGCGATCCCAAAGATAACCATCTCCTGGCACTGGCCATGGACGGGGAAGCTCGGTATCTCATCACCGGGGACAGTGACCTTCTGATACTCAGCCCATTCCGTGCCATCCAGATCGTGACACCAGCCCTATTCCTCGACAAGAAGCCTTGGGCAGATCTCCCCGGCTTTCCTTTCCCACCCAAATCGGGGGAGTGATAATCGCTGCAAGTTGGGGAGATCAGGTAGGATAGGAGACGGAGGAATGGCCGAGCGGTTGAAGGCGGCGGTCTTGAAAACCGTTAACGGGGAAACTCGTTCGGGGGTTCGAATCCCTCTTCCTCCGCCACGATAACCTGGATCGGTTGCGCGGGGATCTACCCCGCCACGCGCTCAATCGCCTCGGCGCCGCAGATCTCCTCCACCAGCTTCCGGAATTCCCGGTCCGGCCGCACTTTCGCCGGCACGTCCAGCAGCACCGAAAAATCTCTCGGCGCCTCGAGGCGCAACCGCACCTGCGTCTCGCCCGGCTTGCGGCGGAATAATTCCTCGAGCGCCTGCGCCTTGTCCACGCTTCCGTTGCGCCCCAGCCACACGCGGATTGAAATCACCGTCGGCAGATCCACGCGCGCGTTGTCCAGAGCCACAATCTCCTGCACCGAGATCTTGGGCGGCCCGCTCTCTTCCGGCAGCGCCAGCCCGCGCACCATCACCGCCTGGTCTTCCACCACCAGCGGCGCCAGCCGCTCGAAGCTGGCGGCGAAGACCAGCGCTTCCACCGAGCCGTTGCGATCCTCGAGCGTCATCGCCGCCCACGGCTTGCCCTCGCGGTTGCGCTTGCGCGTGATGCCCGTCAGCACGCCGCACAGCGCCACTTCCGCGCCCTTGTTGAGGCCTTCCAGGTTGCCGCTGTCGTGGGTGGCCAACTCGGCCACCTTATCCACGTACCGGTCGAGCGGATGCCCCGTCACCCAGAACCCCAGCATCTCTTTCTCGCCGCCCAGCTTCTCTTTGTCGGTCCAATCGGGGACGCTGGGCAGCGGGGCGGCGTGCGCTTCCCCGGCCATGGCTTCGCCGAAAAGTCCCGCTTGCCCGCTCTCCCGGTCGCGCCACGCCCGCTGTCCCGCTTCCATCGCGCTTTCCACCGCGGCGAATTTCTGAGAGCGCGTCCCCTCCAGCGAATCCATGGCGCCCGCGCGAATCAAGCTCTCGATCATCCGCCGGTTGATGGCGCCCAGGTCCACCTTCTCGCAGAACTGGTGCAACGATCGGAAGCGGCCCACTTCCTGCCGCGCCTTGGAGATCGCCTCCACCGCCGATTGCCCCAGGTTCTTCACCGCTCCCAGCCCGAAGCGGATGCCTTGGCCGCTGCCCGGCCCCTGCCCGCCGGGCGTGAAGCTCCAATCCGAGTGGTTCACGTCCGGCGGCAGAATCGTGATCCCCATCTCGCGGCACTCGTTGATGTACTTCACCACCTTGGCCGTGTTCCCCGTTTCCGAGGTGAGCAGCGCCGCCATGAAGTCCACCGGGTAGTGCGCTTTCAAGTACCCCGTCACGAAGGCCAGGTACGCATAGGCCGCCGAATGCGATTTGTTGAACCCGTATCCCGCGAACTGCTCCATCAGGTCGAAGATCTTCTCGATCTTCCTCTGCGGGAATCCGCGCCCCAGCGCGCCCTGGATGAAGCGCTCGCGCTGGCTGGCCATCTCTTCCGGCTTCTTCTTGCCCATGGCGCGGCGCAGCACGTCGGCCTCGCCGAGGGAATAGCCTGCCAGCCGGTTGGAGATCTGCATCACCTGCTCCTGGTACACGATCACGCCGTAGGTTTCTTCCAGCAGCTCTTTCAATTCCGGAAGATCGTACTGCACCGCGCGCCGTCCCCATCTGCGCTCGATGAAATCGTCGATCATGCCGCCCTGAATCGGCCCCGGCCGGTAGAGCGCGTTCAGCGCCGTCAAATCTTCGATGCGGCCCGGCTGGTAACGCCGCAGAATGTCGCGCATGCCGCTCGATTCGAACTGGAACACGCCGCTGGTGAAGCCCTTGGCGAAAATCTCGTAGGTGGCTTTGTCATCGAGCGGCAGGTCCTCCGGCACCACTTCCACGCCATGCCGCTTCTGAATCAGCCGCAAAGCATCGTTGATCAGCGTGAGCGTCGTCAGCCCCAGGAAATCCATCTTGAGAAGTCCCAGCTTCTCGAGGCCGTTCATATCGAACTGCGTCACGATTTCGTCGCGGTTGGTCTTGTAGAGCGGCACCAGCTCCGTGAGCGGCTGGGGCGAGATCACCACCCCCGCGGCATGCACCGAACAGTTGCGCGCCAGGCCTTCGAGGCGCAACGCCACCTTCAGCACGTCGTCCACGCGCGGGTCCTTCCGGGCCGCCTCGCCAAATCCCGGCTCCTGCTTCATGGCATCCGTGAGCGAGATGTTGAGGACGTTGGGCACCATCTTGGTGATGCGCTCCACCTCCGCGTATGGCATCTCCAGCGCGCGGCCGACGTCCTTGATGGCCGCCCGCGCCCCCAGCGTGTTGAACGTGATGATTTGAGCCACCTGTTCTCGGCCGTACTTTTCGGTGACATATTGGATCACCTCGCCGCGGCGGTTCATGCAGAAGTCGATGTCGATATCGGGCAGGTTCACGCGCTCGGGGTTCAGGAAGCGCTCGAACAGCAGCCCGTATTGCAGCGGATCCATATCGGTGATCGCCATGGCATAGCTCACCAGGCTTCCCGCCGCCGACCCGCGCCCCGGTCCCACCGGAATCCCGCGGCTCCTGGCGTACCGGATGAAGTCCCAGACAATCAGAAAATATCCCGAGAACTTCATCTTCTCGATCATCTGAATTTCGCGATCCAGCCGCTCCGCGTATTCCCCCAGGTGGTGCTTCAACGCCCCCTTGACCCGCATCGCCTCGAGTCGCGGGCGCCGCTTCTCGAACCCCTGCCGCGCGACATATTCGAAATACGTGTCCGTCGAGTGGCCTTCCGGCACCTCGAATTTCGGGAATGGCTCACCTACCTCCTCGAGGCTGACGTTGCACCGCTGAGCGATCTCCCAGGTCCGGTCGAGCGCATCCTGCAACTCGCCGAACAGCTCCCTCATTTCTTGGGGCGACTTCAAATAGAACTCGGGAGCCCCCCAGCGCATGCGCGTCGGGTCGCTCATCCCCTTGCCGGTCTGGATGCACAACAGGATTTCGTGCGCGCGCGCGTCTTCCCGGCGCAGGTAGTGCGAGTCGTTGGTGGCCACCAGCGGCAGCCCCGTCTCTTGCGAAAGCCGGTTCATCTCCGGCGTGAGCCGCCGGTCCTGGTCCATGTGATGGTCCTGGATTTCCAGAAAAAAGTTGTTCCGCCCGAACACGTCCGCGTAGGTGTGCGCCAGCCGCCGCGCGTCGTCGTACTTGTCCGCCAGCAGCGTCTCCGGGATGTGCCCGCGCAGGCACGCCGACATCCCGATGAGCCCTTTCGAGTGCTCCGCCAGCAGGTCCAGATCGATGCGCGGCTTGTGATAGAACCCCTCGAGGTACCCCGTCGAGACCAGCTTGATGAGGTTCCGGTACCCCTCCTGGTTCTCGCACAGCAGAACCATGTGGTTGTAGCGGTCCGTATCCGACCGCGTCTTGTGCCCCTGTTGCGAAACGTATACCTCGCACCCGATCACCGGATGCACCCCCGCCGCCTTGGCCGCGTTATAGAACTTGACCGCGCCGAACAGGTTCCCGTGATCGGTCATGGCCACGGCCGGCATCTTCTGCTCGACCACGATCTTCATGAGCTGGTCGATATCGCAGGCCCCATCGAGCAGCGAGTAGTCGGTATGGCTATGCAGGTGGACAAACGGCATGGTACACCGCCATCTTAACAGGCCCGCCTTGCCTCGAACCGCACCGCGCGTGTCATAATGGCGGCATCATGCACCGGCTTTCCGCGGTTCTCCTGGCGGTTGCCTCCGCCCTATTCGCGCAAGCGCCCGCTGCGCGCATCAAGATCGATATCGATCGCACCATCGGTGAAGTCGACCCGCACGTCTTCGGCAACTTCGCCGAACATCTGGGCCGCATGATCTACGGCGGCATTTACGAGGAAGGCAGCCCGCTCTCCGATCCAGACGGCTATCGCACCGACGTCATGGAGGCGGTCAAAAAGCTCGGCGTCTCGATCCTGCGTTATCCAGGCGGCAACTTCTCCTCGGGCTACGACTGGAAGGACGGCATCGGCCCCAAGGACCGGCGCCCGGTGCGGCCCGAGCTGGCCTGGAACGACATCGAGACCAATCGCTTCGGCACCGACGAGTTTTTGCGCTACTGCGAGCGCATCGGCGCCGAGCCCTACATCTGCATCAACGGCGGCCTCGGCACGGTGGACGATGCCCGCTATTGGGTGGAGTACACCAACGAATCGCGCCACACCTACTGGGCCGACCAACGCCGCAAAAACGGGCGTGAGGCCCCTTACAAGGTGACTTACTGGGGGCTGGGCAACGAGATCGACGGCCCCTGGCAGCTCGGCCACAAGAACGCCGAAGATTATGCGAAATTCGCGCTGGAAGCCGCCAAGGCCATGCGCCTGGTGGATAACTCGATCAAGCTGGTCGCCAGCGGATCGAGTAACTTCGGCGCGGATTGGATCGGCTGGAACCGCACCGTGGTCACCGCCTTGCGCGACCAGATCGACTACGTCTCGCTGCACACCTACATCGGCAATCGGGAGAACGACCTCGATAAATTTCTCGGCCAATCGCAACAGAACGTCGACCGCTATATCGAAACCACCGCCGCCGCCATTCGGGATGCGCAGGCGGGCCAGCCCAGGCCCCGGCCCATCTATATCGCTTACGACGAATGGAACGTCTGGTACCGTGTCCACAACGAGGGCCACCTCGAGGAAATCTACAATTTCGAAGACGCCCTGGCCATGGGGATGTTCTTCAACTCCTTCTTCCGCCACGCCGACGTGGTCAAAATGGCCAACCTAGCCCAGATGGTCAACGTAATTGCGCCCATCATGACCAACAAGCAGGGCCTATTCCTGCAGCCGACTTACTTCCCCATCGTCGAGTACGGCAAGCAGCGGGGGAACTGGGCGCTCAACGCCTGGGTGGGGGCGCCGTATTATTTTCTCAATGGCCAGCCGGTGCAGTATCTCGATGTTTCCATCACTTGCAGCCCCAAGGATCACAGCGTGTATGTCAACGTCCTGAACCGCAGTAAGTCGCAGGACCTACGCACGCGCATCGAGAACCAGGAAGGGACGCTCACGAAGACCGTCGAGGTCTGGCAACTGAACCATCCCGACCTGAAGGCCACTCACACATTTGGCGACGACAAGAAGGTAGTCCCCACCACGAGCCAGTTCACGGCCACGCTGGAGAGGAACGGTTTCGTCTACACCTTCCCGGCGCACTCGCTGACGATTCTCAAGCTGCGCGTGGAGTGAAGGGCAAGGGCTCGCGCGATGCCCGCAACGCCGGGCACTATTGCCGCAAACAGAACAAAGCCGACTTATCAAAGAACGCGGGACCAAACAGCATGGCTGGACCCGGGCCGTAGCCCGGAGGCGGATTGACGGAACAAACCCAATTGCCGGTTCAGGGGCCGGGGCCTGAGCCGAAAGCAAGAATGACGGAACGAACCCAATTGGGACGTAAATCCCGATGAATCAACAGAGTCGAGACCCTCTTTGAACAGCGCCCGGCGACGAGCAAATCCGCCTCAAACCGCGCCGGAAACAGCATCCGCTGCGGAACAAAGCCAAATTGTCAAAGAACACGGGTCAGGGGCCGGGGGGCCAGGGGCCGAAAGCAAGATTGACGAAACGAACCCAATTTGGGTGTAACTCCCATTGAATCAAAGGGGATCAAGACCCTCTTGGAACAGCGTCCCGAACGGACCACTACCTGCCACCAGAGTAGCATACGTCGAATTGGGTTTATCCATAAGTGGCTGAAACGGTTGAGGAAATCGCTTGTGATTCAAAAAGGTTTGCTCGGTTCACCGGGCGATGGACCTCAGCTTGGAGGATGCGGCCCTGGTCCAACGGATACGGGAGGCAGGTCGGACGGGCCGGCCGGCAACGGGGAAGCCTACCTATGCGATGTGGAATGAGAGACCGGTCGGCGGCTACGCCTACGGAAGCGCGGGCCGAAGGGAAAGCCTATCGACGATCCACAACTGCAGTTGGGGATTGCGTAGCCTGCCACCGAAATGGCTCAGCCCATTTTGGCTTTGTTCCGTCAGAGGCCTACCGCGCTTCCGCTTCGATCGCCTCCAGTTCCTTCCCCGCTTCCGACCAGCGCCCCTGCGCGGCCAGCTCGCGGTAGCGGCGCAGATGCTCGCGAATGCGCCCGAGACGCGCATCGGCGGGGGTGGCGGGAGCGCCGGCAGCGGCGGCGGGCGCAGGGGTCGGCCCGGAGCCAGTGGCCTCCCGGATCAACTGCTGGGCGCCGGTGGAAAGCTGCGCCAGCGCCTCGTCATAGGTGTCCGTATAAATCAGGCGGTTCCCCACCGCCAGCACCACCTTCTTTAACTGCGGCATGCGGGCTTCGGTGGCCTGGATGTAGATGGGGTCCACGTACAGGAACGTGTTGCCCACCGGCAATACCAGGATCTGGCCGCGCAGCACCTGCGATCCCTGCTGGTTCCACAGGGTAAGGTCTTTGGAAATGGTCTGCTCCTGGTTGATGCGGGCGCCAACCTGCATGGGACCGAAAATGAGCTCCTGCTTCGACAGTAGGAGCACCACTACGTCGCCCAGGTTCTCGCCGTCGCAGCGCGCCACCATGAGGCCGATGAGGTTGTCCTTGTTGCGCGGGGTGAACGGCACCAGCAGCAGGAACTCGGGCTTGTCCTGGCCGGGAAGGGAGGCCATCACATAGGTTGGGGTCACCGGCTCGGCGCCGGCCCCCTGGGCAGTGGTGTGGCGCGCCAGGTCCCACAGGTCCTCCTTGTTGTAGAACGACTGCGGATCCAGCATGTGGTAGGTGCGATAGATCTCGGCCTGGACGCGGAACAGGGTTTCGGGATAGCGCGCGTGCGCCCGCAAGTCGGCCGGCATCGCCGATGCCGGGCGGAACAGGTCGGGGAAGAGATGCTGATAGGCGTTGATGATGGGGTCGTCGGGCGCGAAGATGTACATGTGCGTTTCGCCGTCGTAGGCGTCGATGGTTGCCTTGACCGCGTTGCGGATGTAGTTGACGCTGCCCATATCGGGCACATCCACCGCGCGCGAGTAGGGATGCGCGTCGGAGGTGGTGTAGCCGTCGATCATCCACACCAGCCGCCCGTCGTCGGTGATCACCAGGTACGGGTCGGTGTCCCACTGGAGGAAGCCGGCCAGCTCCTGCACGCGCTCGCGCACCCTGCGGAAGATCATCATGCGGCTGTGGGGCGTGAGATAGTCGGTCAGCAGAATGTTGGGCTCGCCCTCGCGGACGGCGGCGGCCAGCCGCATCGGGAACGAGGAAATCGGGAAGCCGCCCTTGCCTTCGTAGCGCGAGGTCACGTTTTTCTCGCCGGAGGGATAGTTGAACTCCGGCTGCGCGGTGTCCACGAAGACCGGCTCGTGGGACACTTCGCCGTAGTAGATCTCGGGCCGCGTGAGCTTGAGGCTCTTGGTCTTGACTTCGGGCGGGGCGTTATCGATGAGCAGGACGGGCAGGCCGTCGGGCGTGATCTGGCTGACTCCGGCCAGCACCAGGCCGTAGCCGTGAGTGTAAATGAAGGCGGGGTTGATCCAGTTGGCGCGCGCGGCCGGAAGCTGGCTGAGGTCGAGCTCGCGCGGCGCCAGGAGCACCTGGCGGTACTGGCCATCGATGGTGTAGCGGTCCACGTCGCTGTCGTGGAAAACGTAGTACGGGCGCAGCGCCTGGATCTGGGTAACCGTGTCGTGGAAGGCGCGCCAGTCCCAAAGCCGCACGTTGTCCAGCGTGGGCTTGTGGTGGACGACGTCGATGGGGGCCTCGGGCTGGGCCTTGAATTCCACCTCGCGAACGCGCTGTTCCAGGCCGTAGGCGCTGCGCGTGGCGTGGATATGGGTCTGGATGTAGGGGCGCTGGAGCGAGATTTCGTTGGGGCGCACGTAGAGCGCGGAAACGGCGGGCGGCACGAGGAAGGCGACCACCAGCGCCAGCGCCATCGAGGCCCCCAGAATCCAGCGGCCCATCGAGACCAGCACGGCGGCGGCCAGACAGGCCAGAATCAACAGCCATTGGAGGGGCAACCCGAAGTTCAGGTCCACGTAATCGACGCCCACCAGAAACGTGCCGTGCTCGTTGAAGAGCATCTCATAGCGGCCCAGGAAGAAACGCAGAGCCATCGCCAGCAGCAGCGCCACCGTGGCGCCGCGCAGGAAGCGGGATTCCAAACCGCCTTCCAGGCGCAGAAAGGTGAAATCCAGCTCGCGGGCATCCTGCAACTCCCCGAACCGGTGCCGCAGTTGCCAGCCGCGCGCCGCCATCCAGTAAACCACAATGCAGACGATCACCAGGGCCAGCGCGTAAGTGCGCAGCAACTGGTAGAAGGGCAGGTCGAACAGGTAAAAGGAGAGGGGCTTCTGGAAGATGGCGTCGCGCCACACCGTCGCGGCGGCGGGCAGGCCGCGCGAGCCGGCGAAGCGCACCACGGTCCAGGTGTCGATCGACGCGGCGGAAATCAGGTAGCCCAGCAGCAGAAGCGCCAGCGCGGAGATGCGCGCGTAGAGGCGGTGCTCGCCCAGGGAGGTTCCGGCGAACTTGAGGGCGCGCGCGTGCGCGATCCACAAGGCCGCGAAGGCCAGCAGCGTGGCGGCCGTGAGCGGCGCCAGACTGTAGTAGAGGATGCTGAGCCACGTGTGGAACTGGCCCAGCTCCTTCCACCATTCGATTTCGATGGTGTACGAGGCCAGAACGCGCGCGCTCAGAAGCACCATGGCGAGGATGACGAAGAAAGCGATGCGGGCGGCTCGGGAGCCGGGGACCCGGCGCCCGCGTCCAATTTGATACGGCATGACCCAAGCGTAGCACCAGGGGCGCACTGTGGCGTCGCTGATCCTGCTAGACTTAGAAATTCTAGTCCGATTCGGGTTTTGGGGTTCAAATTGAAGGTCCGCGTCCTAGTGCTGTTGATCGGTGTGTGCGTCTCCATCGTGGCTGAGCCGGCCGCGGAGGCGCCCCAAGTCATTGTCGAGAACTACTGCGCCGCCTCGCGCGGCCAGGAACAATCCTTTCAGGGCGCCTCGATGGACGTCGAGATCCAGGCATCCCTCCCCAGATTGAAGAAGCAGGGGCGCTTGCACGCGCTGCGGCGGATCTCCGCGCTGGGCCGCATTACTTATGAAATGCTGCGCTTCGAGGGCGACGGCACGGTCAAGAACCAGGTGATCGCGCGTTACCTCACGGCCGAAGCCGAGGCCCAGAAGGATCAGGCTCCGTCGCTGGCCGTGACCCCGGCCAACTACAAGTTCAAGTACAAAAGCCGAAGCCAAGTCGAAGGGCGCGCCGTCTACATTTTTCAGGTGACGCCGCGGCAGAAACGCCAGGGCCTCTTCAAGGGCGATCTCTGGATCGACGCCGCCACCTACCTGCGCGTGCGGGAATCCGGGTACCTGGTAAAGAGCCCGTCCATCTTCCTGAAAAAAGTCGCGTTCGTAAGAAAGTACGAGATCCGGGACGGAATCTCGGTTCCCCTGCAAGTGCAGAGCGAAGTGGACACCCGGCTGGCGGGCAAGGCGGAGCTGACCATCGACTTCAGCAATTTCTCGATTGACAGCGCCAAACGGGGCGCCATGGGTGACGCGGAAAGCCAGTAGCGCGGCAGAGAGAGCAGATGAGAACACTGTTTCTGAATCCGCCGTCTTTTGAAGGGTTCGACGGCGGCGCCAGCTCCCGCTGGCCGGCCTCGCGCGAAATCGAGTCGTACTGGTATCCGGTGTGGCTGTGCTATCCCGCGGGCATGCTCCCGGACAGCAAAGTGGTGGACGCGCCGCCCCATAAGATCTCCATCGGGCAGACCGTCGAGATGGCCAAGGATTTCGAACTGCTCGTGCTCTACACCTCCACTCCCGGTTTCCACGTGGACACGAGAATGGCCGGGATGATGAAGGACTCGAACCCCAAGCTGAAGGTGGCGTTCGTAGGGCCGCCGGTGACCACCGAGCCGGAAAAGACGCTGCGCGGCTCGACGGCCATCGATTTCGTGGTGCGGCGGGAGTTCGATCGCCAGATCGTGGACTACGCCCAGGGCAAGCCGCTCGAGGAACTGCCCGGAGTGAGTTTCCGAAAGAACGGCTCCATCGTCAACAACCCGGAAGGGCCGGCTATCGAAGACCTGGATGCGCTCCCCTGGGTGACCAAGGTTTACAAGCGCGATCTTGACATCACGCGCTACAACGTGCCGTTCCTGCTGCACCCCTTCGTGGCGCTTTACACGTCGCGCGGTTGCCCGGCGCTGTGCACGTTCTGCCTGTGGCCGCAGACCCACTCGGGGCACCGCTGGCGCCTGCGCTCGTCCGACGACGTGGCCAATGAAGTGCGCTTCGCGATCGAGCAGTTCCCCAACATCAAAGAGGTTTTCTTCGACGACGACACCTTCAATTACCGGCGCGAGCGCACCATCGAGGTGGCCAGGAAGCTCCAGCCGTTAAACGTCACGTGGTCGTGCACTTCGCGGGTTACCACCGACTACGACACCCTGAGGGCCATGAAGGAAGCGGGCTGCCGGCTGCTCATCGTGGGGTACGAATCGGGCGACCCGCAGATCCTCAAGAACATCAAGAAGGGCGCCACGGTGGAGATGGCCCAGCGCTTCACGGCGAACTGCAAGAAACTCGGCCTGCTGGTTCACGGCGACTACATTATCGGGCTGCCGGGCGAGACGCGCGAGAGCATCCGCAGGACCATCGATTTCGCCAAGCGCCTGGACACGGAAACCGTCCAGGTATCCATCGCGCATCCGTATCCGGGGACCGAGTTCTACGATTACGTCAAGAAGAACAACCTCATCACCATCGATTCCATGACCGACGAAACCGGGCACCAGCTTCCCAACGTGGTTTATCCGGGGCTGGACCGCGGGGAGCTGGTCGAGTGGGTGGAGCGGTTCTACGGCGAGTATTTCTTCCGCCCGCGCGTGATCTGGCGCATCGTGAAGAAGGCGGTGTTCCACGGGGACGAGCGGAGACGGCTGACGAAGGAAGCCCGCGAGTACCTGGCGCTGCGGTCCAAGCGGAAGAAGTTTGTGGCCGAGCACAAGGCGGCCGCGGGGCGCCCTTCGGGCCCGGCGCCTGCGCCCGCGAGTTCGGGCGACTGACCCGCGCATGACCCACGAACACGCGCGACTGCGACTGAAGACCTGGATTTTCGCGGTCGTCGTAGTGTTCAGCAACGTTTTTGGAAATTTCTTCCTCAAGCGCGGCATGCCGCCGGCGCTCGCCACCCCGCTCGACTACATCACCGTGCTGTTCCGTCCGTGGGTGGCGCTGGGACTGCTGCTGCTCATCGTGTGGCTGATGTTGCGCATGGCGCTGTTGAGCTGGGCGGACCTGAGCTACGTGGTGCCGGTGACGGCGGTGGGATACGTTCTGGTGGCGGTTGTGGGGAAGGTGCTGCTCAACGAGCAGATCACCATGACGCGCTGGGCCGGAATCGGGCTGATCGTGGCGGGGGTCGCGCTGGTAAGCGGCGGCAGCGCTCCACAAACCGCGCATCCCAAGCCCAAAACAGCGGGGGTAGGCCAATGAGGTGGCTGCTGATCGGCATCATTGTGGCGTCCACCACGGCGGGTGAAGTGCTCCAGGCGGCGGGCATGCGGCGGCATGGCGAGATCCGCGACTTCCGCCCGGGCGCCATCGGGCGCGCCCTGGCGGTGCTGGCCCGCAACCGGTTCGTGATCGCGGCGGTGGCCGCCATGGCGGTTTCCTTCTTCGCCTACCTGGGGCTGCTGGCCATCGCCGATCTCAGCTTTGCGGTCCCCGTCACGGCCATCACCTACGTGCTCGAAACCGTGCTGGCCAAGTATGTTCTGAAAGAGCATGTGAATTGGCTGCGCTGGGCGGGCGCATCGCTGGTAATCTGTGGAGTGGCGTTGGTGTCATTGTGATCTGGCTGGCCATTCCGGCGGTTGCGGCGGCGGCCTACTACGTGCTCGCCATTGTGGCGGCGTTGCGGTGGGGCAGGCCTCCGGCCGGCCCAGACAGGGCAGGCCGGAGGCCTGCCCCACTCTCCATCCTCAAGCCCGTGCACGGACGGGACCCGCGGTTCTACGAGGCCATCTTCACGCATGCGGCGCAGGATTATCCCGAGTTTGAGATTCTCTTCGGTGTCAGCGATCCGCGCGACCCGGCGCTCGAGGATATCGGGCGGCTGAAACGCGAGTTTCCCGAGCGGCGCATCGAGGCAGTGGTGGCGGAGACCGACGCTCCCAACGCCAAGGCCGGGGTCCTGGCGGAGCTGGCCAAGCGCGCGCGGTATCCGCTGCTGCTGGTGAATGACAGCGACATCGTGGCGCCGCCGGGATACCTGCGCGCGGTGACCGCGCCGCTGGCGGATCCGAAAGTCGGGCTGGTGACCTGCCTCTATCGCGGCGTAGCGGAATCGTGGGCATCGCGCTCGGAGGCGCTGGGAATCTCGACCGAGTTCGCGCCCAGCGTGCTGGTGGCGCGCCTCCTGGGCCAGGCGGAGTTTGCGCTTGGATCCACCATGGTGTTTCGCGCCGAGACCTTGCGCCAGGTGGGCGGCTTTGAGACCGTCGCCGATTACCTGGCCGACGATTACCAGCTCGGACGCCGCATCAGCGAGCTGGGCTATCGCATCGAGTTCGCGCCCGTGGTGGTGGAGACGGACCTGGGCGGGGAATCGTGGGCGCAGACGTGGCGGCACCAGTTGCGCTGGTCGCGCACCATCCGGGTTTCGCGCCCGGCGGGCTACTTCGGATACGTGGTGACGCACGCCACCTTGTGGGCCCTGGTGGCGCTGGCTGCCGGGCAGTGGTGGGCGGCGGCGCTGGCTCTCGGGCTGCGCATGGTTGCCGGGGTGGTGGTGGGCGCGGGCGTCCTCAAAGACCGTCGCGTAGCAGAGGATTTCTGGCTCATGCCGCTGCGCGACCTGTTCGGATTTGCGGTCTGGCTGGCAGGACTCGTCGGCCATACCGTCGAGTGGCGGGACCGGGAGTTGCGCTTGCATCCGGACGGCAGAATTCACGCCGAAAAGCGCAAACCGGAGCCAATTTATCGCCATTGACGCCGCCTACAGCCAGCCGTTAGCCTGCAATCAGTCCCGGAGGTTATCTTGATTCTTTTACTTTTCGGCCCGCCCGGATGTGGTAAAGGCACGCAGGCTGTCTTCCTTGCCGAGCGCTTTCACATTCCGGCCATCTCGACGGGCGAAATGTTCCGAGCCGAGCGCCAGGCCGGCACGGAGTTGGGCAAACTGGCAAGTTCGATCATGGCGCAGGGCGGCCTGGTCGGCGACGAGATTGTGGACGCAATGGTAGCCAGCCGCATTTCCCGCCCGGATTGCGCCGGCGGGTTCCTGTTGGATGGCTACCCCCGCACCGTGCCGCAGGCGATCGAGTTTTCGGCACTGCTCCAGCAGAAAGGGCTGCCCGACCCCGTGGTGATTCACCTGGACGTGTCCGACGACTTACTGGTGGCGCGGCTGACGGCGCGCCGCCAGTGTCTCCAGTGCAAGCGCATTTACAACCTGCTGTCTCAACCGCCCAAGGTGGCGGACCGGTGCGATGACGACGGCGCCGGCCTGATCGCGCGGGAAGACGATCGGGAGGCGGTGATCCGCCAGCGGCTGCGCGCGTATCACGAGCTGACCGGGCCGATCCTCGAGTGGTACGGCGCTTCCGCGGTCCACAGCGTGGATGGCGGAAGAGCGCCGGACCAGGTGGCGCGGGCCATCGAGCAGGTGGTGGTAGCGGCCCAGAGGGCCGCCGCCAGTTAAGCGCGGCGGGCTGGCCAGAACTCTCAGGAGCGGCCGCATCCGATCTCGGAAAGCATCTGTTCGATATCGGCGGTTGGCGCGTTCAGGGATGCCAGGCGCGCCACGGGATCAACGGACTGCCGCAGGGCGTGGCGCACCCACTCGCTCTTCGATATGCGGCTGCGTTGGGCAGCCTCGCGAAGCTGCATGTCCAGTTCTTCCGGGATGAGCACCTGGAGCCGACGGCTCATATGAGCATGCTACCCCACTGAACGAGTGAGGGTAAGCGCGGCGCGGGCGCGCGACGTAGAAGCTCGGGAGCTGTCGTAGTACACACCAGTCGAACAGATCTGGTCCTACCTTGCGCTGACAGCTACTGGCCCTTTACAATCTAGGATATGAGCCCTAAAGAGATGGCAATCGCGGAAGCCGCACTTAAACGGTATCCGGCGACCAATTTCGTTCAGCTATATTCCCAGATTGCAGCGGCCACAGGGTTCAGTGTTGATGAGGTTGAAGAAGTCCTCAATGACCTGACAGCGGACTTTACCTTGCGACTTCGAGTGGACCCAATGACAAAGCGGGCCGAAGTGGGGCCTGGCCCAATCATGATCGTTGAGGCGTGGTATGAGAAGGGCGAAATGTGGGGCCAACCTCGAATGCCGCTCCGATCTTGAACAGAACGCGAAATCAGAACTACTCGATCGGCAAAGGCCCGCGCGCGTCCAGTAGACCGGCGGCGTTTCGCTTCGGCCACCTCTACGGGTCGGGCGTGATACAGCCATGTGGCGGATTGATCATCGGACGCAAGCGACTTGTCGGGTGTAATCTGGAATAGCTCAACGTGATCTCCGCCCGGAACCTGGCGTGGCCGGATCAGGGAGCCGGACAACAGGAGTCTGCTGTGAATATGGCGCAAGTCAACGTTGCGAATGAGTATGGCAAACGATATGTCGCTTTTCTCGACCTGTTGGGCTTCAAGGCTCTGGTTGCGGACGCCGAAGTCAATGAAGAGGCACGCAAACGGTTGACCGATTCTCTTAGCCTCCTACGGGAGACGCTTTGTAATAATCCCGCAATCGACATGAGATTCACATACTGCTCCGACTGCATCATCGTCACGACCGAATGTAGTCAACGTGGCTTGTGGGAACTGCTGACTTCCGTTTGCACCTTGACGCGCAACTTGCTCCAGAACGATGTTCTGGTCCGCGGTGTTATGACGCTTGGCGGTGTGCTACACAACCCGCGATTTATCTACGGGACTGCCGTCAACCGAGCTATCTGTCTTGAAAGAGACCACGAAAATGGGCCCAAAGGACCTCTCGTCTTGCTCTCTCCGGAGGTATATGAAGACGCAAGGGGCTACGGACAGCCGTTCCTCGCTTGGCTCGAAGCTGATGGGCCTGGACGCTACTTCGTTCACTACCTCCGTGGTTATGCCGAATATCATGACACGCCAGCCCTCCCGGGCAAAGTGGTCCTCGACGATGATGCCGCCCGCGTCATACACTTCATCAGCCGTCGGCTTGTCGGGCATACTGGCAGCGCGCTAGAAAAGGCGCAATGGTTTCAAGAGTATTGGAACCGAGCCGTCGCGAAACCAGGTGGATTCGCAGTGATCGAAAACGGCATTGTCCCTGAACTCCCAGAGGGCCCCGGCTCTGTGGCCATTCGTCGCCTCGTCGATTCCGGCGATGCATAGCGCTCGGTTGCATCAGTGACCATCGGCGTAAGGTCGACTTGGTGGCCATCATTGAAGGGAGATCACCACGCCGGTCTGTGTCTGGACGCCGCCGACATTGCCTACGAGGGGAAGGTCGCCGGTCCCGAGGCCCGCCGGTATTGTCACGTTGATCTGAAAGAGCCCCGCCTCACTCAGTCCGGAGAAGGATGGAAGCACGGTTTTGCCACCGATCGCAAGCTGTACAGTATTCGTCGTGGCCGCCGCGCCGGAAAACGCCTGGCCAGCCGGAACGGAGGGGTTGGTCGGCCCAAATCCGACGCCGTAGAGTTCAACGGAGTCCCCTGCCTTCGCGGCTACCGTGGGATAACCGAGGGAACTGCCGGTCGGGCCGAGGAGGTCGTAGGTTCCCCCGCCATACGCACCCGACCCGTCCGACCTAGGGATAATGCCCGCAACGTGTTTGCTGTCGAACAGGGCGAACGACGGCGCAAACTCACCCAGCGTCACGGTCGAGGTGGTGCTCCCGTTGGCGGTGGTAACCACCACAGGTACCGTGCCGGTGGCCGCGTCGTCCGGCGCCTGCAAATTGATCTGTCCGGGGCTTACAAACGAGAGATACGCCGCCCTGCCGTTGATCCTCACGCTGGTGCCGCCCAGGGAGGTGGGAAAATCGCCGCTCCAGATGGTGGTTCCGCTGGCCAAATTCCTTCCCCAAATCGATACCCATTCGCCTGGCTGAATAGTGCTTTTCGTGCTGTCAAGGGGAACGATGCCGCCGGGTGAAATGGACGGGGCTTGGCTCGTGGGGCTAATCTTGGTCACGGTGCCGCTGTAGAAATTCGTCACCCAGATATTGGTACCGTCAAAGGCGACGCTTTCTGGGTTTGCCACATCTGAAGAATCCGGCCCAATCACGCCAGAGGGCTGTGACCCCACGGGATAGGTGCTCACCAGCGTTCCCGTGGAGGCTAGCAACTGCGTCACCGTACTGCTGCCGCTATTCGCCACCCAGATATTGACGCCGTCGAAGGCGATGCCTTGGGGTTTTGATCCCACGGCATAAGTGCCCACCAAGGCTCCGGTGGAGGCCAAGAGCTTCGTCACGGTGTTGCTACCCTTATTCACCACCCAGATATTGACGCCATCGAAAACTACACCTTCGGGGTCTGTTCCCACGTAGAAGCTTCCCAAATCGCCTCCCATGGAGGCCAGCAGCTTCGTCACTGTGTTGATTCGCTTAGATGTCACCCAGATATTGGTGCCGTCGAAGGCCACGCCAACGGGGTATGGCGCCCCGCCGTAGGCACCCACCGTGGCTCCGGTGGATGCCCGCAGCTTCGTCACGTCATTGGTGCCGGGCGGCACAAACACGCTGCCGTAGTTCGCCACCCAGATGTTGGTCCCGTCGAAGGCGATGCCTTCGGGCTCTGATCCCACGGGGTAGATGCCCACGATTGCTCCGGTGGAGGCGAGCAACTTGGTCACGGTGTTGCTGCCCTGATTGGTCACCCAGATATTGCTGCCGTCAAAGGCCAGGCCGACCGGGTAGTTGTTCGCCCCGACCGAGTAAGTGCCCAGGATGGCTCCGGTGGAGGCCAAGAGCTTCGTCACGTTATTGGTGAAGAAATTCGCCACCCAGATATTGGTGCCGTCAAAGACGACGCCTTTGGGCTCTGAGGAGCCGCCTGTGGGCCACCCCACGGGGAAGCCTCCTACAGGGTAGTCGACGGTTGTATAACCGGCAATCCCCGTTCCCGTCAGGCTGATCGTTTGCGGGCTGCCGCTGGCGTTATCACTGACGTTGATCGATGCTGTCCGTGTACCGGTTGCCTTCGGCGTGAAAGTGACGGAAATGACACAACTCCTACCTGCCGCGACGGAAGTCGCACAGGTGTTCGTCTGGGCAAAATCGGCGCTGTTTGTGCCTGTGATCGCAATGCTCGTGATATTGAGCGCCGAGGTGCCGCTGTTCGTTACCGTCACGCTTTGCGGTGCGCTGGTAAAGCCCACTCCTTGGCTCCCGAACGCAAGGCTCGTTACCGACAGCGGCGGGCCGGGTGCCAGCCCAGTTCCTGTCAAGCTGATCTCTAGCGGGCTGTTGCTGCCGTTGCTAGTGATGTTGACCTGGGCCGTCCGCGGGCCGGTTGCCTTCGGCGTGAAAGTCACAGAAATCTCGCAGCTATAACCCGCTGCGATACCGGCGCTGCCGGTAGCCAGCTTACAGGTGTTCGTCTGGGCAAAGTCGGCGCTGTTTGTGCTGCTGATACCCAGGCCAATAATATAGAGCACCTCTGTGCTGTTGTTCCTTAGCAATATGGTCTGTGGTGCGCTGGTAATGCCCACAACCTGGTTTCCGAACGCAAGGCTTGTTACCGAAACTGATTGCGCTTTCAGGTGCGGGGCCACAAGGACCGCAAGCATCAATCCCAGAAGGGCCACGCCTCGGGCCGAGAGTTGCTGGACGGCGAATACGGTTTCGTTTTTCAGCATCGTGACCCTTTGTGTTTTTCCTCAACGGCCCGCGCGAAGGCCTGCCAGTAGTTCTCCGTCGCCTGGGACAGATCGAAGAGCCTGCCGCTAGGTCCTGCGCCCCATAAAACTCGATCCGCAGCTCGATCCCATGATCTCGTACCTCCTCTCCTAGCCAGACCTAGCCACCATCGATTGTACATCCGTGGGCGATGTTTAGATCTGGTTGTCTCTTGTCCAATTCAGTGCCCCCCGGCGCAGGCGGCCTGATTGCGGGCTGCTCGACCGCGATTAGGAACGGGAAACGTCCTGCGACCAGACGCCCACTTAGCCGTGTAGCCGCCCAACGCCGAGAAGCGGGGAAGTGGTGGTACAGGTACAGGGCTGAAAGACGGCGTTGTGGAGAAGGAATGGGGTTACCGGAAACCGGCGGGGCCACGCCACTTGACGGTTTGCCGTCCCGTACTTGTGCCGACTGGCGGTCCAGATGCGGCGTCATGGGAAAGCACGGTCGTTTTCACGCATTCACTCCGATTTCGGGCGAGATCGGTGTTGGCAATCGTGTCTTAACGCCCATGGTTGGCCCTCGGCGACCCCCTGGTGCGGCGTGGCCGGTCGGGCGGCGTGGCGACCGCGCTGGCGCGGTAGAATTGGTTGGTCTGACATGTCTTTAAACCACACCCCCATCACCGACGAACTGGCGGACTATGTTCGCCGCGTGACGCTGCGCGAACCGGAGGTATTGAGGCGGCTGCGCGAAGAGGCGGAGGGCTACCCGGACGGTCCCATGCTGCAGATCGGGCCTGAGCAGGGGCAGTTCCTGCATTTGCTGGCCCGCATTCTGGGCGCCAGGAAGACGCTCGAAGTGGGGGTCTTCATCGGCTACAGCTCTACCTGGGTGGCGCTGGCTCTGCCGCCCGGAGGAAAGGTTGTGGCCTGCGACCGCAGCGCGGAGTACGTTGCCCGAGCCCGGCGCACGTGGCGCGAGGCTGGCGTCGAGGACAAAATCGAACCACGTCTCGCGCCGGCGATCGAGACCCTGGACGCGCTGGTTGCCGAAGGCCAGGCGGGCACGTTCGATCTGGTCTTCATCGATGCCGACAAGGGGAACTACACGAATTACTACGAGCGGTCGCTCGAGCTGCTGCGCACCGGCGGGCTGATCGTCGTGGACAATGTGCTGTGGCACGGAAGGCCGCTCGACCCCAACGACCAAACCGTGGACACCAAGGCCATACGAGCCTTCAACCGCAAGCTGCACACCGATGAACGAGTGGCGTTGAGCCTGGCGACCATGGGGGATGGGCTGGCACTGGCGTGCAAACTCCGATCGAGCGCAGCTTCTCAGGAATAGGGCACCGCGCGGACGTCGGTTTGCGAAAAATCGCCGCCCAGCGCGACAAGAGCGGAAGTGTCAATCACCAACGAGATAACCCTCCGGACCGTACCCGAGTATCTCATCCACAGAGCGGCCATCCAACAGGGGCAGCGCCGAGATGCGGCGGGCGAACTCCCGCATTCGCTCGACTTCGTTGTCGGCCCGTCGCCGGGAATTCTGGCGGCCAAGTTCGGCGCGGAGGACGGCGTTGAGGACGGCCTGCTTGTTCCGAGGCATCTTCTTTACCTCTGTACTCTATTCTGCCATTACAGATTATGATTGGCCCCGCCTACTCGATCAACCCATTTCTTACGGCAAACCGCACCAGCTCGCTGATGCTGTGCAGGTTCAGTTTTTCCATGATGCGGCCGCGATGCGCGTCCACGGTGTAGACGCTGAGGTTCAGCACTCCGGCGATTTCCTTGTTGGTCCTGCCTTCGGCCAGCAGTTGCAGGACCTCGCGCTCGCGGCTGGTCAGCAGGTCGATGGGGTTGGTCACATGGCGGCGGTAATCGTCGAGCACGGCGTTGGAAACGGCGGGGCTGAGGTAGCTTTCGCCGGAAGCCACCGCGTGGATGGCCGCCACCAAGTCGGCGGCGCCGGAATCCTTGAGCAGGTAGCCGCGCGCGCCGGCGCGCAGGATCTCGCGCACATAGACCGAATCCTTGTGCATGCTGAGCGCGACCACGCGTGCGTGGGGGACCGACGACGCCAGGCGGCGCGTGGCTTCGATGCCGTTCAGCTCCGGCATGGCGACGTCCATCACCACCACGTCGGGGCGCAGTTGCTCCGCCAGTTCCACGGCTTGGCGGCCGTTGCCGGCCTCGCCCACAATTTCCATGTCGGCTTGCGCGTTGAGGATCATTTTGAAGCCCTGGCGGACCACGGCGTGGTCGTCAGCCAGTAGGATGCGAATGCGTTTCATGCTGGATCGGGACCCGCACCTCAATTAAAACACCCTCGCCGGAACGGGAACGGACCGTGACGTCGCCCCCGGCGCTGCGGGCGCGGGCGCGCATCCCGATCATGCCGAGCGGGCCGGGACTCCCGGCCTGCCGGGCTTGTGGGGCGGGAGCGCCGGGCAGGCCGCGGCCGTCGTCGTGAATTGTCAAGCGGATCTCGTCGCCGCTGGATTCCAGTTGGAGCTCGACGCGCGTCGCCCCGGAGTGGCGCGCCACGTTGGTCAGCGCCTCCTGCGCGATGCGAAACAGATGCGTTTCGGTCTCATCGGGAAGGCGGCCGGAGCAACTGGATTGGAGAGCCGCCTGGATGCCGGTGCGCGCGGCGAAGCCCTCCACCAGCCAGCGCAGGCCGGCCTCGAGGCCGAAATCGTCGAGGATGGTGGGGCGCAGAAGCTGCGACAGTTGCCGCACGTTGCCGATGGCCTCTTCCACCAGGCGCAGGCAGTCTTCCAGACGCGCGCGATCCAGCTTCCCGCCGGCATCGAGCGCGGCGAGGTTGGTCTTGACGGCGGTGAGCGACTGGCCCAGCTCGTCGTGCAGCTCGTGCGAGAAGCGGCGGGCGGTGGCCTCCTGGTCCTCCAGCATGTGCCAGGAGACGCGGCCCAGCTCGGCGGCCTGCCACTCCATCTCGCGGGTGAGCCGCCCCACCATGCGAACCGTGACCACCGCGAAGAGAAGGGCCAGAAGCACGCTGGGAGCGGCGAACAGGAACGAGGCGGCCAGCAGCCGGGACGACCGGCGGTCGATCTGCGCCTGCGCCGCGCTCACCTTGCGGTACTCGGCTTCGATCAGGCGGGCCGCCACGGAGGCGAATGCTCCGTGATGGCGGAACAGGTCGATGGAGGCAAAAGTTTCCGGGCTCTCCACGCTGAGGAGCCGGCGGGCTTCGCGCGAGAAATCCAGCGAGGATTGCTGGAGCCGCGCCCACAGGTCGCGCTCCACGGTGCGGGCGCCTTCCGCGGAGATGCGGCCGATATCGCGATCAGCGGCGTCGAGCTGGCTCATGATGCGGCCGTAGTCCACCGAATCGGGATCGCGCGCCAGCACCGAGTAAACTTCGCTGAGACTGGTTTGCTGGCTTTGCAGCTCGTCCACCAGGCGGTTGGTGACGGATTGTTCCCGCACCAGGCTGGCCGCGTTTTGCTGAATGGCCCGAATATTACGGACCCCCACGACGGCGGCCGCCACAAGGAGCAGGATGACCAGGCTGAAGCCTGCGATCAGCACCCGGAAGATGTTCTGATGAGTGATTTGCCGCGGAAGCATACTAATAAAGATTAACCATCTTCACCCCTAATTCGGGGGCCGCACTAGCCTGCGCAGGCTATCGTGTTTCCAGCGTATCCGGCGCACCATGGAATTGTGAGCGGGCAAAGAGGCCCGCCGGAAAGAAGGAAATATGAAAACGAGTTTACTCGCGATCGCTCTGGCGGTCGCCACCATGCCCTTGACGTTCGCGCAGGCCACGCCGGCCACCCCGGCCACGAGCAGCAGCTCACCGCAGGCTGCCACCGCCACGGCCAAAACCAAGAAGTCCGTGAAAAAGGCCAAGAAAACGCCGAAGAAGAACACCGGCGCCACGGCTGCCACTCCGTCGAAGTAATGCGGGCCATCAGAAGCCCCGTCCGCCCCTCAGCTTGGGTTGGCGGGGCTTCTTGTATCAAGGGTGGTACTGTAAAACACATGAGCCGCATTCCGCTTGCTTTCATTTTGATGGCGGGCGTCCTGGGTGCCCAGGCGCCGCCCAACATGCCGAAAGCCGACCCGCTGTGGCCCGGCGCTGCGCCGGGCGCCCAGGGCACTCAGGACGAAGACCAGCCGACGCTCGCGCCGTACGTCGTGCCGCAGGGCCGGGGGACCGGCACGGCGGTGATCGTATGCCCCGGCGGCGGCTATGCCCACCTTTCGATGGACCGGGAAGGCGACCAGGTGGCGCGGTGGCTGAATTCCATCGGGGTCGCGGCCTTCGTATTGAAATACCGGCTGGGACCAAAATATCACCACCCCGTGGAACTGGGCGACGCGCAGCGCGCCATCCGCACGGTCCGCTTCAAGGCCGCCGAGCTTCGGGTGCTGCCGGACCGCATTGGCATCATGGGCTTCTCTGCCGGGGGTCACCTGGCATCCACGGCCGGCACGCATTTCGACGCGGGTAACGCCAGTGCTTCCGACCCCATCGACCGCGTGAGCAGCCGTCCCGATTTCCTGGTGCTGTGCTACCCGGTGGTCACGTTCGGCCAGTTCGCGCATCGCGGTTCGCTGCAGATGCTGCTGGGCGACAATCCCGATCCCAAGCTGGTGGAAAATCTCTCGAATGAATTGCAGGTGACGCCGCAGACGCCGCCCACGTTCCTGTTCCACACCACCGCGGACACCACCGTGCCGGTGGAGAACAGCGTCCAGTTCTATATGGCGCTGCGGAAAGCCGGGGTCCCGGCCGAGATGCACATTTACGAGCGCGGTCCGCACGGCGTGGGGCTGGCTCCGACGGACGCGGCGCTTTCCACCTGGCTGGCGCGCCTGGCGGACTGGCTGCGGGTGCGCGGGTTGCTCAACGCGGCGGCGAAATAGGGCGCGTTCACCGAGGCGCGCGCGCTATCGGCTTAATGATTTTTCCGTCCGGCCCGGTGACCGTGACTTCGACTTTATATGTCGTGTCCGGCGGGAAGTAGGAATTCCGGCTGCGATGGACCATCCAGCAGCAGTATAAAAGCACGGCGAGGCAAATAAGAGCCGGGATTCTGGCCTTCACTGCCTCATCCTACGGCAGCGGTTCTTTGATTGTCCAGATCGGGAAAAGGGGTCAGACGCATTTTTCGGGTTTGGCGAGAAATGCGTCTGACCCCTTTTCCCAAAATAGGTTAGAATAAAAGAGAAGCAATCCACTCTGAGAGCACCGAAAGACAATATGCCAAGAAAACGCATTTCCGAGAACGATTTAGTTGTGTCCGCAGCCGCACCGCCGCGCCGCAAGGCCGCGAGCGCCAAGCGCGTGAAACATACGGCCTCACCGGGTGAGAAGCCGTTGGAGACGGCCGCCAGCGCGGTCGGATGCGAGCCGTCCCAGGATGAAATCGCGCGTCTTGCATATTCCTACTGGGAAGCTCGTGGTTATCGAGGCGGTTCCTCCGAAGAAGATTGGCTCCGCGCCCAGCGGGAACTCCGCGGGAATTCAGCCACCGCGTAACTTTCACTTATACTTTCGCAGCACGGCCAGCAAGCGGCCCTGCACCTGGACGTCCCGGGCAGAAACCAGAATCGGCTTCAGCGCGGAATTGGCGGGCTGCAGGCGGACCATATCTCCAGGTTCGCGGTACAGCCGCTTGAGGGTGGTTTCGTGTCCCGCCACGAGCGCGACCACGATATCGCCGTCGCGCGCTTCGGCGACTCGCTCCAGCAGGATGAGGTCACCGTCGCAGATGTGGTCGTCGATCATGGAATTGCCGCGCACTTCGAGCGCGAAGGTGTTGCCGCCGGCGGCGAAGTCCGCAAAATTCAGCATCTCCTGTTGCTCGACCGACTCGACCGGGGCGCCGGCGGCGATGCGGCCCAGCAGCGGGATCTCCAGCGCCGGCGGTTTCGTGCGCCGCTGCTCCTGCACGTATTTGGGTGCCAGCTCCAGGGAACGGCTCTGGTTGAACCCGCGCTTCAAGTAGTTCTTGGCTTCGAGAACCGAGATGTGCTTGTGCACGGTGGCCAGCGAAGCCAGGCCGAGGCCCCCGGCAATCTCTTCATAGCTGGGGCAGTAGCCGTTTTCGTCGATGAAACCGGCGATGAAATCCAGCACCTGCTTTTGCCGCTTCGTTAGTGCCATGTTAATCCCTAAAGCCATTGTGGGCGAACAAAAAGAGAAAAGCAAGAGCCAGACGTAAAGAGATGCGGGCAGCTTGCCGATAGTCTAGGTTGAGCGACGACGTATGACTTCCATTCAAAACCCTATCGACGAGCTCGAGCGGTGCCATGCGGCGAGGGACATGGTGCTGGATTGCTACCTAACGGCCATCAGGAACGTGGCCCACTACACCATCGAGCTGGATGACGAAATCAGCGCTCCGCATCGCCAGTATCTGACTGCTCTTGCCGGCGAGGTGGCGTCGGCGCAGCCGGAAGCCCTGGCCGAAAGCCGCGCCACGCTGCGCGCCCTGCTCCGCGACTATCGTGATAAGGCGGCGAAGTACCTGGGCACGCTTCGGGAAGAGCTGGCTGGCACGGCGCGTGTGCTTCAGGAGATCCTGGACTCCCTCGCGCAGACCGACAGCGACCACGAGGCGCAGCTTCGAACGGAACTGGGCCGCCTGCGCGAGATCTCGAGCGCGCCAGACGGGAGCGCGGTACGCGCGGCCATACTGGCCGCGGCGGACAGTATCGAGCAGAGCCTGGAGCAGATCCGCCAACAGCATCAGCTTACGGTTTCCCAGTTCCTGGTGGAAATCCGCATGTTGCACAAGCGCATCGACTTGCTGGAGACCGCGGCGTCGCTGGACGACCTGACCAAGCTCTTCAAGCGCGATGAAATGGAGAGACTGATTTGTTCCGCGTCCGGGGGGAAGTTGTGTCTGCTGCTGGTGAGGGCGAGTGGGTTCCGGCAGGCGGAGCGGCAGTTCAACCGTGAGGTGGCCACGGAACTTGCCGCGTCCTTCAGCAAGCGTTTGCGGAACAGCCTTCCGCCTGGCGCCACCATCGGGCGGTGGAGCGAGGAGGGATTCATCGCCGTGCTTTCGATGGAGAAGCCTGAGGCCCTGGCCAGCGCAAAACGGGTCGCGGATCATCTCTCCGGGGCCTATGCCTGCCTCGAACGGGGAAAAACCGTGCATCCCTCGCTCCAAGTGGGCGTGGCAGTAGTGGACCACCAACCCGGCGATCCGCCGGAACGGACGCTGAAGCGCGTACAAGAGTTCTTGACCGGCGCGTAAGCGCGATCACGCCAGCGAGAGCGGGTCCACGTCGATGACCAAAGCCGTGGCGCCCCACTTGCGCTCGAGGGCGAACGAGCGAATCCGCTGGAGCAGTTCGTTGAGCGCCGTGCGGCTGGCCGCCTTGATCAGGAACTGGTAGCGGTACTCGTTCTTGACGCGCGCAACCGGCGCCTCCGCCGGCCCCATCACCCGGAGCTTTTCCGGGGGCGGCGTGAGCAGGATTCCCAGTTCGGAACTCAGGCGCATGGCCGCCTCTTTCTTCTCGCTTCGCACCAGAACGTTGGCCATGGCGCTGAACGGCGGGTAGCGCATCATGCGCCGGAAGGCCAGCTCCTTCTCGTAAAAAGCCTGGTAGTCCTGCGCCGCCGCTATGCGCACGGCATAGTGATCGGGGTTGATGGTCTGGATGAGCACGATCCCCGGCACGCTGCCGCGTCCGGCGCGCCCGGCGACCTGGGTGAGCAGTTGAAAGGTGCGCTCGGCCGCGCGGAAATCCGGCACGCCCAGCCCGACGTCGGCCGACACCACGCCAACCAGCGTGACATTGGGGATGTCGTGCCCCTTGGCGATCATCTGCGTGCCCACCAGAATGTCGTAGTTGCCCTCGCGAAAATCGTGAAGAATGGTCTCGTACTGCCGCTTGCCGGTCACGGTGTCGCGGTCGAGGCGCGCGATGCGGGCGGCCGGAAAGGCGCGGTGCAGCTCCTCCTCCACCCGCTCCGATCCCTGCCCCAGGAAGTAGATGTGCTCGCTCGAGCACTTCGGGCAGACGCTCGGGACCTTTTCGGCGTAGCCGCAGTAGTGGCACAGCAGGCGCCGGTCGCGCTTGTGAAAAGTCAGGGTCACCGAGCAGTTCATGCACTCGACGCGCTCGCCGCACGAGCGGCAGGCCACAAAGCTGGAGAAGCCGCGCCGGTTCAGCAGCACGATGGTCTGCTCGCCGTTTTCCAGACGCTGTCCGATGGCCTCCTCGAGCTTTCGCGAGAAGGTCGCCTGCTTGCGCGTTTCCAGGAATTCCTGCCGCATGTCGATCAATTCGACCAGGGGCATGGGGCGCTCCTCGATGCGGCCGGGCAATTCGAGCAGCGTATACTTGCCGCGCTCGGCGTTGTAGCGGCTCTCGAGGCTCGGGGTGGCCGAACCGAGCACCACACACGCGCCGGCTTGCTGCGCCCGCACCACGGCCACATCGCGCCCGTTGTAGCGCGGCGTCTCTTCCTGCTTGTAGCTGCCGTCGTGCTCTTCGTCGACCACGATCAGGCCCAGGTCGCGCACCGGCGCAAAGACTCCCGACCGTGTCCCCACCACCACCGAGGCTTTGCCGGAGCGGATACGCCGCCACTGCTCGGTGCGCTCGACATCCGTGAACGCGCTGTGCAGAATGGCCACCCGGTCGCCGAATCGAAAGAAGAACTGGCCCGCCATGGCCGGGGTGAGGGCAATTTCGGGCACCAGCAACAGGGCGCTACGGCCCTGCGCCAGCACGGCTTCGATGGCGGTGAGATAGACTTCGGTTTTTCCCGAACCGGTGACGCCATTGAGCAGAAATGTTCGGAATTGGCGGGTGAGGATGGCGTCCCGAATCTGCTCGAAGGCCGCCTGCTGCGCCGGGTTCAGCGCGTGCCGGGCCCGCGCCGGCACACTCGCCATCGCGATGGCCTCCGGCTTCAGCGACACCAGCCCCTTGCGGGCCAAGGAACGCGCCGCCATGCTGGCGTTCCTGACCGTGCCTTCGAGGTTTTTCAGGTTATGCGAGCCGGGATGCAGCTCGAGGAAGGCCCGCAGCTCCCGTTCGGGTTTATTCAGCTTGCCGTCGGGCCCAGAGGGCACCCCGGCCAGTTCGATGCGCAATCGCTCCGAGGGCGCGCGCAGCGGATCGCGGTCCGTCTCGACCTGTTCGGCGACGATGAATCCTCTGCGTTCCAGCGAGCGCATGGCCTTATCGGCGAGCGGCAGCGTCCTGGCCAGATAGGCGGCCGAAAGCGGACGCCTTTCCAACATGCGCAGGATCTTCGACACCGGATCGTCGGGCGAAGAGTCGAGCACAAGCTGGCGCGCGGCATCGCGGCCGGAGTCGGTCAGCGACCACACCTTCCCGCGCCGAATCTCCGACGCCAGCGGCAGCATGCCGCGCAGCACCTCGCCCAGAGGCGCGCAGTAGTAGCCCGCGATCCAGCGCCCCAACGCCAGCAGCTCCGCATCCAGCACCGGCTCGGAATCGATCAGCCGGAGCGCCTCGCGCGCGGCCATGGGCGGCTGCTCGTCATGGCAGCGGAGGATCACGCCCGTCAGCTTGCGCGCTCCGAAAGGCGCCACGATGCGGCTGCCCGGGCGCACGCGGTGCCGCAGAGTCTCGGGCAGCGCGTAGGTGAATGGCCGATCCATTGGCACCGGCAGGCTGACGTCGCAGTAGACAGTCCTGCTCTATGAGCCGCGGCGGCTCACAACACACGATGAAAATGGATTCTGTCCGGCACGAGGAATCAACAACTTACGTTCCATTTTCGGAAGAGACACCAGCGTCCGCGCGGCGCAGGGCCGGGCCCAAAGGGCACCCCGCACCCCGCGCCTTGGGACGCGGGTGTCTGGCCCCGCCTACTGAACGATCAGAACAGCCGTCTGTTTGACGCCCCCCGCCGTGGCGGTAATCGTGACGGTTTGCGTGGATGCCACATGGCTGGTCGAAATCGTAAACGAAGCCGTGATCGCACCCTGCTGAACAGTGACGGAACCCGGCACCTGGGCAGTGGCCGGCGAGCTGCTCTGCAAGCTGACGGTGATTCCGCCCACCGGAGCCGCCGCCCCGAGGGTCACGGTCCCGGTGGCAGTCGCTCCGCCAGTGACGTGGTCCGGGGAAACCGTCACGCCAGTCAGCGTTGCCGATGCCGGAGGATTCACCGTCAGCGTCGCCGATTGGGTGAGGCTCCCATAGGTGGCCGAAATGGTGAGCGTTCGCGCCGCCGTCACCGCGGCCGTCGTAATCGTAAACGTGGCGGAAGTCTGGCCGGAAGGAATGTTGACGCCGTAGGGCACCTTGGCACTCGGATCGCTGGACTGCAAATTGACAGTCGCTCCAATGAGCGGTGCACTGTCCGCGATGGTTACCGTACCGCTCACAGTGTTTCCGCCCACAACCGAACTGCTTGCCAAAGCCAGTTGCAAAGCCGGAATCACGGTGAACCGAGTGGTCTTGCTGGTCCGCCCGAGCGTGGCCGTAATGGTGCAAGTCTGGCTGACGGTAACGGCTAACGTGGGGATCGAAAAGGCGGCCGAGCTGGCTGCGAATGGAACCGAAACCGTCGCCGAAGGTTGTGCGGCGGGGTTATCGCTCGATATCCCAATGCTCGCTCCTCCCAGAGGCGCCGTCCCGGACAGCGTGACGGTCGCGGACACGTTCCGCCCGCCCAGCACGCTCGCGGGCGTTACCGACAGCATGGAGACCGCGAGTGCGTTTGCGGGATCGATTTCGAGCGCCGCTGTCTGGGTGGCGCCGGCCGCCTGCGCGGTGATCGTGACCGTTTGGACGGTGGTTACCGGCGAGGTCGAAATCGTGACCTGGGTGGACGCTTGTCCCGCGGGAACCGTCACCAGCAGGGGCGCCTGCGCTGCCGGATTGTTGCTTCTTAACGACACGGAGAAACCAATCGACCGGGCCAGCCCGTTGAGAGAAATCGTCAGAATGGCGCTGTCTCCGCCGTTCACATAAGACGGGGAGAAGCTCAATCCCGCCACGCGAATGGAGTCCGCCGGCAGGCTGCCCATTTGAAACGAAACGACGTTGGATGTGTTGGTCTCGGCCGTCAGGAACAATGAGACCACTCCCGCGCCATCGAGTTCGGGAGGCAGCACGATATTGACCTGGTCGAGCCCGAAGTAACCCGGAGCGGGGCCCGCGTATTCCACCGTAAGGCTGTAACTGTTGCCGGCCGCGTCCTTTCCCTTCGCCGCGACGCTGGCGGCCACGTTGACGATTGAGGGATCGTGACTCGAATTGCCCGCGTAGCGGAGGCCGGTGGCGTAGACGGCCAGGCGCGTGCGTTGGTCGCTGCCGGCGATTTCGGGTGTGACCACCAGAAACGGCGCAGTCGCATTGGTGACCGCGTTGAGAATCGCGCCCGGACCCTCTCCGGACCCGTCCGCGCTGAACACAGCGGGCGCGGTGTTCCGGACCTCGATGGTGGCGCTCCGTGCGGCGCCGGTGGCTGTGTTTCGCACGAGCACGTCCGCCGTGCCCGTGGCGGCGTCCCCCGGCACGACGAAGTTGATCTGGGAAGACGACACGTACAACAAACCAGCAGCCTCGCCGTTCACTTCCACGCGGGTTCCGGCCAGGTCCGTGGGTAACTGCCCGTTCTGATCGAGCGTCGCCCAAGCTGTGAATCCCGCCAGGTTGGCGCCGAACAACGCTGCCAACGAATCCGGCGCCACCGCCGCCCCTGGCTGATAACTGGCGGCGGATACAACGGCCAAGGACGCGGACTGCGCCAAGACGGTCGTGTTCGCGACCAAGCCGGCCAGGATCGCGCCGCAACACCGCAGCCCAGGTCTCACAATTATCAGACGCTCCGCGGCGTCGAAAGGACGAACCGGTAGCGCCGGGCCCAGAGGGCACCCCCTTGCCGCCGGCTTGTTCTAGTGCGGACAACCCCACCGGCGGCGAAGACCGCCGGCGCTACCTTACAATTGAGTGGAGGTCCTGTTTGGAGAACCAGGAAATCGCGCGCGTGCTCGAGGAGACGGCCGATCTGATGGAGATCGCCGGCGAAGACTCGTTCCGCATCCGCAGTTACCGGAATGGGGCTACCGCCGTCGAGGGTTATCCCGAGCGCATCGCGGATATCCTGCGCGACCCGAAGCGCAATGTCACCGAGATTCCCGGAATCGGCAAGGGGCTGGCGCGCGTTCTGGCGGAGATCGTGGAGCGCGGCTCCTGTGAGCGCCGCGACCTGCTGTTGCAGAAGTTCCCTCCCACGGCCCTCGAATTCCTCAAGATTCAGGGGCTGGGTCCCAAGAGCATCGCGCTCATCTTCGCGCACTACCGCATCAGCACCATCGACGAGCTGGAGCGTCTCTGCCAGGAGCAGAAGCTGCGCGTGCTGCCGCGCATGGGGGCCAAGCTGGAAGAGAAGGTCCTGCGCTCGATCGCTCAATACCGGCAGCGCAGCGGCCGCTATCTGTTGAGTTATGCCGAAGGCGTGGCGGCGGAATTGATCGAGGCGCTCGGGCAGGTTCCGGGCGTCGAAGCCATCACGCCCGCCGGGAGCCTGAGGCGGGGGCGCGAAACGGTGGGCGATCTCGACCTGCTGGTGACCGGGCCGGCGGCCAACGCAGCGCTGGAGCGCTTTGTGAGCTACCCGCGCGTGGAAGAGGTGCTGAGCCGCGGCGAGAACAAGGCCAGCGCCAAGGTGGGCCGCGAAGGCTTGCAGGTGGATGTGCGCGCGCTGGCGCCCGCGAATTTCGGCGCGGCGCTGCAATACTTCACCGGCAGCAAGGACCACAACGTGGCCATCCGCACGCGCGCCGTGAAGATGGGTCTGAAGCTCAGCGAGTACGGCCTGTTTCGCGTGGAGGGCGATATCAGGGTGGCGGGCGAGACCGAAGAGGGCGTCTACGAGGGGCTCGGCCTGCCCTGGATTCCGCCGGAGCTGCGCGAAAACTGCGGTGAAATCGAAGCCGCCGAACAGGGACGCCTGCCGGAGCTTGTGGAGCTCGAGCAGATCCGCGGCGACCTCCACATGCACACCACCGAAACCGACGGCCGGGCCACGCTGGAAGAGATGGCCGAAGCCGCCCGCGCCCGCGGCTACGAGTACATCGCCATCACCGACCACTCGAAGGCGCTCGCCATGGCCAACGGGCTCGATGAGAAGCGCGTCGTGGCCTTCGCCCGGCAAGTCAGGGAAATCAACCGCGACGGGGCGGCCGGGGCGCCCTCTGGGCCGCCCGGCCTTCGCATCTTTTCCGGCATTGAGTGCGACATCCTCAAGGACGGCGCGCTGGACCTCGCCAACGACGCGCTGGCCGAACTGGACCTGGTCATCGCCAGCGTGCACAGCCACATGAACATGGAAGCCGCCGAAATGACGGACCGGCTTTTGCGCGCGCTGGAGTGCCCGCACGTGCGCATCCTGGGCCACCCCACGGGCCGCCTCCTGCTGCACCGAGATCCGTTTCCCTTCGATTTCGAACGAGTAGCGGCGGAGGCCGTGCGCCGCGGCGTCTGGCTCGAAATCAACGCCAGCCCCGAACGGCTGGACCTCCACGGCGCGTTGATCCGCAGCGCCCAGGCCAAGGGCGCGCGTTTCGCCATCTCGACCGACGCGCACCACCCCAAGCAGCTCGACTACATGCGCTACGGCGTCGTCACAGCGCGCCGCGGCTGGCTCGGGCCTGACGACATCCTGAACACGCTGGCGGCCGGGCCTTTCGCCGCCGCGCTCCAATCCAGACCATGAAAATCACTTCTTCCCGCGAAGTTTACCGGTGCAACCTATTCCGAGTGACCGAAGACCACGCCGTGGACCTCAAGACCGGTTTCGAAATCAAGCGCTCGGTGGTGCGCCACGCCGGCTCCGCCGTGATGATGGCGGTGGACGAGAAGAACCGCGTGCTGCTGGTGCGGCAATACCGGCTCCCCGCCGGGAAGTATTTGTGGGAGCTGCCGGCCGGACGCCTCGATCCCGGCGAGAAGCCGCTCCAGGCCGCCAGGCGCGAGCTGATCGAAGAAACCGGGTATCGCGCGCGCCAATGGACCAGGCTGGCGAGGTTCTGGGCCAGCCCCGGCTATGTACAGGAGCGCATGACCATCTACCTGGCCACCGATCTCACCGCCGGCCAAGCTACCCCCATGGACGACGAGCGCATCGAGACCCGCTGGTTCACGCGGAAGGAACTCGCGAAGATGATCCAGAGCGGGAAGATCGAGGATGCCAAGACCATGATCGGCTTTATGACCTGGCGCCAGCGCTGAAACCGAGCGGGGGAATCCGCCATCAGTTGGGCGGTGGCAGGACCGCCGTGTCGACCGTCAGCCCGGTAACGCCGGGGACGGCCCAGACCACTCGCTGGATGGCTTCTGCTTCCTCCACACAATCTCCCTGGATGGAAATCGACCCGCCACGAGATTGCACCTCGACCTCCAGGTTCAAGGTGAACGGGTCCTGCGCAAGCTGCGCGCGTACCCGGCTGGCAAGCGCGAGATCGTCCATCGCCGCCCGGCCCTCTGCCGAAAGCTCGAAACCGCCGCACTCGACCATCGAGGTTACGACCTGGCAGGCCTGCTCGACGCTCAAGCGCTCCAGGTTGATGAGCAGGTCGTACAGTGAAGGCTCGCCCCAGTCCACTCCATAGAGGAACTGCGTCCACCTTCGGCGATCGCGGTCCATAGCTTCGATGTGAGCGGTAACTTCGCCGCGGCTGAGGTTCAGACGTTCCTGCGCCATGCGGATACGGTACTCCATGGGCGCAATGATCCGCAGGCGGAGGAGGCTGGGCGCTCCCCTCAATAGCAGTTGGCCGGCCAGACCATGATAGACTGCGCGCCCGCCACGGACCTCCTCGGTGAGGGCAGCCTGAATCAAAGCCAGATAGATATACCTGGCGTGGTTGAATCTGTCTGGAAAGCTCGGAGGCTGTTCCAGCGCCGCGCGCAGATTGTCTTCCGTGACCCGGCGCGTGGCGGCTCTTCGGACCAGCATGTCCCGATCGATCGACCGATAACCTAGTGTTCGGCTCAGGCACTCGGCGAGCGCCTTGCCGCCGCTGAAAGTTCCTCTGGAAATCGTAATGATGGCCATGGATCTCGGCCCTCCACAACGGCGCGCTTGGGCAGCGCTCCGCGTTCAATATAACACCTCACAGGGAAGCTTGTTGCGGCGTCCCGACCGCGCTAATTGGCCGCTGCGCCGATGGTTGCCGTGACCTTGGCCAGCTCTTTGCGAAACAGGGGGTTGTCGGGATAATCGCGCGCCAGATCGGCCAGCAGGTCCCGCGCTTCCTGCGGCTTCTTTTCGCGAAGAGCGGCGATCCCCAGCAGAATCTTCGCGAACGGCTTGAAATAATGGCCCTCGCGCGCCACCAGGCGAACATTCTCCACGCCGCGTTCCTTGTTGCCGCTCACGTTGTCGAAGTGCACGAACCAGCGGATGATAAACGGCAGGCTGGCGAGAATGTATTCCGAAAATCCCGTGGTGAGGTAGGCATCGTAATACGTCGGATCCAGCTTGAGCAGCCGTTGCGCGTAGCTGTTGGAACGCCGCGCCGGTGAAAGGCTGGAAAACTGGCGCTTCTCGACCAGCGCCATGTAGTCCGTGGCCACGCCCTGGGAGATGCACATCGAAAACAGCGCGGCGCGGTCGCCCGGGTTGGCGCGCAACGCGGCTTCCGCGCGGCTGCTGGTGTCGTCGAGCGCCTTGTAGAACTGCGCGCGAACGGCGGCGTCGGGAAGGAGCTTCTTCTTCGTTATGATGCGCGCGTCATCCACCAGAAACCCGCTTTCCAGAATCCCCAACCGGTCCATTTCGTAGAACAGATAGGCGGCCGCGCGGAACGCATAGGGCAGCGGGTCCCGCGGGTGGTCCGCAATGCACTGATTCAGGATCTCGTGGCTGGCCTGGAAATTGAAGTTGTACATCTGCTGGACTGCCGCGTCGATGGTGACCGCCCCGTCGGCGCCGAAAGCCGGCAAGACCAGGACAGCGGCGAATACACAGAAGCGCAGCACTGTACTTTATCGTACCCCGACCGGCGGCGATCCGCCACCATGCCGGCGCGGATCGTCAACCCTCCTGGTGGGGGAACAGGCGCACGTCAAAGTCGTCGGCCGCGTCGATCAGGCGGTCGATGGGAGTGCGCGAGAGCCAAATCCGCTGCTCGCGGTTGGTGTGTCCGAGGAACAATTGCGTGACGCGCTGCTCGCGGGCGAAATCGAGGATGGTCTCCACGAAATCCGTTCCCTCGAGGCGGTGCACCTCAGCGCCCAACTCGCGCGCCAGCGCCAGGTGCGATTCCAGTCTTTCCCGATCCTGCGGGCGAAGCCCCTGCTGTTCCACGTATGCCGCCAGCAGCGCGCCGTGAAACCGCAGCGCGTTCCGCTGGCCGCTGCGCAGCATTTGGGCGGCGTTGCTGCGAGGCGTCAGGCAGACGAGTATGCGCTCCTGGGTGCCCCAACGCACGGCCACGCCGTGGGCCGCGAGATACTCGTGCAACTGCCGGTCCACCACGTCGGCGGCCAGCAGGAGCGCCAGTTCGCGCAATTCCGCCAACTGGTGGGCATCCGGCATCTTGCCCTGGCCGGTGCGGTCGAGCAGAGCTTCCGGTGGCGCGTCCACCACCTCGATCTCGTCGGCTTCCCGCAGAAACTCTTCCGGCGCGCTTTGCGCCGCACGCTTTCCCGTGATCCGCGCCACTTGGTCCTGCTGCTCCCGAATGTGCTGCACGTTCACGGCCGTGATCACGGCGATGCCGCGGTCCAGCAGTTCCTGGACATCCTGCCAGCGCTGCGGATTGCGGCTGCCGGGAGGATTATCGTAAGCCAACTGGTCGATCAGGCACACCCCCGGGTGGCGCCGGAAGAGCGTGGTGAGATCGATCACCTCGTAGGTGCGGCCCGCATGCTGCTCGCGGATCAAAGGCACCACTTCGAGCCGGGATACGATCTCCTGGACGTCGGGCGTGACGTTGCCTTGTACCGCCCCCACCACCACGTCCTCCCCGCGCAACTTGCGCCGGCGGCCCTCATCGAACATGCGCAGCGATTTGCCCACGCGCGGGGCGTAGCCCAGAAACACTTTGAGCCGGCCGCGCGTGGCCTGCCGCTCTTCCGCCTGGACCCGCCGCAACAGTTCCTCGGGATCCGGCCTTTGATCGGGACGATTCGCCATTATTGTCAGGATAATCCGACCGTGGCGCCGCTGGCGTTACGGCGCCACGAAGCGGTAGCCCACCCACGGCTCGGTGACGATGTACTTGGGCCGCGCCGGATTCGCCTCGATCTTCTTGCGGACCTGGTTGATGAAGACGCGCAGGTATTCGGGCTCGTCGCCGTAATCGGGTCCCCAAACCGCCTGCAACAATTCGCGGTGCGTCACCGGCTTGCCGGCGTGCGCCACCAGGTAGCGCAGCAACTCGAACTCTTTGGGCGTCAGGCGGACCTCTTTGCCCGCGGCTCTCACGCGGCGAGCGTCGAAATCGATCTCCAGGTCCGCCGAGCGAAACGCGTGCGGCCCGCCTTCGGGCGACGAGGGCGAACGGCGCAGGGCCGCGCGGATGCGCGCCAGCAATTCTTCGATGCCGAACGGCTTGGTGACGTAGTCGTCGGCGCCCGCATCCAGCGCGGCCACCTTGTCCTTCTCGCTGTTGCGGACCGAAAGAATGATCACCGGGGTATCCAACCCCGCGCGAATCGCCCGGCACGTCTCCAGGCCGCCCATGCCCGGCATGTTCATATCCAGCAGCACCAGGTTGGGCATCTCGCGGGGCAGCATTTCCAGAGCGTCTTCGCCGGTGCGCGCGGCAATCACCTCGTAGCCGTGACCCACCAGCGTGGCCTTCATCACGCGGCGGATCTGCGGATCGTCGTCCACCACCAGAATCTTGCCCGCGCTCAACTTTCGCGGCCTCCACCGCTGGCGGAAAGCGAGAAATAGAAGGCGGCGCCTTGCCCCGACTCGCTCTCCACCCAAATGCGCTCGCCGTGCGCTTCCACAATGCCTTTTGCGATCGCCAGGCCCATGCCGGTCCCCTTGGTTTCGAAACGGTGCCGCCTGCCGCGGAAAAACTTGTCGAAGATGCGAGTGCGCTCGTTCTCTTCGATGCCGGGGCCGCGGTCCGCCACCCCGATCACGATTTTCCCACCTTTGAGCGCGGCGGAAACGGAGAGGGGCGAGCCTTCCGGCGAATACTTGAGCGCGTTCTCCACGAACTGCTTGACCACCTGTTGGGCGAACTCCAGGTCGGCCTCGGCCGCGGGAAGTCCTTCGGGCACATCGACCGCGACCGGCCGGCCTTTCAGCGCCGGGGCAAGCTCCGAGAGCGTGCCGCCGATGAGGTCCGCCACCGCCACGGCCCGCTTCTCGAGGTGCAGCTTGCCGGCCTCGATGCGCGCCATCTCAATCACTTCCGCCGCCAGTTGATTCAGCCGGTCGGCCTCTTCGTCGATGATGGTGAGCAGCTCGCTTTCGGCGCCGGGCGCGCCGCCCAGCAGGCTGGTGACAGCGGCCTTGATGGAGGTGAGCGGTGTCTTGATGTCGTGCGCCAGCGAATCGAGGAGCGCCGATTTCAGCACCTCGCTCTGGCGCGCGGCTTCGGCGTAGCTGGCGTCTTCCAGGGCGCGCGCCTTCTCGATGGTGATGGCCATGAGGTGCATGATGGCGCGCACGGACTGCTCCGAAGGCAGCGGGCCGATGAGCGCCATGCTTCCCAACGGTCGGCCTCCCAGCCGCACCGGCGCCGTGGCCAGCGAGCGTTGGGGATCGATGGATACGTCATCGAGTTCCGCCGCCACGCGAAGGTCGTGGTCGGATACCGGCTGGCTCTCCGCGCCCGAGCGGAAGATTTCGTCGCTGGGCCGGTAATAGAACGCCGCGGCGCCGCATCCGAATACCTGTACCACCTTGCTGACGAACTCGCGAATGGTTTTGCGCGCGTTGCCGCTGAGCATCATGGCCTGCACCAGCGCATACAGGCGCTCGATTTCCAGCCGCCGCGCCTCGGCTTCGGCGGCGCGCCGCCGCGCGCGGGCCGAGAGCTGGCTGGCGGTCACGGCGGTCACCAGGAATGCCATCAGGGCCACCCAGTTTTGGGGGTCCTGGATAGTCAGAGTTCCCACCGGCGGCAGAAACCAGTAATTGAATCCGACCACCGCGACCAGCGACGCCACCGTGGCCTCGCCCAGGCCCCAGCCCGCCGACATGCCCAGGATCGCCAGCAGCAGCGTCAGCGCGACGGTGGTGTTGTTGACCGGCAACAGCGTGCGGTACAGCGCGAGAATCGCCGCAATGATGAGGACCGATGCGGCAAATCGCGGAGCTTTCATG
>JBEKSR010000037.1:0-53647 GCA_049516835.1 Bryobacteraceae bacterium | reverse complement strand
ACGAATTTTGTTTCGTCACAAATATTCTATTGGGAATCAGTCCCCACTCAAAACATTTTTTAAACTTTTTGTTTTTGCAGGCTCGGGGGGCAGGATGCGAATTTTGCAAGTCCCTCTAAAGCGTGCCCCACCTACGGTTTCACGCAGGCGAAGTTGGCCCCATCGTCGATGCTTCCCGAACCTTTATACCGGGCGACTTCCGGGTAGGCGCAGAGCGGCCTGGTCCGCACTGCCTTTCCGCTGACGACGCGGCTCGCCGGAATCGCATCCGGGGCCGTACCGTGCTCCACCCAGCCGGCCAGCGGTGCTAACTTGTCGAACGTGTCGGCGCCCACGCCGCCGTTGCAGTGGAACATGCCGGGCACCATGAACAGGCGGAAAAATCCGCCGGTGCCGGCGCCCATGCGCTGCGCTACCTGCTCGTAATACTCCACGCCCATCAAGGGGTTCAGAGCGGGGTCGGCCCAACCGAAGTACATCAGGATCTTGCCGCCCCGCTGCTCAAAGCGGGAGAGATCCGTGTCGGTGGCGTCGAGAACCTGGTGGATGGCTTCGAGGCGCGGCGGATCGCGATCGAGGTTGAACTGGAGCATGTCGTAAGCCGGGTCCGGCTTGGGGAAGGCCATATAGCGCAGAAACGTTTCACCGAAGGCTACTTCCGTGGGAGAGCCGCTTTCGCGGACGATCCATGGGTCCCAGCCGCTGCGTCCGTTGGAGCCGGCGATTTCGGCGCCCACGGGCCAGCCCGGAAAGACGCGCTTGCCCTGGCTCACCACGTCGCCGTAGATCTTCTCGAGCGCGCCGATCTGTCCGGGGGTGAAGCAGTCGGGCTGGTCGCCCGCGTCGCATTTGGGAAGATCGCGGGAGGGCTCAAAGCCGCACAGGCGCGGGTCGTCGATCAGGCCGTCCTTGAGCCCGTCCCTGGCATCGCACTGCGCGTAGATCTTTTCGGCGAGCAGTGGAAGCTTGGATGTGGGGATCGGGGCGGCTTTGAGAGCCTGGACGTTATTGACGTAGGACATCATGGTTCCGGAGAAGTTGAGGACCGGCGCGCCCACCACGATGCCGTCGAAATCCGCGGGGAAGCGCTGCGCCAGGATCAGCCCCTGCCGGCCGCCGGTGGAGCAGCCTTCGAAGTACGACCGCGTGGGAGGGCCGCCATAGTAAGAGCGCACCAGCAGTTTGGCTGCTTCGGCGGTGACGTGGAGAGACCGGAAAGCGTAATCCAGCAGCTTCTGGCGATCCACGGCGAAGGTGCCCAGCGGCTCGGCGGCGGCCGAGTGGCCGGTATCGGTCTGGGCGGCGGCGTACCCGAGCCGCATGGCGCGCGCCGCGGCGGCACGGCGCGCCTCGCTATCGAGCGCTTCGCCCGCGTAGCCGCCATTGCCGAACATGTAGAGACGGCCATTCCATAGGGTGGGCAGGCCGACCTCGAAACCGACCTGGGGCAGGACTTGCCCGCTCACACGGCAGTGCTCCGGGACGTCGGCTGTGGCGGGCACCAGGACGGCGGCGGCAATCGAGACCTCGTAATTCGTGAGGCTGCGCAAATCGCCGCAGCCCATGGCGGGCTTGGCATTTTGCGCGCCGATCAGACCCGCACAGAAAAAACCGGCTGAAAGAATCCGGAGTGGGTGCATAGGCGCATTTTACGAGACTTCGACCTCGTGCAGCCAATCGGGGCGTTTCAGCACTTCCCGCGGCTTGCTGCCGTCGGGCGGGCCGATGATGCCGTCGCGCTGCATCATATCCAGGATGCGCGCGGCGCGGCCGTAGCCCAGCCGCAAGTGCCGCTGCAACGTGGAGGTGGATGCCTTGCCCATTTGCAGCACCAGGCGCACCGCCTCTTCGTACAGGGGGTCTTGGTCGTCGCTGGACGGCTCGGCGCCGGCCACGCCCTCGCCGTCGTCGTCGCTGGGCGGGGCGATCAGGAAGGACTGGTCGTACTCCGGCGCGGCCTGTTCCTTCCAGAAGTCCACCACGCGGTTGATTTCGGTCTCGGTGACGAACGCGCCGTGGACGCGCGTGAGGCGCGAGGATCCCGGCGGCAGGAAAAGCATGTCGCCCTTGCCCAGCAGGTGTTCGGCGCCCATCACGTCGAGGATGGTGCGCGAGTCCACGCGAGTAGCCACCCGGAAACTGACGCGCGCGGGGAAGTTGGCCTTGATGAGGCCGGTGATCACGTCCACGCTGGGCCGCTGCGTCGCCAGCACCAGGTGGGTGCCCACGGCGCGCGCCATCTGCGCCAGCCGCGTGACGCTCTCTTCCACGTTGCGGCCTTCGATCATCATCAAGTCCGCCAGCTCGTCGATGATGATGACGATGTAGGGCAGCGGCTTCAAATCTTCCGCCGTCTCTTCCTGCTCTACGAAGAGACTGCGCGGCTCCTCCCGCAGCTTGCGGATCTTCTTGTTGAACTGCTCGATGTTGCGGACGCCGTACTCGGCCAGCAGACGCAGCCGCCGCTCCATTTCGAGCACGGCGTTGCGCAGCGCGTTGGCGGCCTTCTTGAGGTCGATGATCACCGGCGTGAGCAGGTGCGGAATGCCTTCATACAGCCCCAGTTCGAGACGCTTGGGGTCCACCAGGATGAGCCGGACCTCCTCGGGCGTGGACTTGTACAGAATCGACATGATCATGGAGTTGATCATGACGCTCTTGCCCGATCCCGTGGATCCCGCGATCAGCAGGTGCGGCATGGCGTCCAGCGCGGTCACGCGGATGCGGCCGTTGATGTCCTTGCCCAGCGGAATGGTGAGGCGCGAGTGCGACTGCGCGAACTCGTCGGATTCCAGCATCTGCCGCAGCGCGATCAGCTCGCGCCGGGTGTTGGGGACTTCGATGCCCACGGTGGGCTTGCCGGGGATGCGCTCGATCAGGATGGATTCGGCCTGCAGGCCCAGGCACAGGTCTTCCACGAGGGTGGTGATGCGGCTGTACTTGATGCCGGCCTCGGGCTTGAACTCGAAGGTGGTCACCACCGGGCCGGGGTTGATCTGCACCACCGAGCCGAATACGTTGAACTCGTCGAACTTGGCCTTGATGCGTGCGGCGGTGTCCTTCAATTCCTGCTCGTCGTAGGAATTGCGCGCGGGGACTTCGTTGAGGAGATCGGTGGAGGGCAGACGGAAAACCAGGGGCCGGGCGGGGTGCCCGCCGCTTTCGCGGGCCGGGGCACGGACCAGGAGCGCGGGGTGGGGGGCCAGGGGCCGGGGGTCGGGGTCGATGTCTTCGATGGGGCAGATAGGGATCTCTTCCGGCTCTTCGACCAGCGAAGGGGGCGCCGGCTCTTGGGGCGACTGCCACGGCGGAGCATCGGCGGTTGCAGGCGCGCGCTTGCGCCACGCGCGACGCGCGCCACGCGCCGCGGCGCGGCGCTGGAACCAGGCGATGGGGCCCGCAAACCACTCGCCGAGCCGGGCCAGCGTGAACGTGGAAACCAGGTAGAGGGAAACGACGACCGCGGTGGCGGTGGCCACCAGCGCGCCCGCCAGGTTCAGCGAATCCACCAGGTAATTCGCCAGGGCGTACCCCAGACCCCCGCCTATGCGAACAGTGCCACCGAAGAGGCGTAGCGGCAGAAAAGAAAGCGCGGCGCACACACCCAGGGTGAGCAGCACCGAGCCGAAGACCTTCACCGCGCCGGCGTCCAATTCGTCCGAGCGGATCCATTTCCACGCCAGCAGGAAAGCCAGCAGCGGAAAAAGAAAAGCGGCGGCGCCGAAGGTTTGGAGAAACACGTCGGAGAGCCAGGCGCCCGGGTAGCCCGCGAGGTTGAGAGGGCGCGAACCGGCAGCCGTGTTCCAGGAAGGGTCCTGGGTGTGGTACGAGACCAGGCTCAACAGGATCACCAGGCCCATCGACAGAAGCAGGAAACCAGTGACTTCGTTGAGCCTTCTGTGCTCGGTCGGAGATAAGAGCTTCATCACGCTGGCCGGCGGATGAAAGCCAGAGCAATTACCATTATGCCAAAAATAATGCGATAGTACACAAACGGACGCAAGCTGCTGCGACGCAGATAATGCAGAAACCAGGCGATCACCGCGCACCCGGTGAGCGCGCTCACGGCTACGCCCACGAAAAACGGCGCGTTCACAGTGGCGTCGAGGCCACCCTGCTTGTCGATGTCGTAGAGCGCCTTGCCGGCCGCCGCCGCGATGGCGGGCGTGGAGAGCAGGAAGGAAAACCGCGCCGCGGATTGGCGGTCGAAATCGCGGAACAGCCCGGCCGAGATGGTGATGCCGCTGCGCGAGGTGCCCGGCACGATGGACAGGGCCTGCGCCAAGCCGATGACGACGGAATCGGGCAGGTTGAGGGAAGAAAGATCGCGCCGCATGCGCCCGGCCCTCTCGGCCAGCCACATCAGCACGCCCACCGCCACCAGCATCACGCCCATGACGTAGGGGTTGCGCCAGGTGGTCTCGGCCTGTTTGTTAAAGACGTAGCCGAATACGCCCACGGGAATGGTGGCAATCGCCAGCAGCCACAGCATCATGCGATTGTGCTTCAGCTCTTCATCGCGGCCATAGCGCATTCCCAGGCCCTGTGCCAGGATTTGCAGCCAGTCGCGCAGAAAATAGAGCAGAACAGCCAGGAGGGTGCCGATGTGCAGGGCGATATCGAAATCGAGCGCCTCGGTGTGCCACCCCAGCAGCCACGAAGTCAGGTATAAGTGCGCGGTGCTGCTGATCGGCAAGAATTCCGTGATCCCCTGGACGACGCCCAGGACAATGACCTGCAAGAGCGGCATAAGGTATCAGGGTAGCAGAAAAGGAAAAGGGGACAGACGCATTTAAGAAAAGCGTCTCTTCCGAAAATGGGCGGCTCATAGAGCAGGACTCTTCCGAAAATGGAACGTAAGTTGTTGATTCCTCGTGCCGGACAGAATCCATTTTCATCGTGTGTTGTGAGCCGCCGCGGCTCATAGAGCAGGACTGTCCCCTTTTCTCCTCACAGCAGCCGGAAATTTACCTGCACCATGGCGGCCGCGACCCAGGGCTTGCCGTTGCGATAGCCCGGACGGAACCGCCAGCGGCGCACGGCCTCGATGGCGCGCTCGTCCAGGCCCAGCCCCAGGCTTTGCCTCACGCTAATGTTTTGCGCCTGCCCGCGGGTGTCCACTTCGATGTGCAAAACCACTGTGCCCTGGACCCTGGCGCGGCGCGCCTCGTCGGTGTACTCGGGTTCGATCTTCCAGAGCAAGACCGGCTCGGTGACGGCGCCCAGAAAGCCGCCGCCGCCGGTGACTTCACCGCCGCCAGGGCCCGGACCGTAGCCGGGACCCCGGCTGTCACCCACTCCGCCGCCCATACCGTCGCCAATGCCGCCGCCCGATCCGCGGCCTCCCGAAGCCGGTCCGGACACTCCGTTGGGATCGCCGAACTGCGGGAGGTCGATGGTAGGAAGCACGATTTCCGAGCTCATCACCAGCGTGGGCTCGATGGGCAGTTGCGGGTTCAGGTTCTCGAACTTGGCGACCGGCGGGGTGAACTGGCGGGGGGCCGCTCTGGGCAGGCGGCCCAGGCTGGCAGGGGTGTCGGAACGTGTTCCGCCGCCGCCACCGCCTTCTTTTTCGCGCGGAACCGACGCCAGGTACCGGCCGATGTCTCGCCCCACCAGGGTGACCGGCTTCCAGATTACGGACGGGTTCTTCGCGCCGGTTATGGTCAGCGCCGCGACGATCGCGGCGGCGTGCAGAAGCCCGGAAAGAAGCGCCGAACGTTTGGGAGTTGCATACATGACGCTCACCTGCCGCTGGTCCGCGTGCAGGTGGAACACCAATTCGCAATTTCTTTCTTTCCAGCGCGCGGGCGGCCGCCAACGGTGGAAATGCGAAGACAGTGTGAGGGCGCATGAACAGGTAACCAATCGCCTTCACCATGCATCTCTCTCTAACAAAATGCCATTTGAAGCGAATCTCTCGCGGCGGAGCCTGCTGTCGGCGTTCGCCCTGTTGCCGGCAGCGCGTCTGCTGCGAGGCCAGCAACCCAACACCACCTTTTCCGCCGGCGTCAAGGTGGTCAACCTGCTCGCCACCGTCAGAGACAAGCAGGGCCAAATTGTCCGCGACCTCGCCAAGGAGGACTTCCTCCTGGACGAGGACGGCCACCCGCAAACCATCAGTTACTTCTCACGGGAAACCGACCTTCCCCTTACGCTGGGGCTGCTGGTGGACACCAGCGGCAGCGAGCGGCGCGAGATTCCCGACGAGCGCCGCGCCAGCATCCGCTTTCTCGAGCAGGTGATGCGGCCGGATAAAGACCAGGCGTTCGTCATCCACTTCGACTTCGAGGTGGAGCTGCTCGAAGACCTCACCAACTCGCGCGAGAAGCTCGAGAAGGCTTTGAACCAGTTGGACACGCCGCAATTGCAGCGCCAGCAGCAGGGCGGAGGCGGCAATTATCCTTATCCCGGCGGCGGGCAAGGCGGGCAACGCGGAGGGCGCGGGCGCGGCGGCGGCACTGACCTTTACGACGCGGTCTATCTGGCGGGCGACGACGACACGCTCATGAAGAAGCAGAAGGGCCGGAAGGCGCTGATTCTTCTCTCCGATGGCGTCGATACCGGCAGCAAGGAGACGCTCGGCGCCGCCGTCGAATCGGCGCAACGGGCCGATACCCTGGTCTACTCGATTCTATTCGAGGACCCCAATGGCTACGGAAACAACATGGGCGGCTTCGGCGGGCCTCGCATGGGGCGGAGGGGAGGCGGGGTGCCCTCTGGGCCCGGAGGCAACAGATATCCGACAATGAACCGTCCCGACGGGAAAAAGATTCTGGAACAGATATCCAGGGAAACCGGCGGCCGGTTCTTCGAGGTCACCCACAAGCAGCCCATCGACAAGGTTTTCGAGGCCATCCAAGAGGATCTGCGCAACCAGTACAGCCTCGGCTACACATCCGACCAGCAGGGCACCGACCGCGGATATCGCCGAATCCATCTCACCACCAAGCAAAAAGGGACGGTGGTGCAGACGCGCGAAGGGTACTACCCGGTTACCTGACTTGCGCGAAGTTGCGGGCGGCGGCGGTCCATGCGGGCGCGGCGTGGATGGCCTCGACCACCGCCTCGGGTTCCGTCACCACCGACCACATCGCCCGATGCCTCTCGTCCATGAACCGCTCGTCTACGCATCGCGAGAGCAGCTCGATACAGGAATCGAAGAAACCGTTGACGTTGACCAGCACGACGGGGCCGAGATACAAGCCCAGGCGCTTCCAGGTGATGGCTTCGAATAACTCTTCCAGCGTTCCGCATCCGCCGGGCAGCGCCACCACCGCGTCCGCCAGTTCCAGCATCAACTCTTTGCGCTCGTGCATGTTGTCGACCACGCGCAGCTCGGTGAGCGAGCGGTGGCCCCACTCGAGTTCATCCATGAAGCGCGGCAGGACGCCGACCACCTTGCCGCCCGCGCCCAGAGCGCCGGCCGCGAGCCGTCCCATGGAGCCCTGCGACCCGCCGCCGTACACGATGGCCAGCCCCGAGCGGGCCAGCGCGCGCCCCAGACGCGCCGCGGCTTCCAGGTACAAGGCAGGCGACTTCTCGCTCGAGGCGCAGTAGACGGTGACGGTCTGGATGGGTCTATCGAGGCTCATTGTCCCCTATCATAGTTGGATGGAGCCAACCTATGCTGATCGTTCACGTACACGTGCGCGTCAAACCGGAACACATCGAAGCCTTTAAGCTGGCCACCATTGAAAACGCCGGCAACAGCGTAAAGGAGCCGGGCATCGCCCGTTTCGACGTCGTCCAGCAGGCCGACGACCCCTCGCGGTTCGTGCTGGTGGAGGCTTACCGCGATTCGGAAGCCACCACCCATCATAAGGCCACCGCGCATTACCACGCCTGGGCCGAAAAGGTGGCGGACATGCTGGCCGAGCCGCGCAGCCGCGTGGTCTACGCCAACATCTATCCCGCCGACCAGGGTTGGTAATGGCCATCGGGTTCGAGTTCGCCACCGCGGCGCGCATTCTCTTCGGCGAGGGCAAGGTGCGGGAGGCGCCCGCGGCCGCCGCCGCCATGGGTCGCCGCGCGCTGATGGTGACAGGCGTGCCGCCGGAATGCGCGGCGCCGCTCGTGGCCGGCCTGGAAGCCGCCGGGGTCGCCTGCCTGCCCTTCGCGGTGGCCGGCGAGCCCACCATCGAGATGGTCCGCCACGGGAGCGAATACGCGCGCGTGGAGTGCTGCGATCTGGTGATCGCCATGGGCGGCGGCAGCGCCATCGATGCCGGCAAGGCGCTGGCCGCCATGCTGAGCAACCCCGGCGACCCGCTCGACTATCTCGAGGTGATCGGCCGCGGCCAGCCGCTGGGGCGCGCTTCGGTGCCGTTCATCGCCATCCCCACAACCGCGGGCACGGGATCGGAAGTCACGCGCAACGCCGTGCTGGCTTCGCCCCAGCATCGCGTCAAGGCCAGTCTGCGCAGCAGTTCCATGCTGCCCAGGCTGGCGGTGGTGGACCCCGGGTTGACACTGGGCCTGCCGCGCGCCGTCACCGCGTCCACCGGCCTGGATGCTCTGACGCAGTTGATCGAGCCTTACGTCGGGGTGCGGGCCAATCCCATGACGGACCTATTCTGCGTAGAGGGTATCCGCCGCGCCGCCGGCGCGTTGCCGCGTGTTTGGGAAGACGGCGGCGACCGCCAGGCCCGCGCGGACATGGCTTGGGCCAGCCTGCTGGGCGGGCTAGCGCTGGCCAACGCCGGGCTGGGCGCGGTGCACGGCTTTGCGGCGCCGGTTGGCGGCATGTTCCCCGCCCCGCACGGCGCGGCCTGCGCGGCGCTGCTGCCGCACGCGATAGCGGTCAACATTCAGGCCCTGCGCGCGCGGGCGCCGGCCAGCCAGGCGCTGGGGCGGTACGGCGAAGTGGCGCGCCTGCTCACTGGCCGCTCGCAAGCCACCGCGGAGGATGGCGTCCGCTGGACGGCGGAAATCTGCCGCAGGCTGGAGATTCCGCCGCTGCGCGCGTATGGCGTGAGCGAAGCCGATATTCCCGACCTGGTGGAGAAAGCGGCTCAGGCCAGCAGCATGAAGGGGAATCCAATTGTGCTCACGCCGGAGGAGTTGCGGCAGATCATCGAGGGGGCAATCTAGAGGTGGATCGGTACGGACAGTGAAGCCGGGTGGGACGTCCGTGCTAGGTCGTTTGGAACCAGAGTCGGCCTATCTGTTTGATTAGAGAGCGCTTACGCTGAAAGCATTGGTTCAAACCGATTGGCCGGTCACTGCGGCGGCAGTTCATCGTAGGCAGCCATTTCGGGCCGGTCCCAATCCTCGGCAAACTGGGCTAGCCGCAATACGGTTCACTTAAGGGTGGCATCCCGACGCTTCCCGGGTGGCCGTTTGGGGTCGTTGACCTGCCAAAAGTCCGGTGTGGACTACACGTCAACATGGACTGCGCTCCAACTGATGTGAGCGGCGTGTCACGGGAGGAATCGTCGGCAGCGCGTCGAATGGTTCCGTCCGTCCCTGGCACTCCCGTCCCCGCAGTGATAGGAACGGTGCCCGGCATGGCCGCCCGTACCATCGCGTAAGAATGCCCTTGACACCCACAACAAATCGGACCAGAATTGTTGTTGGGTACGCAAAACCTCATAATGTTGAAAGGGCAAACTTCTCCAAACGGTCGAACAGAGAAGCGGCGTTCCGAGGCGCTGAAAGAAGGCGGGGAGATGCCGCCGAGAAAGCCGGGGCGGAAACCAGGCAAACACAGCGACGAGAGCTATACTCAAACTTCAATCTACTTGCCAATCGAGTTGCGAAATCGGGTCCGGGCTAGGCTGTACGAGCAGGGAGTGGAGATGAGCGGCCTTGTCGAAGACATGCTCCGGGGCTGGCTGGCGAAACAGTCGAAGACATGACCCGAAGAAAAGAGTGGTACACCGCCTGTGGTAATGAAATCGGTAGAATTGGCCGATAGCTCCTTGTGGGATTGCAGTTGCCCTTGGACTTCGATAACCCGATGACGATACCGCGAACAAAGGGGCGCGCGCTCCCGAACCCGTTGGAAAAGCCGGCGTTAGTCGCTGCCGATCTATTCTGTGGCGCCGGGGGGCTTTCCTTGGGGTTTCAATTGGCGGGGTTCCAAGTCGCATTTGCGAACGACATCAACGAGGCCTACGCCAACACGTATCGGCTGAACCACACCGCGACCACGTTCTTCGGGGAATCCATTGAAGACCTGAAAACAACGGAGGTCTTCAAGAAAACGGGCTTGCGAAGAACGGACATTGACATACTCATCGGCGGCCCACCCTGTCAGGGTTTCTCAATCAACGCTCCGAGGCGATCGCTTGAGGATAATCGGAACCATTTGTTCAGAGAGTACGGGCGTCTTGTTCTTGAAGGATTGCGGCCCAAGGTGATCGTGATGGAAAACGTGCCCGGAATGGTCTCTCTGGACCGGGGGCGCTTTGTCCAGGACATTTTCACTCTTTTTCAAGGGGCGGGGTATCGGATGCGTCACATGATTCTGTGTGCTGCCCACTACGGCATCCCGCAGGAGCGGTGGCGGCTGTTTTTTATTGGCACGATTCTGAAGAACGTGGACATCACGTTTCCCGAGCCGACGCACTTTGCACCAGTACGGGCTAACTTCACCGGTGGCCGCGACCTGACGTGGTTGCCAGCGATTCAGAACGGCGTCAGGCGTCCTAGTCTGTTCGGCAGAGTCCTGAAGCCGTTCACGGCCGTGCGGGAAGCGGTCGGCGACCTTCCAGCCCTTGCCGTTCGAGAGGGAGCGGAAGAGATGGATTACGGGAGCCACGCGACGACCGAGTACCAGCGCCTGATGCGGGGCAAATCGACCAAGCTATTCAACCATGTCGCAGGCCAGCTCTCAAAGCAGAACTTGGAGCGTGTTCGGCACATTCCCCCGGGTGGAAGCTGGCGGGATATTCCACAGGACCTTCTCCCGAAGGGAATGAAGAGGGCGAGACGCAGCGATCACACGAGACGGTATGGCCGCGTCGACCCTGACGGCCTCAGCGGGACTGTGCTGACGAAATGTGACCCACATTGGGGCAGCTTCTTCCATTACGAACAGGACCGGGCGCTCACGGTGCGTGAAGCTGCTAGGATTCAGTCTTTCCCGGATGAGTATCGCTTCTATGGAAGCCGGGTTTCCCAATACGAACAAGTTGGGAACGCCGTTCCGCCTCTGCTCGCCAAAACGCTTGCGGAGCACATCAAGCGCACATTCTTCGAGACGTGATACAAAGAGAGCGTCATGGCTCTCCAAATTATTGAGTTTTTCGGCTATTCGCCAAGGGACAAATCGACCGCCGCCGGCGCAACACGCCAGAGTCTAGCGTGTCCCTTCGTTGGCGGCACTTGTACAAAGACGCTGCGGGGCGACGGCGGCGCGAAGGTCGTAGGCGGTGCGTGTACGGTTCGCCAGGCAACCCCCAGCCCCGTCATTTGCTGTCCAAAGCGGCTGTACGCCGGACGATATCGGATACTGCAAGATGTTGCCGAAGCGGTATTCGGCCCCGGTCTACCATTCGTCCCCGGCAGTCAGGTGAGTGTTGACCCGAGGGTTGGAAATCGGGTTTTCGCATTTGGCTCGTCGCTGGGCGGTGAAGTGAGACTTCCCCCGATACGTGGGCGGGGCGGATTCTTCGTTGATTGGATTCTCGCACTGGTGGACAAGCAGGGCGAACTGAAGGAGTTTGTCGCCGTCGAGGTGCAGTCCATCGACACTACCGGAAACTATCGCAAAGAGCGTGAGGCCCACCTAGCCGAGAGGGAGTTCGCGGGCTACAGCAACGCAGGAATCAATTGGGAGAACGTCAACAAGCGAATCCTTCCGCAGCTCATCTACAAGGGCCATGTACTTCGTCGGGAAACGCTATGCAAGGCCGGATTGTTCTTCGTTTGCCCCACTCCGGTCTATGAAAAAATCAGCGTTCGCGTAGGCGGGAACCTGACGAAGTACCCGGCCCCCGCTCCGGGAACGCTGACGTTCCGCTGGTACAATATCGGCCCCGAAGTGCGCAGTGGCCAGATGCGCAAGCTCGTTTTTGAGGACCAACTGACAACGACCGTGGAACAACTGGCGTATGCGTTCTTGTCGCCGGGAAACCTGCCGCCTGAAGACTCCTACGCCAAGGCTATCAGAGCGAAGATCAAAGCGCTGGGGGTTTGAATTTGGATCGGCTGTCACGGGAGCGGCGCAGCGAGAATATGAGGCGTATCCGATGCAAGGACACGTCGCCAGAGATGACCGTGCGGCGGCTCGTGCATGGGATGGGCTACCGCTACAGACTGCATGTCCAGACCCTTCCCGGCAGACCGGACCTGGTGTTTCCACGGCTGCGAAGAATAATCCAAGTCCACGGCTGTTTTTGGCATCAGCACAAGGGTTGTCCACAAGCCCATATTCCAAAATCTCGGGTGGGGTACTGGCGTCCGAAGTTGACGAAGAACAAGCGCCGGGACCGAAAGCACGAAGCGAAACTGAGACTGACGGGATGGGACGTCCTCACGATATGGGAATGCGAGATGAAGGAGCCGATCCCTGTAGCGAAACGAATATCGACGTTCTTGGCCAGTTAACACGCCTTTGCGGCGGCAGGCGAAAACAGAACAAACGCGCGCGCATCACCGTTTCTTGGGGGATCTAAAGCGCCGGCCAAGGACATGACTCCTGGTAGGTCCCCGTCACATCATTTGACGAAAAACGCCCGTTGCTCACATGTGGCACCTGATTGATAAATTCTGCCTGACGCCGCAGGCCCCACCGCTCCCGTAGGCAACCCCAAGCCTACTGTGATAGGCCTCCTCTCCAGCCTTCCCGTGGCCCCTGATTTTGTCGGTCACGCCCGACCTCACAGAATTTTCCAAGCCCCCTCAATAACTTACGGCCTTCGCCCCCGTCCGGGCAAAGTTCGCCTGCTACAGTAGCTGTCAGAAGGGCAGTCCCTCCGGGCTGCCCTTTACTTTTTCTAACGAAGGTCTCCAGACCTGCCAGGAAAGGCCTTTTATGCGCACTCAGAAGCAGATCGCCGCCTCCCGTGAGAACGGAGGCAAGTCCCACGGCGCCGCCACCGCCGAAGGTAAGGCTCGCATCGTCAACGCCAACCTCCAAACCGGCATCTTCGCCGAAACCCAAGTCCTCATCTGGGAATACCAGGAAGATCTCCAGGAACTTAAGGACGAATACTACGCCCGCCATCCGCCCGCTTCCCCCGAGGCGCGTTGCCTCCTCGACCAAATCGTCATGTGCGAATGGCACCTTCGCCGCTTCGGCTGGGTCGAGGATTCCCTATGGGAAAAGCTCTTCACTGCCAGCCCGCAGGACTTCGACGGGTGCGCCTATGCCCTCCAGCAAGGCGACCAGACGTTCACCCGGCTCCAGCACCGCATCAACTCCACCCGCCGCGCCTTCCACACCGCGCTGAAAGAGCTGGAACGCCTCGAAGCCCGCGACCAGGATGTCGTCTTGGCCAGCCCCCACCCGGTCTCGCCCGTAACCCAAACGCCGGAAACCCAGTTACAAATCCTTGGGAGTCTCCGTAAAAATGACCCGGGCCACCCCGCCCCCGGCGAAACGCCCCCGACGCCAGTCCAGGAACACAGGTCCACCGGCCAATCCGTTTTCGGTATCAGCGGGCCGGCAACTGCAGTTGGCAGCACTCAAGGCCCTAAGTGAACAGCATTGGGGCTAGCCGGCGGCGCAGATCGGCCGCCTGAGGTTCGTCGATCCCTCTTTCATGCAGATCGACCGGCTCGGCCGGATGGGTCCACGTCACGATGACGCGTGAAATCTCGGCCTCCGCCAGAGGGTCTACTAGCTCCACCTTCCCGTTGCGGTAGATCCCTTCGACCGACTTCACCGTAGCGATGCCCTCTTTGCCGCCGGTTTGTTCCAGTTCGGACAACCCCACCGGCGGCAAAGACCGCCGGCGCTACGCCAGGGAGATCTTGGACTCCATTATTACGGCGCGCACCCCTTGACAATCCCAAAATCAGTCGTATAATACAATTGTTTGATTGAATTAATCGAATGACAGAAACAAAGCAAAAGATCTTGGACACGGCGGAACGGTTGTTCGGCGATCAGGGATATGCCGCCACGTCGCTGCGGCACATCATCGCGGAAGCCGGGGTCAATCTGGCGGCTATCCATTACCACTACGGGTCTAAGGAAGAGCTGCTGGATGAAGTAGTTATCCGGAAGGCGGGACCAGTGAATGCAGAGCGGCTGGCGCTCTTGGACCGGTTTGAGGCGGAGGCCGGGTCGGGGCCGCTGGCTGTGGAAAAGGTGCTGGAAGCGTTCTTGGCGCCGACCTTCTCGGTGGCGGATCGCAGCCCGAAGTTCGTGAGGCTGATGGGGCGGATGTATGGCGAGGGCCTCATGAACATCATCGTGGAAAGGCATTTTCAGCCCACCGTGACTCGTTTCATCGAGGCGTTTCGCCGGGCTTTGCCGGACCTGCCGAACGAAGAGATGCTCTGGCGAATCCACTTCATGCTGGGGACCATGGCGCATGCCCTGTTCGGGCCACCGAACGTCCGTCCGGGAGTGGAGCCAACTTCGTTGGACGCCCAGGGAGTGGTCAAACGGCTGGTGGCGTTTTTGGGGGCTGGTTTCCGGGCGCCGGTTCCGCCAGCGGCGGGAAGCGAGGAGAAGTAGATGAGACTGGCGTGGATATTGTTCGCGGTGCAGGTGGCCTCGGCGGCGGGGCCAATCGAGTTGAGCTTGAAACGCGCGGTGGAGGTGGCGGTATCGCCCGAGGGCAACACCAAAATTCAGCTTTCGGGCGAGGCGCTGAAGCAGGCGCAGGCGCGTTCGGCGCAGGCGCGCGCGGCCCTGCTGCCGGATTTGGAAGCTTCCCTCACCGACCGTGATCAGACCGCGAACCTGGCGGCCATGGGGATCAATATCGTGGTGCCCATTCCGAACTTTCATTTCCCCACCTTCGTGGGACCCTTCACCACGATGGACGCGCGCGCCACGGTTACCCAGAGCGTGTTCGACTTCAGCTCGATCCGGCGGTTCCAGGCATCCAAGGTCGGAGTTTCGGCGGCCCGCTCGGACATCGACAGCACCGAAGAGCAGGTGGCGGCGCAGGTGGCGCGCGCCTACCTGGCGGCGGTCCGCGCCGACGCCGACGTGGAAACCGCGCAGTCCGACGTGACGCTGGCTGAGGCGGTGTTGAAGCAGGCGGAAAACCAGAAGGCGGCGGGCACGGGAACCGGCATCGAGATCACACGCGCGAAAGTGCAGCTTGCCAACGACCGCCAGCGGCTGCTGGTGGCCGGGAACCAGCGGACCAGCGCGCGCCTGCAATTGATGCGCGTCATGGGGCTGCGGCTCGATACCGAGTTGGAACTGACCGACAAGCTGGCATACGTACCGGTGGACGCCGTCACCATCGAGCAGGCCAGGGCGCAGGCACTGAAGGAGCGGCCGGACCTCAAGGCGCAGCAGGAGCGGGAAGCCAACGCGCGCATGGCGGCCAGCGCCACCAAAATGGAGCGGCTGCCATCGGTCGCGGCGTTCGGCGATTACGGCTCCATCGGTCCGGGCTTCGACAACGCGCTGCCGACGCGCACGTATGGGATCTCGCTGCGAGTGCCGGTATTCGATGGCGGGCGGCGCGACGCGCGGCGGGCGGAATCGGCGTCGCAATATCGCGCCGAGAAAGTGCGGACCAACGATTTGAAGGAGCAGATCGAGCTGGATGCCCGGCTGGCGCTGGACGGGCTGCAGTCGGCGGAGGAACAGGTGAAGGTGGCGAAGGAAGGGCTGGAGCTGGCCGACAACGAGCTGACGCAGGCGCGGCGGCGGAACGACGCGGGAGTGGCCATCGGCGTGGAAGTGACCGACGCGCAGACACGGCTGGAGCGCGCGCGCGATAACCAGACGGCGGCGCTCTACAACTACAACGTGGCGCGGATCGATCTGGCGCAGGCGATGGGTAAAGTGAGGAGCATGGTGCAGTGATGAAGAAGCGAATCATTCTGGTTCTCATAGTGCTGGCGGCGGCGGGGGCGGCGGCGGTGTACGTGTTCCGCGGGATGGGGCGCAACCAGACCGGCCGCATCGTGGTCTCCGGAAACATCGAGCTGACGGAAGTCAACATCGCGTTCAAGACCGCCGGGCGGCTCATCGAGCGCACCGTGGATGAAGGCGACGGCGCCAAGAAGGGGCAGATCATCGCGCGGCTTGACCGCGATCAATTGATGGCGCAGCGCCAGCGTGAGGTGGCGGGCCTCGAATCGGCCCAGACGCAACTGGCGCAATCGGAGACGTCGCTGGCGTGGGAGAAGGCCAACCTGGCGGCCGACATCGAGCAGCGGCAGGCCGACCTGGCGTCCAACGAGGCGCGCCTGGCGGAACTGAACAACGGGGCGCGGCCGCAGGAAAAGCTCGACGCCCGGGCCGCGGTGGATTCGGCGCAATCGGAGCTCGACCGCGCCAAGCGGGATTGGGACCGCGCCCAGACGCTGTACAAGAACGACGACATTTCCACGGCGCAGTTCGACCAATACCGCAACCGCTGGGAGAGCGCCCAGGCCGCGCTGAAATCGATGACTGAGCGCGAAGCCCTGGTGCTGGCCGGGCCGCGCGCGGAGGTGATCAAAGCGCAGCAGGGGCAGGTGGAGCGGGCCCGCGCCGCGGTGAAGATGGCGGAGGCGAACTCGCTCGAAATGAAGCGGCGCGAACAGGACCTGGCCACGCGGCGAGCGGAGATTGCGCGCGCCACGGCGAGCCTCGCCATGATCGATTCGCAGCTTGCCGACACCATCGCCATCTCGCCGGTGGATGGCGTGGTGCTGGTGAAGGCGGCGGACGTGGGAGAGGTGCTGGCGCCGGGAACCACGGTGGTGACGGTGGGCGACATCGACCATCCCTGGCTGCGCGGGTACGTAAACGAAACCGACCTGGGAAAGGTGAAGCTCGGCGCCAAAGCCAAGGTGACCACCGATTCGTACCCAGGGAAGGTCTACCAGGGGCGGGTGACGTTTATCTCCTCGGAAGCGGAGTTCACTCCCAAGCAGATCCAGACCGAGCAGGAGCCTGGACAATCCGCGGCGCGAGCTGAAGTCGAACATGCCGGCGGACGCGGAGATCGTTCTGGACTGAGGGATGGAGCCGATCATCGAGACGCGCGACCTGACCCGGCGCTTCGGCGCGCTGACGGCCGTCGACCGGCTCAACCTCACCGTGGCGGAGGGCGAGATCTTCGGGCTGGTGGGGCCGGACGGAGCGGGGAAGACCACCACTCTGCGCATGCTCTGCGGGCTGATAAATCCCACCGAGGGCAGCGCGCGCGTGGCGGGCCACGACGTGGTGAAGGAATCGCGCGCGGTCAAGGACCAGATCGGATACATGGCGCAGCGTTTCGGACTGTACGGCGATCTGACCGTGCAGGAGAACATGAATTTCTACGCGGACCTGTTCGGGATCACCGGAGGCGAGCGGGAGACACTCACCGCGCAACTATTGCGCATGACCCGCATGGAACCGTTCCGGGACCGGCAAGGCGGGCAGCTTTCGGGCGGCATGAAACAGAAGCTAGCGCTGATGTGCACGCTGCTGCATCGCCCGCGAATTCTGTTTCTCGACGAGCCGACCAACGGGGTCGACCCGGTTTCGCGGCGCGATTTCTGGGCCATTCTGTATCAACTGTTGAAGGACGGGATCACCATCTTCATGACCACCGCGTATCTCGACGAGGCCGAGCGGTGCAACCGCGTGGGGCTGATGCATAGGGGCAAGCTGATCCGCTGCGCTCCGCCGGACGCCATGAAGCGGGCGACCGGAACGGCGAGCCTGGAGGGGGCGTTCATCCAGACCATCCACGAAGTGGAGGCGCGCGCATGAACGGGAACGGCTGGGCGGTGGAGATGGAGAATCTGGTGAAGCGCTTCGGCTCTTTCGTCGCGGTGGACCGCGTCTCGATGCAGGTGCGGAAGGGCGAGATCCTCGGGTTTCTGGGGCCGAACGGGGCGGGGAAATCGACCACCATCCGCATGCTGTGCGGGCTGCTGACGCCGACGTCGGGGCGCGCGCACGTCAATGGTTTCGACGTGGGGACCGAGCCCGAGGAGATCCGCCGGAGCATCGGGTACATGTCGCAGAGGTTCTCGCTGTACGACGACCTGACGGTGGAAGAGAACATCGACTTCTTCACCGGGATGTACAACGTGCCGCGGGAGCGGCGCGCGGCACGCAAGGACTACGTGCTGGAAATGGCCAACCTCACGGAGCGGCGGCGGGCCCTGACGCGCACCCTGGCCGGTGGCTGGAAGCAGCGGCTGGCGCTGGGTTGCGCCATCCTGCACGATCCACCGGTCCTGTTCCTGGACGAGCCGACTTCGGGGGTGGACCCCATCGCGCGCGGAGAGTTCTGGAAGCTGATCCACGATCTGGCCGAAACGGACCACACCATTTTCGTGAGCACGCATTACATGGACGAAGCCGAATACTGCGGCCGCCTGGCGCTGATGTACCGCGGCAGGGTGATCGCGCTGGGGTCGCCGGCGGAGTTGAAGCGGGGCCTCACCTCTCACAGCCTGCTGCATCTGGATTCCTCCGAGCCGCTGGAGACCATGCGCGCGCTGGAAAGGGTGACGGGGGTGCTCGACGTGGCCGTGTTCGGCGGCGGGCTGCACGTGACGGTAGACGATGTGGAGGCGACCAGCGCGCGTGTGCGGCAGGCGCTGGCGGCGAAGGGAATCGAAGTGAAGCGGCTGGAGCGCATCGAGCCTTCTATGGAGGACGTTTTCGTGGCCATGATCGAGGCCGAGGAGCGGAAGGCGGCATGAGCTACCGGCGCTTGCGGGCCATGTTCGTCAAGGAACTGCACCACGTCACGCGCGACGCACGCAGCCTGGCGCTGGCGCTGTTGACGCCGGTGATGATGCTGCTGCTGTTCGGTTTCGCGCTGAGCCTGGATGTGGACCGTATCCCCACGCTGGTCTACGACCAGGACCAGACCGAGGCCAGCCGCGATTTGATCCGGCAGTTCCAGGGGTCGCGGTTCTTCGACATCCGCGGCTTTGTGGGCAACTACGCCGCCGTCCAAGGTGCGATCGACCGCAGCCGCATCCTGATGGCCGTGGTGATTCCGCGCGATTACTCGCAAAACGTGGGCGCGTCGCGCGAGGCGCCGGTGCAGATTCTGCTGGACGGGAGCGATTCGAACACGGCTTCCATCGCCCTGGGGTACGCGGAAACGGTGGTGCAGAACTACTCGCTGGAACTGCGCACGGACATGATGAACCTTCGCGGCGGCGAGCATGGCGCGCCGCCGGTGGATGCGCGGCTGCGGGTCTGGTACAACAGCTCGCTGGAATCGAAGAACTACGTAGTGCCGGGGCTGATCGCGGTGATCCTCATGATTATCGCGTCGCTGCTCACTTCGCTCACCATCGCGCGCGAGTGGGAAATGGGGACCATGGAGCAGTTGCTTTCGACGCCGCTGCGGCCCGCGGAGATGGTGCTGGGCAAGATGCTGGCGTATTTCGTGGTGGGGCTGACGGATTCCACCATCGCCGTCCTGGTGGGCGTGTACGTGTTCCGGGTGCCGTTCCGCGGCAGCGTGCCGCTGCTGGTGGTTTCGACCTGCGTATTCCTTTTCGGCGCTCTGTTCTGGGGCATTTTCATTTCGGCCGCGACCAGGACCCAACAGAAGGCTTATCAAATAAGTCTGCTGACCTCGTTCCTGCCGGCACAACTGCTTTCCGGGTTTGTGTGGTCCATCGAGAGCATGCCGAAGGCCATCCAGGTGATCACGCGCGCGGTCCCGGCCCGCTATTTCGTGACGATTCTGAAAGGCGTATTCCTGAAGGGCGTGGGGCTGAGCGTGCTGTGGGGCGAGCTGGGGTTCCTGGCGCTGTACGCCGCCATCGTCTTTCTCCTGGCGACGCGCAAACTGAGACAGAAACTGGCGTAAACCATGCGGGAACGGATTCGAGTCATGTTGCGGAAGGAGCTCATTCAGGCGCTGCGCGAGCCGCGCATGCGGGTGCTGCTGTTCCTGCCGCCGCTTTTGCAGTGCATCATATTCGGTTACGCGGTGAACCTGGACGTGGACCACGCGCGTATCGCCTGGATGGACATGGACCGCACGCCCGAGAGTCGGGATTTGCGCGACCGCTTCGAGGGGTCGGGGCGGTTCGACGTGGTGGCCATGCCGGCCAACGAAGAAGAGGTGCAGCGCGTGCTCGACCGCAGCCAGGCGCAGGCCGTGGTGCGGGTGCTGCCGGGGTTCGCGCGCGACCTGGCGCGGGGCCGCGCCGCCGGGGTGCAGGTGCTGGTGGACGGCACGAATTCCAACACGGCGTCGCTGATTCTGAGTTACGGGGGTCAGATCATCGCCGCGTATTCGGCCGATGCCATGGGGCGCCAGCAGAACCGGCGGGTGCTGACGCGGAGTCCCGGCTCGGCGGTGAACGCGTCGGCGCCGCAGGTGACGGCGCGCAGCCGCGTGTGGTTCAATCCCGACCTTTACAGCCGCAACTACTTCGTGCCCGGCGTGGTGGCCAACATCATAATGATGGTGACCCTGATGCTGACGGCGCTGGCTATTGTGCGGGAAAAAGAGATCGGCACCATGGAGCAGTTGATGGTGACGCCATTGCGGCCCATCGAGCTGATGCTCGGCAAGACGCTGCCGTTCGCGGCGGTGGGGTTGGTGGACGTGACCCTGGTCACGGCGGTGGCGCTGCTGGTTTTCCACGTTCCTTTCAACGGCAGTTTCCCGTTGATGCTGTTGTGCGGGGTGCTGTTCCTGATGACATCGTTGGGGGCGGGCCTGTTGCTTTCGACCATTTCGCACACGCAGCAGCAGGCCATGATGTCGTCGTTCTTCTTTGTGATGCCGGCGTTCATGCTGAGCGGGTTCGCATTTCCCATTCGCAACATGCCGCTGGTGGTGCAATACCTGTCGTACCTGAACCCGCTGCGCTACTTCATCGAGATCGTGCGCGGGATTTTCCTGAAGGGTGTGGGCGTTTCGGTGCTATGGCCGCAAATGGCATGTCTGGTGGTATACGGCGTGACGATGCTGACCCTGAGCGCGCTGCGGTTCCATAAGACGCTGGACTAAGCGGGGAGTGCTTTTCAATTGAGGACTGGCATCGCGACACCTCCCAGATGGTCTACGCGGACGCATTGAACCGTGGCGGGCGGGACACCTTCTCCTCGACCGGCACCTTAAGTGAGTCTTCGACGAGAACCCTGGGAATATGTGGACCGGCTGGACCGGACAGGCCGCAAAACGTTTGTCGAGGAAGCTGGTAAAATGGGCCGGATGTGGTTACATGGTAAGCACTTATTGCCCGCATCGAGCAGACGGCGATGTCGTCTTAGGCCGACGGCGGCGGCATTGATGAGGTCGCCGAAACACCAGTTAGCTGAACCGAACACCGGAGGTAAAGTCCATGGATCAGGATCGCCAGATCAGGTTTCTCATCCCACCTTTTTTCTTTTTCGCATCGCTGCTCATTGGGGTGCTTGTCAGGAATAATGCTCTCAGAGTGTGGCTTCAAGCCGCTTCGCCGCAACACCTCCTGGCCGTGGGCGGTGTGATCACGGGCAGCCTGTTGCCCGTCGGCTTCCTGATCTCGACGATTACTTTTCTGCTATTGCGCGTTGCATTTCTGTTGAGAAGGGGGAGTTTCGAAACCACCTTAACTTTCGCAGCTCTGAAGGCCACGTGGCCTCATCTGAAGACAAGCCTCCCTTTCGACCAGCGCCTTACATTTCAGGCCGCGGTGACGCTCGATCACGAACTTCTCTCGTCCGGCATGCACTCTTGGGTTCTCCGCCGGTGGAGTGCCTTCCTCATCTCCGCACAGGCCTGCGTGGGGATTGCACTCGCGCATCTCGTGGCATACTTTTTGAGGCTGGAGCAGCTACTGGAATGGTGGACGCTCTCTCTTTCGGTGGGCCTAGTCTTGCTTTTCAACGCAGTCGTATGCTGGTTCGGCACAATGAAAATGCTGGAGTTTCAGGCGTATCGCATCAAGAGCATCACCCCCTCGGAAACCGACAAGGTCGAAGACCGCTAACACGCGCATATGGCCGACGTACCCAGAGCCGGCCCGCGGTTGATGCGTCGGCCTCCTGCCGGCATTTGATGCACGCCCCGGAGCCGCCTACACTGAGCGCAAAGTCGAATCCCAAGAGTGCTGGATACCATGACCGTCACCGTCAGAAACAAAACTCCCCTCACCGTGCCGGATCAGGTACGGCGTAGGGCTGGCTTCAAACCCGGCGACAAGGTCGAATTCAAGGTCTCCGGTGGCATGGTCACTATCCTGCCGAAACCATACCTTACCCATGACTCCGACGACACGCTGACACCCGCCGAGGCGAAGAGGGTGCGCCACGCCCTCAAACAGGTCCGCGAGGGGAAAACAGTACCCTGGTCTCAGGTCAAACACGATCTGGGTCTGTGAGCTGACCGAGGACGCCAAGAACGACCTCCGCGACGTTTCTAAGGCCATTCAAGAACGCGTCGCGCGCGTCATGATGCAGATGGCCACCGACCCATTCCAGGGCAACGTGAAAGCCCTCCAGGGCAAGGAATGGAGGGGCGTGTTCCGCCGGCGCATCGGCGACTACAGCCTCCTCTTCACCGCCAGCCGCGAACAAGGAACCGTCACCGTCCTCCGCATACTCCTCCGGTCCGGCGAGACGTACCGGTAGGTTCTCGGGTACCTCAACCCGCTGCGCTACTTCATCGAGATCGTGCGCGGGATTTTTCTGAAGGGCGTGGGCGTTTCGGTGCTATGGCCGCAAATGGCGTGTCTGGCGGTATACGGCGCGACGGTGCTGACCCTGAGCGCGCTAAGGTTTCATAAGACGCTGGACTAGCCCGGACTGCTGTTCACGGAACGCGTGAGTGGGGCATAGCCCAGATCTCGATTCGGCGCTGGTGAAACGCTTCCCGGTCCGCCATGACGGCCATCTCGGCCGCGCTGTAGCGCTCGGCGGAAAGGAACGCGCGCTTCTGCGCCGCGCTGGCGGTCTCGGGCTGGTACATCCAAAGCCAGCGCCGGTAGCCGCTGGCGGCCCGCTCGGCCGGGAACACCCGGGCATTCCACAAGCTCCGCTCGGCCGGGTCCTGCTGGTCTGGCCAGACTTCGTCCGGCGCGATCCCCACGGCCGAGATCCATTCGAGCAGCGGCCGGCCGCAGAAGCGCTCTCCTTGAGGGATGGAATCTTTGAACTGGTCGTTGACACCATAGCAACGCGCGAACCATACCGCGCCGCCGCGCCGGTCGTGCCCGCGCAGCACATCGAGACATGCCTCCCGCGGCAACCGGAGCGGCTCGTCCACATCCACCCCCACCACCACGTTCCATCCCGCCAGTTCCAGCGGCGCCGAGAGCCGGCATCCCTCCACCCACGAATCGTCGCCTGTAATCGTCGCCCCGCCGGCCATGGAATTATTGATGGCCAGCGTCCCTTGAGCCTGCTCCACCAGGGCCAGGCCGCTCTCCACCAACTGCCGCGTGGACCCGAAGTGCAGGAAGCTGCCGTCCGGAACAAGCTGCACGTGGAAGGGGATGGCGCGCAAGGCGGGATACACCGCGGCGAGCATCTCGCCGGACCAGGCGGAACCGCTGCCGCGCGCGCTTCGGATATAGCTCTCGACCGTCGCGGCGCTGCCCATGGCGCAGCAAATCTCGCGATACAGGTCCAACCCATGCCGCAGAATCCAGTTCCGCGCCTCGCCGGCGAAGTCGAAGCGGTCGAGCAACACCGCGGCGGCCGCTGCGTCCAGGCTCATCACGCCGAGGTCCAGCGCTGCTTTGCCGGCGGCATTGATGGCTCCAGCGGCCTTCTGTTCCTCTATCGCCGGTTTCTGCAAGTAGAGAGTGACGGAATCATCGGCTCCCAAGCAGTAGACTCCGTGGCGGCTGGCCTCGGCCGGCTCGGCGTTGCTGCCCAGCACGGTCATGCCGGGCCGGTCCAGACGCACATTCGAAGCGTCGAAACGGACCAGCGCGTCGCCGGACGCTACCACGATTTGGCCGCGGCCGGGTGCGCCCTGGGGCAGGCCGAGAAACTCCGGGACCAGAAGATCGAAGAGAGTGGCGGGCAGGCCGGCGTGGGTTTCGCCGGGCACGGGAACAAAAATCTTGCCGCAAGGGCCGTAGGCCGGCAGACGCCGGGAATCGCCTCCGGCGTGCACGATCAGGATGCGCAGGCGGCGAAGAATACTTTCTGCGACTTGCCCGCAAGCGGGCAGGGCAGGCGGCACCGCCTGCCCCACCTCTGAAGATGCAGGACTTGTTGTGGTGGCGCAGGCGGTGCCGCCTGCGCGCTCGCGCTCGATCACCCGCGCCAGGCAGTAGATGGTGCTGCCGCCGCTGCCGATGCGCCGGCCTTCCAGATCGGCAACGACAAACCATTCGCGAACCTGCGGCAGCAACCCGAGTTCCCGCCGCAACCGAAGCTGAGCTTCGTAGGCACGGGCTTGCCTGGCGTTGGACGCCGTCACGATGAGATAGTCCCAGGAACTCATGCGGATTCGAGGATCAGGTTCGCGTATTGTATGGTGTCTCCGGTCCGAATCAGGCCGATGGCCTGGGGAACGCGTCTCTTGAACTCGACGTGCGGTTCAAACACGACGGGAATCCCCGCCAGCGCCCGCTCAAACTCCAGGCACGTATCTTTCCCGTTCGCGGCGCGAAATTCCTCCGCCATGAACGCCTTGCCCGCCCCGAAGTTGGAACGAATGGCCCGCAGGACATCCAGGACTTTGGGGATATCATCCACCAGCGAGATGTCGATAGTTTCCACTTGCGGCCAGAATGGGAAACCTCGGTCGGCAATGACCAGGGTGTTCGTGTGCCGTACGCGGCTGATCAGAGAGTTGATCGCGGGATTCAAAATTCCAGTTCTTAGCATGTCTTGACCTTCACCTTCAAAGCCCCCGGAACGGGCTCTTCGGAAGCTACGATAGCGTACCCGCCTCCGCACCCCGAGTACATGGCGCCCGCGTACCGCTGTTGGTAGTAACTAAGGATTCGCTTGAGATCGATTGGTATGGCCGGATGCTTCACCGTGTGTGGCAGAATCGCTTCCCAGCACGCCATGCAATGGTTCATCGAGGCTGCCAGTCCGCGAACGTCCTTCGCCACGATGGCGTCGAAACAGTCCTTGCCCGTCTGGCCCAACTGCCGGATCCACTGCGGGTCCAGGTTCTTGACGGCGAGCGGATTATAACCTTCCGGCCGTTGACCAATCGGAACAAGGTGGATGACTTCTTCCAGCCAGCGGGCGATCTCGGGGTCGCAATTCGACTCGATATGCGCCGGGAAATATCCGCCCTCGAACTCTACATCGTAATCCAACCTGCTCACGCCGGGATACAGCAACCCGATCATGTCCTGCGACCCGGACGGTTCCGCTTTGTGTTGGTTTTCCGCCCGATAAAGTTCCCTGACAAGGTCCGCCGGTGCCCTGTCGGGCACGGTCCCGCCCCACAACTCCAACGCGACCTTGCGCGTGCCGCTGGCCATGCCGCAGCGGTCCATGAACCAGAGGTTGGGTTCGAGCGACACCACGACCATCGAGCCGGGCGGCGATGGATTGTGCCTGGATACGAACGGCTGATCGATCCATCCGCCGGCTAGCGCCATCCGATGCGGTATGTTACCGATGATCGAGGCGATCGAGTCGCGCACACTCAATCCTTCACCACTCGCTTGCCGGCTTTGCGGTCGGCGTATTGCCGCGCAATCCACTCGTAAGTCTTTTCCATGCCGGTTTGGAGTGGAGTGAGCGGCTCCCAATCGAGAACGCTTCGGATGAACGTGTTGTCGCTGTTTCGCCCGGCGACGCCTTTCGGCGCATCCGGATCGTAGCGGCGCTCCAGCTTTACGCCCGCGATCCGCTCCACCATGCTCACCAGATCGTCGATGGAGATCAGTTCGCTCGATCCCAGGTTGATCGGTGTCGCGATGAGCCGGTCGCAATGCATGATCTGGTCGATGCCCAGCACGCAATCCTCGATAAAACAAAAGCTGCGCGTCTGCGTGCCGTCGCCCCAGATTTCGATCCGCATGTCGCGCGAATCCTGGGCCTCGAGAACCTTGCGGCAGATGGCCGCCGGCGCTTTCTCGCGGCCTCCGAACCAGGTGCCGTGCGGACCGTAGATGTTGTGGAAGCGCGCGATGTGGGTTTCCAGGCCCCGCTCGGCCCAATACTCCTGGCAAAACATTTCCGAGATCAGCTTCTCCCAGCCGTACCCGCGCTCCGACATCGCCGGGTAGGCGTCCGATTCTTTGAGCGCGCGAACGTTGGGGTGTTTCTGCAAATCCGTGTTGTAGGCGCACGCCGAGGAGGAAAAGAAATAGCGCTGTGCGCCGGCGCGCCAGGCGGCTTCAATCAGGTGTGTATTCACCAGAATGCTGCGCAGACACTCCACGCGGAAGTGCTCGATGAATCCCATGCCGCCCATGTCGGCCGCCAGATTGTAGACTTCCGCGGCTCCTTCCACCGCCTGGATGGCGTTGGCCTTCTCGCTCAGATCCATCGACAGGCATTCCACGCCGGGCACGCGCTGGTACCAGTCCGGCAGCGGCTTGCGGTCGATGGCGCGGATTCGCGTATAGCCCAGTTCGTGAAAATGCCGGGAGAGCGCGCCGGCGATGAATCCGCCCGCGCCGGCGATGACGATTAGGTCGTCGCGACTGAGTTTGCGGTCGATCTGTACTTCGGAGTTGTTCTTCATGTGCGAGTCACCGGGTAGCTGCGTAGGGGACCACCACCGCCGCCTTCTCCGTGAAGTACGGCGCCAGCGGGTTGTTCTCGAGGCCCTTCAGCCCCGCGACGACGCACTCGGCATTGAGTTCGGCGCCCACCCGGCTGGTGTGGGTGTGCGGGTCGCCGAAGAGCGGCTCGACTTTCTCGGGGCCGAGCTGGTCGTATCGCTCGGCAATAATTTCATTGAGATCCACAAACGGCGCTTTTTCGGATGCGGCCGCCTCGGCCGCCCACTTGCCGTAGTCTTCCGAGTTGCGGGCGATCTTTCCGTCCTTCCAGATCTTGCGGGGAATCAGGGAGCACACGATGGGGGTGGCGCCCTTGGCGCGCGCGTCGGCGATGAATCTCTTCAAGTACCAGCCGAAGCTGTGAATCACCTCGTGCTGCTTGGTGAGCAGGTTGTCGACTTCCTCGGTCTCGTCGCCAGTGCCTTTGATGGAGCCGCGGGCGCGGAAGTTGTCGTTGACCGGTCCTTCGTCGTTGTGGCCGAACTGCATCATCACAAAGTCACCGGACTTCAGCAAGGCGAGGACCCTGTCCCAGTGCCCCTGGCTTAGATAGGTGCGGCTGCTGAGGCCACCCACCGCACGGTTGACCACGTTGATCTTGGCGCCATCGAAGTAATCGGCGATGGGTTCGCCCCAACCCCACTGCCCATTGGCACCATCGCCGCGGCCGTTGCGGACGGTGGAGTCGCCGATCAGAAACAAACTCGGCAGGCTGGGGTTGGCGGGCTCGGGAAGGCGAAGCGGGGGCCGAGCTTGAGCCTGTGGGACCTGCGGGGCCGTCGTGATCTTGAGCGTGAAGGCGTATTGGCAGGGCTGTTCGGCGGGCATCGCGACTTTGAGGCCTTCGGCATCCTGTGTGAATTGCAGGTCGCCTTTGTGCCCCAGCATCTCCACCTTGGCGATGGTTCCATGCAAATTCTGCCCCGCGGCCAGCGAGGTGACCACGGCCCGCTCGCCCGGCCATGCCATCAGAATGGCGTACAGAGCATCGCCCTTAGTGGTGAAGCGGATGTCTTTGCCGGTGTAGGCCGGCTTGTTGTTGAGAGCTTCCCCTTCGCCGAACTTGATCCAGGGCCGGGTCTCGTAGATAGCCTCGCCATTCACACCGAGCCATTGGCCGATGCCGAGCATGAGTTTCACCTGCTCGTCGGGGATGGTGCCGTCGGCCTTGGGAGAGAAATTGAGCAGCAGGTTGCCGTTCTTGCTGACGTTCTCGACCAGTCGCCACACGATGTCGCCGACGTTCCAATAGTGCGCGTCCGCAAGGTAGCCCCAGCGCTGGTGCACGGAGTCGTCCACTTCCCACGGATCGTCCTCGATGGTGGTGGGCCCGCGCATCTGCCGCTCGTAATCCTTGAGGGCGCCGGCCAGGTAGGCGGCGTCCTTGGTGACGATGGAGACTTGTTTGTTCCACTCCGTGGCGCGGTTGTAATAGTAGGCGGCCACGCGCAGTTTCTGCGGATCGAGGTCGCGCCCATTGACGCCGTTGTCGAAATAGATCAGGTCGGGCTGGTATTTATCGATCAGCTCGAAGTTGCGCGCCATCCAGTCTTCGAGAAACTTCTGGCGGGCCTCGGGGCTGCGGTCGGCCACGCTATAGAAATCGGCCCATTGGGGATCGTAGAGATCGGTTGCCAGACCTTGCTGCGGCCGGATGAAGGTGAAGTGCTCCATGCGGTGGTTGGAGACACCGAACTTCATGCCCTGCCTGCGGACGGCCCTGGCGAGGTCGCCGACGAGATCGCGCTTGGGCCCCATCTGCTTCGCGTTCCACTTGGTGAGCGCGCTGTCCCACATGGCGAAGCCGTCGTGGTGCTCGGCGGTGGGCATCACGTACCGCGCGCCGGCCTTGCGGAACAACTCCGCCCACTGGTCCGGATCGAACTTCTCGGCGGTGAAGAGCGGGATGAAATCCTTGTAACCGAACTTGTCCTGCGGGCCGAAGTGCTCCTTGTGCCAGGAGATGATTTCGGGATTCCCGTACATGTGCTGGACGTACCACTCGCTCTGGTGCGCGGGCACGGCATAAAGGCCCCAGTGCAGGAAGATGCCGAACTTGCCGTCGCGGAACCACTGCGGGAATTGGTAGTGGGCCTTGATGGAATCCCAGTTGGGTTCGAAGGGGCCTGTGGGCGGTGCGGGGACGGGGGCCGGGGCGGGGGCGGAATCGCCGTAGGGCCGCGGTGCGTTGCCCATCGGCTCGGCCGGCACATCGAAGCTGGCGATGGGGTCGGGGTGCGCGGGATCGAACGGCGCAGAGTCGTCCGTCAGGAATTTGACGAGCGGCAGCTTGGCCTGCTGGATTCCCTCGACAATGCATTTGGCCAGCTCGTAGCTGCCATAGTTCGAGTGGTGCGTGGTATCGTTGCCCGCAAACGCTTTGTGGGCTTCCACGGGGCCGAGGGCCTCGTAGAAGGGCTTGCTCATGGCGTTCAAGTCGATGACCGCGACATCCTCTTCTTTGCCCGCCTGGCGCACGGCCTCGGGATAGTCGCCCAGGCTGTTGGTGATTTTGCCATCGGCGTCGAAGGTCAGGCGATTCACGGGAGTCACCAGCACGGGTGTGGCGCCATGCTGCCGCGCTTCGGCGATGAAGCGCTTGAGGTCCGCTTTGTAAGTGGTGAACGCTCCCACGCCCTCGCCCTTCTCCTTCTGGTCGTTGTGCCCCATCTGGATGAACAGGTAGTCGCCGGGCTTGATGACGCTCATGACTTTGTTCAGGCGGCGCTCACCGATGAAACCTCGCAGCGACTCGCCGGATTCACCGTGGTTGGCGACGGCGATGCCGGGCTTGAAGAAGCGGGGCAGCATCTGCCCCCAACTATTGAACGGCTCGCGCGGCTGGTCGGTGGAAGTGGAATCGCCCGCAATGTAGATGGTGGGAATGTCGTCCGCTTTCTCGATCTCGACCACGGAAACGGCGGGACGCTGGTTGGTGAACTCGAGGGTGAGCCTGTTGTCCCAAGCGCGCGCTTCCGAGGTCTTCTCGCGGTCCTTCAACCCGACCTCGCCGCCGGTGGAGATCCGCGGCGTGCGGACGTTGACGATGAACGTGCGGGTCTCGAACGTGCCGGGCGCCGTCCGCACCTTCTCGACCATGAGCCGGCGTAATTCGGCTTTGACGGTGGTGATGGATCCCGCGTGGCGGTCCCCGAGTGTCACCGTCACCTTGTAGTTGCCCTCTTCCGGCACTTTGACCGAGAAGTAGAAGGGCGGCGCCGCGACGCTCGAGCCCGGCTCGAACCCATACCCGAGTTCATCGGTGTACACGGTGGCGGGAAGGACCTGGGTATAGCCGGGCGCGGGTTTCTCCGAACCGAAATCGAATTTGAAAGTGGTCGCGGGGGTTTGCGCCCCAGCGATGGCGGCCAGGGCGAGCCACAGGGGTGCAAGGGTTCTCATCATGAGTCAATTCTACTCGACGTGGAACCAGTCGAAATCGGCGTAACCGTTTTCGGCGGTTGAACCGGATCGAACCGCGAACAAACCCACTTTGGCGCCAATCCACCTGCCGGGGCGCGCGGTGAAGGATTCGCCGGTGGGCGTGAAATCCCCTCCGTCCGTGCTGTAACTGAACGCGCAGACCGCCTGGTCCGACACCTTCACGCGCAGATACAACGTGGCGCCTTTCACCGGGGCCGGCGCGCTTTCCTTTTCCGCCGCGCCCCGGTCGGCATTCCTGCAAATCGTCTGTGAAACCACCAGGCCCTCCGGCTTCTTGGTCACCGACAGATAAGCATAGTCGGTTCCCATCACGATCAGCCCGGTCTTCTCATTGTCGGTGCGGGCGGTAAAGGCGACCTTGGCGGTAGCGGTGAACCGGGGGCCGGGAAACTTCTGCAACATCAGGTTCGGCACATCCCAGAAGTTCTTGAACGCTTCCGGCAGAGGAACGCAAAACAGCCGGATGAAACCCATGCCGCCGGCCGGGAACACCCAGCCCGGCTTGGGATTGGCGGCCCATTGCCATTCGAGACCAAGCTGGCTGCCGTTGAATTCATCCGTGTCGGCCGGCGTCATCACAGGGTAGGTTTTGCCCACGTTCGGCTTCCGGTAAGTCAACACCGGTTCGCCATTGGCGCCCATGACGGGCCAGTCATCGACCCACTTCATCGGCTCGAGATGCACGATGCGGCCGTAGGCGCCCTTGTCCTGAAAGTGGATGAACCACGACTCGCCGGTGGGAGTATCGACCCACGCGCCCTGGTGCGGTCCGTTGATCGGCGTGTGGCCCTGGGCCAGCACGATCTTCCTCTCGTAAGGGCCATAGATCTTCTTCGAGCGGAGAGCCAGTTGCCAGCCGGTGGCCACCCCGCCGGCCGGCGCAAAGATGTAGTAGTAACCGTTGCGCTTGTAGAATTTCGGACCCTCGACGGTAGGGTCTTCGGCGTGACCGTCGAAGACCAGTGCGCCGCCGTCCAGCAGTTTCGTCCCGTCGGGGCTCATGCGGCTGACAATCAACATGCTTTTCATGGCGGAGCGGCTGCCGGCCAGGGCATTCACCAGGTATGCTTTGCCATCGTCGTCCCACAAGGGGCACGGGTCGATCCAGCCTTTGGCTTCCTTGACGAGTAAAGGCGCGCTCCAGGGACCGGCCGGGTTCTTGGCTTTCACCAGGTAGATGCCGTAATCGGGATCGGGGTAATAGATGTAGAACTCGCCGTTGCGATAGCGGATGGCAGGCGCCCAGGCGCCGTTTCCGTGCTGCGGCTGGCTGAAGACGTCTAGCGGTTGTTGGGCGGCGTAAACGTGTCCGATCAGTTCCCAGTTCACCAGGTCCTTGGAGTGGAGAATGGGCAAGCCGGGCGCGCATTCGAAACTGGACGCCGTCAGGTAGAGGTCTTCGCCCACGCGGACGACGTCCGGGTCGGAGTAGTCGGCGTGCAGGATGGGATTCTTGTAGGTGCCATCGCCGTTGTCGGCCACCCAAACCTTGGAGATACTCGTAACGCCGGGGCGGGTGGGCGTCGGCTTTACCTGACACCACGAAAGAAGTGTGCAGACCAGAAGACAGAGGCCGGCTCGCCTGAGGGGGTCGGTGGTTTTCATAAGCGCGCCAAGAATTCTATTTTGCCTGGGCGGACGGGCAAAGGGAAGGAACAAAGCCAATTTCACCGCCGAGCGGAGTCCTTGGCGTGGCGCCTGACCGTGAGAGCGTTTCGATTTTCCACGAGCCACTCGATGGGTTCGCCGGGGATTTCCGCCACGCCACAGCGGTTTTCACCACTCCTTGACCAGGTGATCGAAGGGCGCGGACGCGGGCCGCGCGCCGTTGCGGGCGCTGAACTCGAGCAGGCCCGAGGCGATCCGCGAACACCGGAGAACCGCGTGGTGCAGATCCAGCAGGTCCGGACGCGCCGGATGTCCCGGTTCGAGCGTCGGAATCGAATTCGAGACGCTGTTGAGGATGACGGTCAGTTCATTATTCAGGCCGTGCGCCGCGGCCGCCGCAATGGCGCACACCCGATCGGTTTTCAATAGGCGTTCCACACACCAGAGTAGCTGGCTGGTATTGACTTTCCGGTTGCCTGGGAAGGGCAGAGGCTTTGGAATCAAGGAGATGGGGAGGATAAAATAGTTGTGAATGAAAAATCGCGGCCGGACAAACGGAAAAAAGCGGGGCTCCTCGGGCGGGGCGAAAACCAGGGGACAGACGGCTCTGTCCACGCGGCGCAGGGCCCAGAGGGCACCCCGGCGCCTTGGGACAGAGTCGTCAGTCCCCACGTTTTCGCAGCGTTTCGTCAGGAGCGGCGGACGAGCTTCCACCTACAATGTCGAGCGGAAGGTGTAGGCGCCGGATGCCACTTCGTAGATGGCGGCGCCGGGTTCGATGCGCAGGAACTTCACCCCGCGGGCGCTGCTGGCCGGGTGGCCGGATTCGGTCACCGTGGCGGCGTCTTTCGCGGGGATCGTCACCAGGGCGGTGGTGTTCGGCGGGATCATCACCTCCAGCGTGAAGTGGCCGGCGTCGCGCTTCCATGAGGTGGCGATGGCGCCGTACATCGACTTGTGCGAGGCCTTCACAAAGGTCAGGTCGCCGGCCGGAACCGGGCGGATGATGACGCGCTGGAAACCGGGTTTATCGGGGTCGGAACGGATACCGGCCAGGTACTCGTACATCCAGACGGCCAGGTCGCCGATCTGCATCACGTGGTTGCCGGAATTCATGGCGGGGTCGGCGGTGTCGCCGTTCCATAGCTCCCAGATGGTGGTGGCGCCTTTCTCGACCATGTAGCCCCAGCCGGGGTAGGTCTTTTGCGTGGCGATCTGGTAAGCGACATCGGGGCGGCCGTTGTCGGTGAGCGTGCGCATCAGCCATTGCGCGCCCACCAGGCCGGTGCCTACGTGGCCGTTGCTGGTTTGCTGGATGTTGCGGGTGAGGCTCGCAAAGACCGCCGCGCGGTTCTCCGGCGGCACCATGCCGAAGTAGAGCGGCAGGATGCTGGAGGTCTGCGTGCCGTTGTCGTAAATGCCGTCGGCGGGCTTGAGGAAGCGTGCTCGAAACGCGCCGTTCACGTAACCGGCGCGCTTGTCGAAATCGGCGGCGTCGGCGGGCTTGTCGAGCAGGCGCGCGTAACGCGCCATGGTGCTCAGCAGTTCATAGTAGTAGGCGGTTCCCAGCAGCGTTTTGTCGGTGATGCGGGCGGGGTCCACCGAATGGATCAGCTTGGGGTCCTCCGGCGGGACGCACCAGTCGCCGTATTGATCTTTGGGCATCAGGCCGTCTTGCAGGAAGGTGGCCTCGTGGTCGATCCACTTTTTCATGGCCGGATAGTTGCGCTCGATGACGCGCTTGTCGCCGTACTCGTCGTAAAGCATGCCGTGAACGAAGATGAAGGTGCCGGGCCAGGTGAGGTCGTCATAATAATACGGCCAGTAGTTGGGCGACACCACGGGGATGCTGCCGTCGGGCTTTTGCGAATCGGCGATATCGGTCATCCACTTGGTGTAGAAGGCCGCGACATCGAACATGTAGGCTTCGCTGCGGCTTACTTGGGAGCGGTCGCCGAGCCAGCCCTGGCGCTCGTCGCGCTGCGGGCAATCGGTGGGGATGCTGCGATAATTTCCGCGAATGCCCCAGAACATGTTGTGGTGGATCTGGTTGAGCAGGGCGCTGGAGCTGGTGAAGTCGGCCGACTTTTCCATGTCGTCATGGACCACGCGGCCTTCGAGCGCGGCGGCGGTGGGCGTGCCGGGGAAGCCGGTCATTTCGACGAAGCGGAAGCCGTGGTAGGTGAAGCGCGGCTCCCAGACTTCGGTGCCTTCGCCCTTGAGCGTGTAGAGATCGGTGGCGCGCGCGGTGCGCAGGTTGGCGGTGTAGAGCGAGCCGTCGGGCTGGAGCGTCTCGGCGTGCCGCAGCGTGACTTGCGCTCCCTTGGGGCCGGAGACCCGGAGACGGCACCAGCCCACCATGTTCTGACCCATATCGAAAATGTAGATGCCGGGCTTGAGCATCTTGACACTGACGGGCTTGAGGGTCTCAGTGACGCGCAGCGGCTCGGCCATCTGCGCCGCGAGCACGCCGGTGGGCGCCGCGACGATGCGGGCCGGTTCCCACTTGGAATCGTCGAAGCCGGCGCGGTTCCAGCCGGGCTGCTCCATGCGCGCGTCGTACTCCTCGCCATCGTACTCGTTGTTGGCGCGGATGGGGCCGGCGGTGGAGAGCTTCCAGGTTTCGTCGGAGACCACGCTGGCGCGGCTGCCGTCCTGGTACTCGACGTCCAGGTGGAGGATGGCCTTGGGGTCGCCGAAGTTGCGGGTTTTGGCCGCCTCGAGGCGCGGGGCACGATAGCGGCCGTTGCCGAGCATCAGGCCGATAGCGTTGCGGCCGGCGGCGATCTGTTTGGTGACGTCGAAGGTGACGTAGAGCACGTGCTTGTCGTAATCGGTCAGACCGGGGGAAAGGACGTGGTCGCCGACTTTGGCGCCGTTCAGGTACAACTCGGAGAGGCCCAGACCGGAGTAGTAGACGGTGGCGTGGCGGACTTTCTGGTCGGCCTGGAATTCCTTGCGGAGCAGGCGCGCGGCCAGGCGGTGGTCGACGGTGGCGCCGGGTTCATCGCGGCCGATCCATTTGGCTTGCCAGTCTTCGGGCCGTAGCAGGCCCATGGACCACTGCGCGGGCGCGCTCCAATCGCTCGATTGGCCGTCCTGGTCCCAGACCTGCACTTTCCAAAAGGCGGCGGCGCCGGAAATGAGAGGTTTGCCGCGATAGACCACTTGGGCCGACTGATCGGATGCCACCTTGCCGGTGTCCCACAGGTCGCCGGTGCCGGCGGCGAGGGCGCGTTCGCTGGAGGCGACGATGACGCGGTAGGCGGTCTGGCGGAGACCCCGCGCTTTGGCATCCGCGGCCGCCAGGACCCAGCTCAACCGCGGGTCGGTGACGTCGATGCCTTGAGGGTTGGCGCGATACTCCGAGCGCAGTTGTTGCGGGCGGATAGCGGCGGCGCCGAACAGGGTTGGCGCAATCAGGATCAAAACAAGAGCGTGTTTCATGGGCAGTCTCACCGTCTAGAAACGTAACACAATTAGATGCACGACATACGCCAGCCAATCCGTTTGCGCAAGAAATGCGTGCGGCGTTCCGGCGGCAGGGCCAGCAGCCGTTGGATCTGGTCGCGCAGGGCGAGATCACTCTCTTTCTTGAGAGCTTCGAGTTGGGCTCTGCGGGTGGCGCGCGGCTTCTTCGGCTTCGGCAATGGCCTTCTCCAGCAGCGGCAGCACGGCTAGGTCGCGGGCGCGTCCGGCCGCCTTCTTACTTCTGATGATATCAGCCAGAGTGGCGACATACAGGCGGGCATCTTCAAACCGCACGGGTGTGGCGCGCTTGCGCAGACCTTCGAAGGAGGGGATGCCGTCGATCACGGTCATGAAATCGAGTTGCAGTCCATCGGCATCGCGCGCGATGCGAAACAGGCCGCTCACCGGGTAGTACGGCCGCAGAATGACCGCGCCGAGGTCGGAGGCAATGGCCTTCAGCTTTTTCAAGTTGGCGGGAGTTTTTCGGAAAAGAAAATCGACGTCCATGGTGGTGACGGGCGCGCCCTGCAAGGCGGCGGCCGCATTGCCAATCAGGACGGCTTCCAGGCCGTGCCGATCAAGCAGTTGCGCGATGCTGGCCAGCATTGGAGAGGCATCCATGGTCAAGGCCTTCCTGCTCACGGTATCACGACGGTGGTGGGATGGCTTTCAAAGCGCATCAAGGGCCTTCTTATCGACGGCTTCATAGCTGATGCTCACATAACCAATATCGAACCTCTGGCTTTCGACCAAGAGCAAAGTGATCGAGGTCGAAGGAAATGTCCAAACAACAGTACTTCTCATGTAGCCGCTATCTGGCTTTCGATCCTCAGTCTTGGGTTGCCCGTATTTTTCAATCAATAGCTTCTTGGTATCGTCAAAATTCCCGGAACGCACAGTCGGGGTATCCGCCTCGTCTCCAACCTGAATCGCAACGGAGCTAACCTTGTCCGATTCACGCTTGGTTTGGATAGAGGCCGTTGCTTTCGCATCACCGATATTGATCCTCGGAATGGTCAGCCTGTCGATTGCGGTAAAGCTAGGCCCAGGTACGACGGTTGAAGTCTCCGCTTGGCTTCCGTACGCCGTCTTCGCTTCTTGAACGGTCATGCCCCACTCGATCTTGCCCCAGCCCTTAACGTCGGCAGGCGGTTGACAGACCGAAGGACCAGTCGTGAGTATCGCAGTCGCAAAGCAGAGGATTATCGGCTTCATATCTCTCAATTGTAAACCCATGTCTCATCACGCAAGTCTCAAAAAGAGTAGAACATGCGGAGCCCGAAGTACCAGAAGCAAAAGGCAGCGCAGATCACACCGACAGCGACGAGCGGCCATTCTCTCTTCCATTCCGCCCGATCATTTTTTAGAGAAACTTTGAATACGTCATAGTGGCGCAACTCGGTAACGAAGTATGCAGCGAGCAGCAGGAGGCCACCGATGACTCCGCCGACAATCAGACCAGGCGAAATCCACGGCCCCGAACCAACAAGTGCCAAGAGAGGAAGAACAATCCCGCAGACCGCCGTGCATAGCGTTGCCAGCAACAGCAACAGGAGCGACGCGGTGAAATGGGATCGGTTTCCATGGCGGTAGTATCCAGCCTCGCGTTGAATTCGGAAGGACAAGAAAGTCGCGCAAAAACCTGCAAGGATGGCACCGACATTGAGACTTGCGGCAAAGAAGGTTAGATCGGATTGTGTCATGCTCTTTCGATATTACGCCTTTTCGGATGAGGAGCCGGGGCCGGGACGCGAGGACTCTGCCGTGTTTCGAAAAGGGCCTTCCTGCCCACGGTATCACCCCGCTGGGACGGGAGGGAGCACCCGCTCGGCCATGGCGAACTTGAGCGCCTCGATGCCTTGGCCGGTGACGCTCGATATCTCGAAACAGGGAAGGCCGCGCTCGGTGGCCAGCTCGCGCAACCGTGCCACGCGCTCGGGATCTTGCGCGGCGTCCATCTTGGTGGCCACCAGGATCATGGGCTTCTTCACCAGGTCGTCGCTGAAACTGGCCAACTCTTCCATCACGGTTTCGAAGTCGTGCACCGGATCGCGGCCGGAAGAGTCCGAGACGTCCACCAGGTGCGCCAGCAGGCGCGTGCGCTCGATATGGCGCAGGAATTGAATGCCCAGGCCATGGCCCAGGTGCGCGCCATCGATCAGGCCGGGGATATCGGCCACCACAAAGCTGCGGAAGTCGTCAAACTGCACCACGCCGAGGTTCGGTTCGAGGGTAGTGAAGGGGTAGTCGGCAATCTTGGGCCGCGCGGCCGAGATGCGCGAAATGAGCGTGGACTTGCCGGCGTTGGGGAAGCCCACCAGGCCCACGTCAGCCAGGAGTTTCAGCTCGAGGCGCAGGCGTTTCTCCTCGCCGGGACGGCCGGGCTCGTGCTCGGTGGGCGCCTGGTGAGTGGAGGTGGCGAAGCGCGCGTTGCCCTTGCCGCCTTTGCCGCCGCGCGCCACGGTGAAGCGTTCGCCGGGCTGGGTGAAATCGTAGAGGCGCTCGCCGGTGGATTCGTCGTAGACCACGGTGCCGACGGGCACCTGGACATCGAGCCCGCGGCCCTCGGCGCCGGTGCGGTTGCTGCCCTCGCCGTGACGGCCGCGCTCGGCCTTATGCTCGGGATTGAAGCGGAACTGGAGCAAAGTGTTCTGGTGCTCGGTGGAGACCAGCGTCACGTCGCCGCCGCGGCCGCCGTCGCCGCCGCTCGGCCCGCCGCGCGGGACATACTTCTCGCGGCGGAAGGCCAGGCAGCCATTGCCGCCATCGCCCGCCTTCACCAGAATTCGCGCTTCGTCGATGAACATAGAAAAGCCGCCGGCTCCCTGCTGAGAAATCGGTTGGCAGGCGGAACCGCCTGCCCCACCTCGAAACCGGCGGCCTCGTGAGAAAAGTCTCCGGGGGCTACTCGACTACGGTGATGCTGACGAACTTGCCCATCCGCCCGCGGTCCTTGAACTCGACCAGACCCGTCACCTTGGCGAACAGCGTATCGTCTTTGCCCCAGCCGACATTGAGGCCCGGCTTAATCTTGGTTCCGCGCTGCCGCACGATGATCGAGCCGCCAGGAACCAGTTGGCCGCCGAAGACCTTCACGCCGAGGCGCTGCGCCTGGGAGTCGCGCCCGTTCCTGGAACTGCCTAAACCTTTCTTATGCGCCATGCGTCACCTCCGCTACGATCTCGCCGACCTTCACTTCGGTGAAGGACTGGCGGTGGCCGATGGTTTTCTTGTACTGCTTCTTGCGCTTGAACTTGAACACCAGGACCTTGTCGCCGCGGCCATTGGCGACGATGGTGGCCTTCAGGGCGCCGCCGGGGATGAGTTCACCGCTGTCCTCAAAGGCGAGCTTGACGGGCAGCTCGATTTCGGAGCCGACGTCGCCGGCCAGCTTTTCCACACGGATGACGTCGCCCGGAGCAACCCGGTACTGTTTTCCGCCGGTTTCAATAATCGCGTGCATGCAAACCTCTGTTTGGGAGCCGGTACACACGGAGTGCGTCGGAACCACTGGAGTAAGTATTGAGTGTACTACAGATTAGCGGGGGGATTCAAATGGCGTTACGCTGAGAGAAGACCAATGCCTGGAATTGCAATCGTGGCCCTATTCGCGGCAGCTTTGCCTAATGCGGTGGTGCTCGCACCGGTAGCCAACATGTACTCGAAGCCGAGCGAAGACGTGGACGTGGTCTCGCAAGCGATCTACGGCTCGAATGTGGGGGTGGTGGAGCGGCAGGAGGGCTGGGCGCGCATACGCACAGCGGACGACTACACCGGCTGGACGCCGCTCCGGGCGCTGCTGCCGGGAAAGGCCTATGCCGCCAGCGGGCGCGTGGCCGAAGTGGCGAGCCTGTTCGCGCACATCTATCGCGAGGCCAGCGTAACGGCGCATGCGCCGCTCCTGACCGTGCCGTTCGAGTCGAGACTCGAAGTGGTGGCCGAGCCGCCCGACCAGGCGCGCTGGCTGGAGGTCCGGCTGCCCGACGGCCGCTTGGGCTGGGTGCAGGCCGGCGACATCGCTTTCGACGCGAAGCCGCTCACCATCCCCGAGATGATCGAGTTCAGCAAGCGCTTCCTGGGGCTGCCGTACACGTGGGGCGGAACCTCGAGCTTCGGCTACGATTGCTCGGGGTTCGCGCAGATGCTGTGCCGCCGCCGCGGAATTCCGATGCCGCGCGACGCCCAGCCCCAGGCCGACTGGAGCGGCGTGGCGCCCGTCGAGCGCAACGATCTGAAGCCGGGCGACCTGCTGTATTTCGGCGGCTCGGCGAAGAAGATCACGCACACCGGCGTGTACTTGGGCGATGGTAAGTTTATCGACGCCACCACGTGGCAGACGCCCATGGTGCGGATCGACGACGTGAACGATCCTCACTGGTCGCGGCTGCTGGTGGCGATGCGGAGAGTGAAATGAACCGAAGGAACTTCCTGATGGCGGCTGCGGTGGCGCCGGTTGCGCCGGCGCTGGCGGCGCCGCCGGGGCCAAGCATCGAGACCAAGATCTTGCGGCTGAACTTGCAGCACACCTGGACCACCACCATGTCGTCGAGCCAATACCGCGACACGCTGCACGTGGCCTACGCGCGCGACGGCATCACGGGGCACGGCGAAGGCGCGCCCATCGTGCGCTACCACGAGGATGCAGAAAGCGCGCGGAAGGCGGTGGAATCCGTGCGCGGCTTGCTGCTTTCCGCCAACCCCATGCAATTTGCCAAGGTGATGGCGGAGGTTTTCCGGCGCGTGCCGGGCGAATGGGCGGGCAAGGCGGCCATCGATATCGCGCTCATGGACTGGGTGGGACAAAAGCTCGGCATCCCGCTCTACACCTATTTCGGACTCGACCCCAAGGACACGCCTCTCACCACGTTTTCGATCGGCATCGACACGCCCGAAATCACCAAACAAAAGACCCGGGAGGCCGCCGATTTCCCAATCTTGAAAGTGAAGGTGGGCCTGGCCACCGACGAGCCGACGATTGAGGCCGTGCGCAGCGTGACCAAGAAACCGCTGCGCGTGGATGCCAACGAGGGCTGGAAGGACAAAGAAGAGGCCGTCCGCAAAATCAACTGGCTGGAGAAGATGGGCGTCGAGTTCATCGAACAGCCGCTGCCGGCGGAGATGATCGAAGAGACGCGCTGGGTTCGCGGGCGCGTACACATACCGATCATCGCCGACGAAGCCTGCCAGCGGGCCTCCGAAATTCCCAAGCTGAAGGACGCGTTCGACGGCGTGAACGTGAAGCTAGACAAGAGCGGCGGCCTGCTGGAGGCGTACCGCATGATCCAGATCGCCAAGGCGTTGGGCATGAAGACGATGCTGGGCTGCATGGTGTCGAGCTCGGTTTCGGTGACCGCCGCGGCGCACCTATCGCCGCTGGTGGATTACGCCGATCTGGACGGCAACCTGCTGATCTCGAACGACCCGTTCCGGGGGGTGCTGGTGGAGAAGGGGAAACTGGTGCTGCCGGGGCGGGCGGGGTTGGGGTTGAGGGGGGCGTGAGATGGACACGATGCATCCGTGCCCCGCATTATGGCACAGAACCGGACAGCGGAGACCGTCTTATTACAGGGGATCGGTTGTCGTCCCGAAACTTACCAGTTCTGGCATTTCCAGGATCGGCAGTCGTTCCCCGACAAAACCGATGCTCTGAATTGTTGGACTGGAGGTTCTTTGGAAATGGCATACATCGAAGTCAAGCCCGGAGTGCAAAGCGGCGCTCCTGTGCTGCTCGGCACGCGGATGCCGGTCAACGCGATTGTCGATAACTTCGACTATGGTGTGAGCGTCGCCGAAATCGTGGAGCAGTTTGAGGTTCCGCCGGATCGTATCGAGGCGATTTTGACCTACGCCAAGAGCCACCGCATTGCGCATCGTATTTGACAAGAACGCCCCGGTCGGTGTACGGCGCTTCCTGCCCGAACATGAGGTGCGCACCTTCGTCGAGATGTAGTGGCATCCGCAGATGGAAAACGGCGAACTTCTCAAGGCGGCGGAAGCGTCGGGATTCGACGTGATGGTTACTTCCGATCAAAACATCAGGCACCAGCAAAACCTGACGGGCCGGAAACTCGCCTTGGTCGTGCTCGGGTCCAATATCTGGCCCGTGGTGCGCGGCCACGGAGCGGCGATAGCGGCCAAAGTCGACGCGGCAACGCCGGGAAGCTGTGAATTCATCGAAATGCCGCTGTCGCCAAGGCGCCGTAGGGGCGGCGGTTGAACGCCGGGACCATGCGTGACGGCCCGGAGGCGGCGACCGCTGGCGGATGTCGGTGAAAAGCGAATGAGCAAGAAGTATCGAAGCGATGCGACGGCGGCCATTCCTGAAACCATAGAGGCCTTGCGCGATGTCGGGGCCATCGGCAAACAGACGATGCGGCGTTTCGATGATGCCTGCCTTACGCCGATCCGGCCATTGAAGGCTGAAGAGGCAGTAGCCTTGTCGTCAAGGAGAAGCGCGGCGAGGCGCGGCCTCCCGGGGCCTCGCGTGAGCCTCTAAGGCCTGGGGGGCTGGGTGTAACGCTCAAACATGGCAGCGGTGATTTCGGCGCTGGCGGGCCATTGGCCGCGCCTTTGCCCGGCGTGGGTTTGATAGCCTTCCAGGCGGTCGGGGTCGGGTTGCACGAGTTGGCCGCCCTCGAAAAACAGCAAGCCAAATTTGTCCGTGGGCATCCGCATCACAAAAGCCTCCGCATCGTCGAGGGCAGCGCGTAGCGCGGTTGTGATTACGCGGGGGTCGAGCGGTTCCGCAGTCACAAGCGCCCGCCATTCAGCGGCGGGATAGTGGGCGTTACGGCGAATCTCGGCTATCAGTCCTTCGGGAGTGAAGCCGGGCGACTTATCGACAGCGGCCCAGATCACGGCGCCCAGCGGAAGAATCGTGCTGTGAATCGTCACGAGGTCGACGAGGTCGCGCACCTCGCGCCGCCCGGCTGCCGCCATCACCTTGTTCATGGCGAGGTCGGCGGGGTGCAGAATATAGCCAAAAATCTCATCCGGCATGGTCGGGAAGAAGCGGAAGTCGCTGTCAGCGACCCATTCCAGACGCGTGCTGGCATTCTGCCGCGTAACTTCGGCGGCATAGATCAGGGGCAACTGCCGCAACCACTTGACAGCATAACCCGCGGCTTCGAGTGCTTGCGCATCGTCCAGAGCGGCGGACGCGACACGTTCCTCGCGGTCGTGGAAAACGTCAATGTCGTTGGAATAGCGCGGCGCGTCCCGGTTCAGGGGCGTGGCGCCGGCAACATAGCTCTCCGGGTCGCGATGCGAGGCGAGCAGCCGGAGAACCTCAGTTTGGATTTTAGAGAGCGGCATCGCACGCCTGCTCGATCTGCTCCGCCAGACGCCGGGCTTCGCGGTCGCCCTCTATGCGCAAGGCGCGCGCCACCACCAGGGCATCCTCTGGCGTCGGCGCATCGAGCAGGCGCTTGTTCCAAAGGGCCTGTGTTCCGTATTCGGCGAAGGCCCGGCGGTAGAGGCTCAACAAGTTTGGCGGTTCTGCGGTCTGGTAGTTCATCGAGCCCGACTTTCCGGGAAGACAGCTCTGCTGTCCCCGGTTTCCAGCGTACGGCAATGCCTCGCTGGTGGCAAGTTGGGCGGCGGATTATACTGACAGTTTCATGAGTCATTACTTGGCCTTCGATTTTGGCGCAGAGAGCGGCCGTGCTCTCCTGGGCAGCCTTTCCGGCGGCAAGCTGGTGGTCGAGGAACTGCATCGCTTTCCCAATACGCCGGTGCGGGTGCTGGGCGCGCTCTACTGGGACACGCTCCGGCTGTGGCACGAGATCCAGCACGGCATCGGCGTGGCCGTGCGGGAGCGCAAGCTCTCGCTCGACGGCATTGGCATCGACACCTGGGGCGTGGATTACGGACTGCTGGGCGCGGACGGCATGTTGATCGACAACCCCCGCCACTACCGCGATTCGCGCACCAACGGGATGATGGAGAAACTCTTTGAAACCGTGCCGCGCGACCAGGTGTTCGGCTATACCGGCATCCAGTTCATGCAGTTGAATACGCTGTACCAGTGGTACGCGCAGAAACTGGCGGGCTCGCCGGCGTTGGGGGCCGCGCGCCGGCTGCTCAACATTCCCGACCTGTTCAACTACTGGCTCACCGGCGTGACCAAATCGGAAGCCACTATCGCCAGCACCACGCAGTTCTTCAATCCGCGCGAAATGAACTGGTCCATGGAGATGCTGAAGCGCCTGGGTCTGCCGGGCGAGATCCTGGGCGAGATTGTTCCGCCGGCGACGCTGCTGGGCAAAATGCTGGAACCGCCCTACGCGCCGGTATACGCCACCGCCGGCCACGATACGGCGGCGGCCGTGGCGGCGGTTCCGGCGGAAGGCGGTGACAACTGGTGCTACGTCAGCTCGGGGACGTGGTCGCTGATGGGGCTGGAACTAGATGCGCCGGTCATCAACGCGGAGTCGCTGGCGCTGAATTTCACCAACGAAGTAGGGGCGGCGGCAAGAATCCGGCTGCTGAAGAACATCGCGGGACTGTGGCTGTTGCAGGAGTGCCGGCGCGCGTGGATGGAGGAGGGCGCGGAATCGAGCTATGAGCAGCTCGCCGGGATGGCCGCGGCAGCGAAGCCGTTCGCCGCGACCATCGACCCCGATGCGTTTCTGGAACCGGGCGAGATGCCGCGCAAGATCGCGGACCATTGCCGCAAGACCGGCCAGGCGCCGCCGCAGACCCACGGCGAGTTCGCGCGCACGATCCTGGAGAGCCTGGCGCTGCGCTACCGCTACGTGATGGAGAGCCTGGAAACGCTGGGGCAGCGGAAGATCGAGGTCATCCATATCGTTGGCGGCGGCTCGCGCAACGCACTGCTCAACCAGTTCGTGGCCGACTGCACCGGCCGCCGCGTAGTGGCGGGACCGAGCGAAGCCACGGCCATCGGCAACATTCTGGTGCAGGCCATGGGCGCTGGTGAACTGGCAAACCTCGACGAAGTGCGCGCGGTGGTGCGGAGCTCATTCCCGTTAACCACGGTCGAGCCGCATCCGAGCGGCGATTGGGACCGGGCTTACCAGCGGTACCGGAAGCTGGTAGGGCTGGGCTGAGGCTACTTGGTCCGCGCGGCCTCGTTGGGGTGCGCCAAGCGGTTGACGCGCAACAGTTCCTTGCGAAACAGCGGGTTCTCCGGGAATTCGGGGGCCAGCCCGGCCAGCAACGCCTCCGCCTTCCCGGAACGCTTCTCGCGGACATGGACCACGGCCAGCATAATTCGCGCCAGGGGACCATAATACCTGCCGCGACGGGCCACCAGTTCCAACTCCTCGATGCCCTTTTCTTTACTCCCGCTGATTTGGACGAGCCGCACCAACCAGCGCAGGAAGAATGGCAGGCTGCCGACGACGTACTCGACGGTCCCGAATGTCATGTGCGCATCATCGACGGGAGGATTCAGGGCCAGCAGCTTGCGCGCGTAGACCTGGTTCTTCTGCGATAGCGAGAAACTGCCGAAACGGCGCCGCTCGATGAGGGCCGCGTAGTCCGTCTCCAGCCCGGTGGCCATCGAAAGCGCGAACAGGGCGCCGGGATCGTCGGGCCGGGAGGCCAGCCGCGCGTTAGCGAGGCGTCCGGCATCGTCCAGCAACTGGAAGAATGCCCGGCGCACCGCCGGATCGGGTACCAGCGCCCTCCGGTCCACGCTTTAGGCCCGCAAGGAGCTGGAGAATCGCTCGCTGTTCGCGCAGGGACCTCTCGGGATTCTGCATGCGGGCGAAGTAGGCGGCGTGCTGACGGAATACCGCTCGTATCGCAACGGGACGCGTTTCAGTCTTCACGTGGTGCTGGGCCGGAGCGGGTTGGTGTACGCCGAACTCGACCGTTTCAATCCATACCAGGGCGCGACGGGCCTGGTGCTGCACGGAGTTCTGGAGTTATTCCCCTACCTGATGAAGCGGCTCGTCCGGATGCGCTAGCGGCAGGTTTGGCCGGTGGTGGCGTCAAACTCAGCCTTTAATAGGCACGGGGGCCAGGTCGCGGCTGGTGATGACGCGGTCGATCATGCCGTACTCGACGGCCTGTTCGGGCTCGAGGATGTAATCGCGATCCACGTCCTTGGCGATGCGGTCCACCGGCTGGCCGGTGGCCTCGGCCAGCATGATGTTCAGAATCTCGCGCATGCGAAGGATTTCGCGGGCGTAAATATCGATGTCGGCCGCCTGCCCGGCCAGGCCCTGCATGGAGGGCTGGTGAATCATGATGCGGGAATTGGGCAGGCTGAAGCGCTTTCCCTTGGCGCCCTTGGCGAGCAGCACGGCCGCCATGGAAGCAGCCTGGCCCACGCAGATGGTCACGATGTCCGGCCGGATGAATGCCATGGTGTCCAGGATCGCCAGGCCCGCGGTGATGGAGCCTCCCGGAGAGTTGATGTAGATGGAGATGTCCTTCTCCGGATCTTCGGCTTCCAAAAAGAGCAATTGGGCAATGATCAGGTTGGCCACCTGGTCGTCAATCGGGGTGCCCAGAAAGATGATGTTTTCCTTCAACAGCCGGGAATAGATATCGTATGCGCGTTCTCCCCTGGAGGTCTGCTCGACCACCATGGGGACAAGGACGGATTGTCCCATGTTGCCTCCGGATGACCTAGAGTTGCCGGGCTTCAGGCCCGCTTTGCGGAAGCCACGCGCCTGGCCTTGCGCTTGGTGGCAATTGCCAGAGACTTCTTCTTCAGCTCCAGCGCTTTGACCAGATTGGCGATAGTATTCCGCCCTAAGTAATCCATGATACGCGAACGGAGGGCCACCCAGCTATCGTGCATGGAGCACGGCATATCGTCGTTGCACTCGGCCAGGCCGCTGGCGCACTGCTGGAAGGGCGCCAGGCCATCCAAGGCCTCGACAATGTCCAGCAGGCGGACCTCGCCGGGGTCCACGCGCATGGCGAAGCCGCCGGTGGGACCCTTGCTGGAGCGGAGCAGACCTTTGCGAGCAAGCTGCTGCAAGATCTTCGCCAAAAAGTGAGCCGGAATCTGTTCCTGCTCAGCGATATTCTTCACCATGGCGTACTTGCCCTCGGGTACCTGCGCCAGGTGGACAAACGCGCGAATCGCGTATTCGGCCGAACGCGAGTAAATCATACTGACTCCCCCACTGAAATCGGAGTAACGCTACTCCGTTATCTTAAGATTTTCAGAACCCGCACGCAAGCCGAATCTACCTCAGGTTCTTCTCGAACAGCGCCAGAATGCGTTTATACTCGTCGGCCCAACTGGCCGGCGCCACGAAACTGTGGTTCTCCACCGGGTAGACCGCCAGTTGCCAGTTCTCCTTGCGCAGCTCGATGAGCTTCTGGATCAGCCGCACGGTGTCCTGAAACTCGACGTTGGTATCCACCATGCCGTGGCAGATCAGCAACGCGCCCTTCAAACCCTGCGCGAAAAAGATGGGTGAAGACTTGCGGTAGGCTTCCGGATCGGTCTGTGGCACGTTCAGGATGTCGGCGGTGTACCCGTGATTGTAGAGCGCCCAGTCCGAGACCGGGCGCAGGGCCGCGCCGGCCGCGAACACGTCCGGCTCGGTAAACATGGCCATCAGGGTGATGAATCCGCCGTAGCTGCCGCCGTACAGGCCGATCTTCCTGGGGTCCACCCCGTGCTGCGATACCAGGTATCGGGCCGCATCCACAATGTCGTCCAGGTCCTTGCCGCCCATGTGTTCGTATACGGCGGTCCGCCAATCTCGACCGTATCCCGCCGAACCGCGGTAATCCACGTCGATCACCATGAAGCCGCGCTCCATCAGAATGTGATTGAACATGTACTCGTGGTAATACGTGGACCACTTGCGGTCCACGTTCTGCAAATAGCCCGAACCGTGAACGAAGACTACCGCCGGTCCGCCCTTCTTGAAGCCGGCGGGTTTGAACAGGCGCGCGGGCACCTGGACTCCATCCCGGGCCGTGAAGGTCACGATGGGAGCATCCAGCCACGCGTACTGAGAGAACTCGGGGGCGGGCGAGGTAGTGAGTTTCTTGCCCTCCGCCAGCGGCCGGTTCTCCTCGACGTACAACTCCGGCGGCTTGTTGGTATAGGAGTAGATGTCGGCGATCCAGCGATCGTCAGGAGAGACGGTGGTGACGTGCCTGCCCGGGTCCTTCGTCAGGCGGGTGAGCGGGCCGCCATCGCCGTTCATTTCGTAAAGATGCTGCTCGTAAGGCGAGTCCTTGCCGGCGGTGAGGTAGAAATGCGACTTGTCTTTCGATTGGCGAACGTTCAACACCTCCCAATTGCCGGAGGTGAGCGCCCGCGGCTCGCCGCCATCCCAGGCCACCGCGTAGAGGTGCGAGTAGCCGGTCTTCTCGGATTGAAAATAGACTTCGCGATCGTTCTTCATCCAGCCGATGGTGTTGGCTCCGGGACCATCCACCCACGCGTCATCGTGCTGATTGGCAAGCACGCGCGTCTTCCCGGTGGCCGGATCCAAGGCGAAGATCCACCGGTCCTTGTTGTCGGCGGCCCGGCCCACCGTCACGGCCTTGGTCCCGTCATCGGACCAGACGGGCAGCCCAAGCTGAACGACGCGCTTCTGTTCGTGGTCCACCCACTTCACTTCGCCGGTCTCGACGCCGATGGCGGCCAGCCGCGAGGTGGACTGGGTGTCGCCGACGTTGGACCGCCCGGAGATATCTTCGGTGTACCCCGATTCGGTGACATAGTTCGGGACAACCGTGTTCCGGGCGTTGCCGGTCTCGATCACGGTGGCCATGACGTACCTCTCATCGGGCGTCAACTGGAGGCCCGCCACCGACTGCCGCGCCTGCAGCGTAAACGGCTTGCGCGGATTGTCCTTCTCGCGCTTCTTGTCCTGCTCTTCACGCACAGCGGCGCGCTCGCGGACCGCCTCCAGCAGTTCCTTCTGCTCTTTCTTGAGGTACTCCTGGCTGTCGGTGCCGCGCTGCTCGCCGGTGGTTGCCGCCGCCGCTCCTCCCCGGCCGCCGCGTCCGCCACCGGCCCCCGCGGCCGGGCCCGCGGCAGGCGCCGCGGCGCGGATGTCGGTCAGTTGCACCAGCAGGCCCGTATCCAGCGACATCACGTACAGATTGTTGGATCGCGTGAAGTAGATCCGCTTGCCGTCCGGCAGAAAGTGAGGGCTCGCTTCCACGTCGGTGGTCTTGGTGATTTGCCGCCCCTTTCCGGTGGTGTTGTCGAAGATGAAGATGTCGCCATCGCGCGCGAAGACCGTGAGCCGCTTGTCTTTGCTGGTGTCGGCTTCCGCGCCCCCGCCCCGGCCGCCGCCTCCGCCCATGCCCATGAATCCGCCGCCGCCCGGAGGCGCCAGCCGGGTTTCCTCGTCGGATAGCTTGCGCAGGCCGGAGCCGTCGCGGTTGACGACATAGGTGTCGAATGGCGCGTCTTCCTTGTCGGTGGCCTGCTTCCACTGAAAGTAGATGCGCTCGCTATCGGCCGACCAGCGCGCCTGCGACGGCTCGTACCCCACCAGCGCCGAACCGCGCATGATGTTGTCGATGGTCAGCGCAAAGTTGTTGGCCGGCCGGGCCTGAGCGACGAACAGCGCCAGGCCGATGGGAATGGAAAGTCTTCGCATAAAGAAGGAATCATAGCTCAAACCGCGGCGAACTGCCCCCGTACCAAACGGATCGGCTGGCGTAGAAAACCGGCCATCGGTGTAGACTTGATAGTGATCGTGCCCGTGAAAATAAACCCGATGAGGCTTTCTGGGGCTTGGCAAGGCGGCTATGCCTTGGACCTCCACACGATCAGCAGCACCTTCCTGGGAACCGATTCCTTCTCACGTCGGATGGCGGTGCGGCCTCGGTCTTCCTGCTGAGTTTGACCAGAACGCGGAGCAGGTCATGACAACTGTCTTCATCGGCGGATCGCGCGAGGTATCCAGGCTGAACGCCGCTATCCGGGAACGCCTGGATGATTTGGTGGACAAGGGATGCCAGATATTTGTCGGAGATGCAAACGGCGCGGACAAGGCTGTTCAGCAGTACTTCGCCGATCGCGACTACCGTAACGTAACTGTTTTCTGCATGGGCGCCTGTAGGAACAATGTGGGGAACTGGGAAGTTCGCAGGATCAAGCCCGATTCGTCGCGGAAGGATTTTGGGTACTACGCCGCCAAGGACATCGCCATGGCTCAGGAAGCGAGGTGCGGCGTGATGTTCCGGGACGGTAGAAGCAAGGGCACGCTCCACAACATTCTCAATTTGACTGGAGCCGGCAAGAAAGTGCTGGTGTACTTCGCACCTGAGACGACCTTCCATAAGCTCTCGACTCCAGAGGGTCTGGACGTGCTGTTGTCTCGATGCGATCCGCGGGAAATTGAGCGAATCCAGCAGAGCACCGGCTTGCTGGCGCCTCGACCTCCTATCCTCCAAGCGGCCCCTTGGTGCGTTGCTTGTTTGTCCCATCTGGAGCGTGGTCTACTGGTTGTGGACCATCCAGCCATGTCCCAAGTATGTCAGCAGCGGCATCCATTCGCCTCTCAAAGTCGAAATTCGTCGCCGGCGTACAATGCCTGAAGCGGCTTTCTTTGCAGGTATATGAGCCGGAACTCGCCGGTTAGATTGGGCATTCACACCTCGACCGCCGCGTCTCTCGAAAACGCCGCGCTGCATGCGGCGGAGTTGGAAGCCAACACGTTCCAGATCTTCTCCTCCAGCCCGCGCATGTGGCACGCACGGGCGCCCGATCCCGGCCAGGTCAAGCTGCTCAGGGCCGCGCGCCGGCGATTCGACCTCAACCCGCTGGTGATCCACGTCAGCTACCTGGTCAACCTCGCCTCCGCCGACCCCGCGATCCGCGCCAAATCCATCGCGGCGTTCCGTGGGGAATTGGAGCGGGCCGCCGCGATCGGCGCCGAGTATCTGGTCCTGCACCCCGGCAGTTATAGAGGACGCTCCGTGGAGGAAGGCATCGCCGATTTCGTCGCCGCCCTGCGGGACGCCGCCGCCGGGTTCGACTCCCGCGGCCTCACCGTGCTGCTCGAAAACACCGCCGGCGCAGGCTCCCACCTCGGCAGCCGCTTCGAGGAACTGGCATCCATCCGCGAACGGGCCGGCGATGTCACCGGTCTCCCCATCGGCTATTGCCTGGACACCTGCCATCTGCTGGCCGCCGGCTTCGACATCACCACGCCCGCCGGGCTACGCGCCACCGTCGGCGCCGCCGAAAGGCTGCTCGGGATGGTGAACGTGCGCGTATTTCACGTCAACGATTCCAAAACTCCGCTCGGCTCGCGCGTCGATCGCCACGCCAACATCGGCGAAGGTCACATCCCACTGGCGGCCTTCCGCCGCATTCTGAACCATCCCAAGTTGCGCGCGAAGCCGTTCATCCTGGAGACACCCATCGACGAGCCGGGTGACGACCGGCGCAACCTGGACGCATTGAAGCGGCTGGTGCGCATCTCTCACACCGCGAGAGCGAGGGCTTCCGTAAAGGGGCGAAAACCAGGGGACTGACGGATGTGTCCGCGCGGCGGTGTGACGATACGGTGTCGGACGAGAGGGGCGCGCGCCTTGGGACACATTCGTCAGGCCCCAGGGTTTTCGCAGACCATTCGGGTGGCGGAGGTGTGACGCCGTGAGAAATGCGGCTGGTGCTGGTAGGATGGGAATCTACCCCGCACTATGCCCGAAAAGCCCTACGACCATAACCGGATCGAACTGAAGTGGCACGCGCGTTGGGAAAACGCCGATTTCTACAAGGCCGAGGAGAACTCCGCCAAGCCGAAATTCTACGTGCTCGAGATGCTGCCCTACCCCAGCGGCACGCTGCACATCGGGCACATCCGCAACTACTCGATCGGCGACGCGCTGGCCCGCTACAAGTGGATGCGCGGCTACAACGTGCTGCACCCCATGGGCTGGGACGCCTTCGGCCTTCCCGCGGAAAACGCCGCCATCGCCAACCAGCGGCCTCCGCGCGAGTGGACGCTCGAGAACATCGCGGCCATGAAGAAGACGCATCGCCGCTTCGCCTTCAGCTACGATTGGGACCGCGAAATCTCCACCTGCGAGCCCGAATACTACCGCTGGAACCAGTGGTTCTTCCTCAAAATGCTGGAGCGCGGCCTGGCTTACCGCAAGAAAGCGCTGGTCAACTGGTGTCCCCAGTGCGCCACGGTGCTGGCCAACGAGCAGGTGGTGGACGGCTGCTGCTGGCGGCATGAAGAGACGCCCGTCGAGCAGCGCGCGCTGGAGCAGTGGTTTCTCAGGATCACGGATTACGCCGACCAACTGTTGGACGACATGGCTCAACTGGAAGGCGGCTGGCCCGAGCGCGTCCTCACCATGCAGCGCAACTGGATCGGACGCTCCGCCGGCGCGGAAGCCGATTTCAAACTGGCCACCACCGGCGAGCCCATCCGCGTCTTCACCACGCGCGTCGACACCATCTACGGCGCCACCTGCGTGATTCTGGCGCCCGAGCACCCGCTGAACGAGACGCTGCTCGACGGCGAAGGCAAAGCCCGCGCCAAGGCCATGGTGGACGCGCGCGCCGGGCGCGACCCCGGCGATATCGAAAAGGAAGGCTTCGCCACCGGCCGCTACGCCATCAACCCGTACAGCGGCGAGCAGGTCCCCGTGTGGATCGGCAACTTCGTGCTGATGGGCTACGGCACCGGCGCCATCATGGCCGTGCCCGCGCACGACGAGCGCGACTTCGAATTCTGCCGCAAGTACGGCATCCTCATCCGCCCCGTGATCCGCCCGGTGGATGGCGCTCTCGCCGTGGAACCCGGCATGACGCAGGCCTTCGTCGAAGACGGCATCGTCGAGAACTCCGGCGAGTGGTCCGGCCTGGCCAGCGAGGAAGCGCGCCGCCGGATGAGCGCGCACGCCGAGCGGCAAGGCTTCGGCAAAGCGGCCGTCACCTACCGCATCAAGGATTGGGGCATCTCTCGCCAGCGCTACTGGGGCACCCCCATCCCGGTCGTTCACTGCCCGGCGTGCGGCGTGGTGCCGGTTCCGGAAGCGCAGCTTCCGGTGCTACTGCCGGACCGCATCGAGATCACCGGCGCCGGCCGTTCGCCGCTGGAGAACGTGCCCGAGTTCGTCGACGTGGCATGTCCCCAGTGCGGCGGCGCGGCCCGGCGCGAGACCGACACCATGGACACCTTCATCGATTCGTCCTGGTATTTCTACCGTTACTGCGATGCGCACAACAGCGCCATGCCGTTCGACCCCGCCAAGATCGCGTATTGGTTTGAAATCGACCAATACATCGGCGGCGTGGAACACGCCATCCTGCACCTCATCTACTCGCGTTTCTTCACCAAGATGATGCGCGATATCGGGCTGATCGAAAACAGCGAACCCGCGCGGCGCCTGTTCACGCAAGGCATGGTGATCGCCGAGGGCGTCAAGATGTCGAAATCCAAGGGCAACGTGGTGGGCGCGGACCTGCTGTCCGAGAAATTCGGCACCGACACCACGCGGATGTTCGTGCTGTTCGCCGCGCCTCCGGAGAAAGAAGTGGATTGGCGCGCCGAAGGCGCCGAGGGCCTCTACCGCTTCCTGGGCCGTGTCTACCGCTTCGCCACCAGAAACGTGGGGCAGGCCCTAGGCCTGCCAACCGCGTCCGACAAGAAGGTCCTTCGCAAACTCCACCAGACTCTCAAGAAGATCACGGAAGATTTCGAGACCCGCTGGCACTTCAACACCTGCATCGCCTCCATCATGGAGCTGGTCAACGTGCTCTACGCCGAGGAGCCCAACATTTCAGCCGCGCCGATGGCGGAGATCCTGGAGAAACTGGCCCTGATGCTGGCGCCGTTCGCGCCCTACCTCTCGCAGGAGATCTGGGAAGAGCTAGGCAAGAACGGCCCGGTATTTCGCCAGCCCTGGCCGGCGTTCGATCCCGAGCTTGCCCAAGAGGACCTGGCCGAAATCGTGGTGCAGGTAAACGGCAAGCTGCGGGGCCGCATTCACGTCCCCTTCGGGACAGCGAAGGAAGATCTCGAAGCGCTCGCCATGGCCGATGAAAAGGTGCAGCCGTACCTCGCCGGCAAGCAGGTAGTCAAAGTAATCACCGTGCCGGACAAGTTGGTGAACGTGGTGGTGAAGTAATTAACTGCCCATTCTCAACCTCAAGTGCGACTTCCGCGCCAAGGGCCTTGTCCACACCTCGCGGGTCTATTTCAGAAACGGATCCACGTTCGTGCCTCCCTTGGCGTTGTCTGCCATCGCCTGCTAGCGCCTGCCAGCCGAAGTCGTGAAGTCGCACATCTTGGCCTTTCTGTATCCCAATGCGATCATCTCGGCTGCCGGGTCGAACTCCAACGTCCGACACGCGTTCCTGGCGATTTCTATGACCGTGTCCGGTGGATAGGCGGCCAGCTTCTGGCGGGCTATGGTGCTCTGCATGGCGTCGAACGCCTGAATGGCGATT
>JBEKSR010000036.1:0-37000 GCA_049516835.1 Bryobacteraceae bacterium | reverse complement strand
CCAGGGTCACAAGCAATTTCTGGTCGGTTCTCACTTCGTTCGCGCCGGTCAGGCTCCGTCGCGGCGGATCTTTCTGCGCATGGGCCGCGGAAGCATCACCGTCAAGAACGGCCCGCCGTCCGGCCCTTTCTGGAAAAACTGAGGAGGCCGCTTCGCGGCAAAAGGCGCGACGGGGAGGATGGAATGGATGGCTTGATATGGTTCGGACTGCTGGCAGTGGCGCTGATGCTGGTCTTTTATGTCCTGGACCAGCGAAGCCACTGGTTCATCCTGGCATTCTCAGATTTTGCGCCTTCGCCGGCGGCGTGTTAGCATCGGATTATCCGCCTGACATTGCGGGGACGTAGTTCAGTTGGTTAGAACGCCGGCCTGTCACGTCGGAGGTCGCGGGTTCGAGCCCCGTCGTCCCCGCCATATTCTTCACGCCCGTCTTTTCGATAGTACGCATCCCATCACCGCCGGGATAGCTCGCGGGTCAGCCACGCTTTAGCCAGCTTCCAGTCCCGCTTCACGCTCGGAGCGGAGATCTTCAGTGCCTCGGCGGTCTGCTCCACGCTCAAACCGGCGAAAAAGCGCAGTTCGACCACGCGGGCCTTGCGCGGGTCCATCTCTTCCAGGGCATTGAGGGCATCGTCCAAGGCGATCAGGTCCTCGCTGCTTTGCGGAGAGGCATCCACGGAGTCATCCAGGTAGACGTGCGGCAAGCGCCCGCCGCGCTTGTCCGCCAGGTGCGCTCGGGCGGAATCCACCAGAATGCGCCGCATGATCTGCGCCGAGACGGCAAAGAAGTGCGTGCGATCCTGCCAGCGCACACCCTCGACATCCACCAATCGAAGATAGGCCTCGTTGACCAGCGCCGTGGTCTGGAGGGTTTGCCCGGGAAGCTGCTGGCGCATGTGCCGGTGCGCGATCTGGTGCAGTTCCGTGTAGACCAACGGCGTCAGTTGGTTGAGGGCCGCCTGGTCGCCATCACCCCAGGCGCGCAGCAGTCGGGATACCTCCACCGAAGAGGACGGCACAGTATTCCAAGCCAATTATACTTCCGAGCCTCATTTTCCGGTTGGCGCCCGTGCCGTGGAACGTGCTGCGCCGGGAGAGTAACAGCGCCAGCCCTTACTTGTCTGTCGAGAAATCCAAACTGGTGCGCGGTATAATTGCGTCCGGAGTACCCCATGCGCCCGGATCGCTGGCGGCAGGTCGAGCAGCTCTACCACTCCGCTCTGGAGCGGGAGGCGCCGGCACGGGATGTGTTCCTGCGAGAGGCCTGCCGGGAGGACGAGGAACTGCGCCGCGAGGTCCGGTCTCTCCTCGATCAGACCGACAGCGGTGTGCTCAATCGTCCTCTGCAATTAGGCCCCTATCAGATCGTGGGCGTCATCGGCGCGGGTGGGATGGGCACGGTCTACCAGGCCCTGGACACTCGCCTCAACCGCATGGTCGCCATCAAAGTCTCTGAGGCGCGGTTCAACGCCCGCTTCGAGCGCGAGGCCCGCGCCGTGGCCGCGCTGAACCATCCGCACATTTGCACGCTCTACGACGTAGGGCCGAACTACCTGGTGATGGAGTATGTGGAGGGCCAGCCGTTGAAAGGCCCCCTGCCGGTCGCGGACGCACTCCGCCTCGCCGTGGAAATAGCGGGCGCTCTCGACGCGGCCCACAGCCACGGCATCGTGCACCGGGACCTGAAGCCGGCCAACATCCTGGTCCATAAGTCCGGAGTGAAGCTGCTGGATTTTGGATTGGCCCGCCAGGACCCCGAGCCCGGCGCATCCCGCGAGGAAGCTGCCTCCAGCACCATCACGGCAGAGGGGGCCATCGTCGGCACACCGCAATACATGGCCCCCGAACAAGTCGAAGGCAAGCCCGCCGACGCGCGCTCCGACATTTTCGCCTTCGGTTGCGTATTTTATGAGATGTTGACTGGCGCCAGGGCGTTTGACGGCTCGTCGAGACCCAGCATCATCGCCGCCATCCTGGCCCGGGAGCCGCGTCCGGTTCACGAGCTTCAGCCCGCGGTTCCGCCCGCGGTGGAGCGGGTTCTCCGGATCTGCCTGGCGAAAGACCCCGCACAGCGCTGGCAATCCGCGCGCGACCTGGAACGCGTCCTCCTTTCGTTGGTGGAGGCCGATTCCGAGCCTGCTTCCACCCCCCGCAAGGTCTGGCCCGCGCGTCTGGCCTGGGCGCTGGTAGCGCTGTTTCTGGCCGCCATCCTCACGCTGGCGCTTCTGCTTCGGCCCGGCGGAACGGCCAGGCAGCAGGCGGTCCGTTTCGGCATCACGGCCGGAGAAGAAGTAGGTGATCTGCACCACGTGTTTGTCTCCCCAAACGGCCGGCAACTGGTGATTCCCGCGGCCGGCGCCGACGGCGTGAGCAGGCTGTGGTTACGCGCTCTTGACTCCGACCAGATGCGGCTGATCCCCCAGACCGAAGGCGTCCAGAGCCCAATCTGGTCTCCTGACGGCAAATCCATCGCTTTCTTTCAGGGTGGGTTTTTGAAGCGCACGGATCTGACAGGCGGGCCGCCCCGCACGATTTGTGCCATTGAAGGACGCGCGGGAGGTGGTGCCTGGAATGCAGAGGGGGTCATCGTTTTCTCGGCCATTCCAGGCCCTCTTCACAGCGTACCCGCCCAGGGTGGCGCCCCTCGGGCGGTCACCCGGCTCGACCCGGCCGCCGGGGAAGGGATCCACTCGGCCCCCAGCTTTCTGCCCGACCAGCGGCGCTTCCTTTATACGGCTCTTGATGGACGGCAGGGCAGGCCGAAGATCGGATCCCTTGACGGGAAACTGAGCCAGGCGCTGCCCGGTACCGGCGGCCCGTTTCGGTTCGTGCAGCCCGGCTATGTGTTGTTCGGCAGGGATGGCAACATCATGGCCCAGCGCTTCAGCACCGCCAGGCTCCAATTTGAAGGGGAGCCGGTTCGCATCGCCGGACCAGTGGAGCAGTATCAACCTGGGACCTTCCCCTTCACCGTCTCGGACAGCGGCGTATTGGCGTGGCGGACCGGCGATCCGGGTACGCGGTACCGGTTGGTCTGGCATGACGAATCCGGCGCTGCGCTGGGCGCCGTGGGTCAACCGGCCGTCTACACCGACCCCGCGCTTTCGCCCGACGGAAAGCGGCTGGCCGTGGACATTCAAGAGCCCGGCGCCAAAACTCGCGATATCTGGGTTTTCGACCTCGCCCGCGGCGCTCGCACAAGATTCACCAATGACCCGGGCGATGACTGCAACGCGGCCTGGTCCCCCGACGGGTTGCGGATCGCCTTCACATCGGATCGCAAAGGAAGGCGCCATCTGTACGTAAAGCCCGCGGATAACAGTAGCGAAGAGGTGCTTCTGTTTGAGGGGTCCGGCCACCAAGACGCCGAATCGTGGTCGCCGGACGGCAGCCACCTCATCTACAGCCAGTCGGAGGTGGCACAGGAGGACATCCTTCAGATGCTGCCCGTGACGCCGGGCGCCGCGCCTCTGCCGGTGCCCCTGGTGGCCGGTGACGAACCGCTTCGAGAGGCGCAAATCTCCCCGAATGGAAAGTTCATCGCCTATAGGGAGATGAGGCCCAGATGGTCCGCGGTCTACGTGCAGGAATTCTCGCCCAGGGGGCCGAGGTGGCAGGTTTCCTCTGAATACGCGTACCAGCCGCAGTGGCGCCGCGACGGCCGTGCGCTCTACTACCTGGAACAGACCTCGCGCGCATTCCTGCCAACCATGGACGTCGCACTGATGGCTGTGGACGTCGATACGGCCGGAGCCAGCTTCAAGTTTGGGCGCCCGCGCAAGCTGTTCGGGTTCAGGTCTGATTTTGGGCACCGAAACACTTACGTGGCCGGGCCGGGCAATCGTCTTCTGGTGGTGGAACGGGAGCCCGAGCAGCCGCGCGCCCCCATCACCGTCCTGGTGAACTGGCAGGCAGCCATGGACCGGTGACGGAGAAATCCGCGACAGCAAGTGGTATAACCAGGACGGCGCGAATGTCTATCACGCGCAGAGTGTAGGCGAGCCGAGTGTGGAGAACTTCCGCTTACGCCGTGATTCCGGTTTGGCTCCGAGGGGGCTGCGCCTGGCCGGCGCAGCCCCAAGGAGCATCTGCAAACTCGTCATCCGTTAGACCCGCTGGCTTACTGCCGCACGAAGCCGTGATACACACCGTTGTTGTCCACGTAATATCCGACGATGGCGCCCAATGGGTTGTTGGTCATGGGGAAGGTGCCCTGACCGGATCCCGTGCCCGCGGCCGGAACGTCGAAGAAAGTGAGCGTGCCGTCAACCGCGCGCACGTAACCATGAGACACATTGCTCGCGTCCGTGTAATATCCCGTGACTACGCCTGATGGGTTGATGCCTTCGGCCTGGGTACCTTGGCCGGCGCCAGTGCCCGCGCCCTTAATGTCAAATAGAGTGATCTTGCCGTCGGCCGTGCGCAGCAAGCCGTGATAGACACCGTTGTTATCCTGGGAGGCCCCCGCGGTTGTCCCCGCCGGGTTAATGGCCCAGGTGTAAGTACCCAGGCCGGAGCCCGTGCCCGCGCCCGGGGCGTCGAACGTGGTGATGGTACCGTCGGGAGCGCGCACGAAGCCGTGAGCCGCACCGTTCTGGTCAAAGTAACTTCCCGTGACCGCGCCAGCCGAATTGACGCACTGGGCCCAGAAAGTCGTCGTGCCCAGACCAGGGCCTTTGGCAGCGGCTGGGACATCGAACGCGGTGATGGTGCCGTCGCCAGCGCGCAGGAAGCCGTGACTCATACCGGTGGCGTCAACGTAGTAACCCGCAATCAATTCCCCCGACATGCTCATGTTCCCGGCAAAGGTGCCTTGGCCGGGGCCAGTGCCCGCGCCCGGAACGTCGAACATGGTGAAGGTGCCGTCAGGAGCTCGCAAGTAGCTGTGGGCCACATTGCGAAAGTCAATGGAATATCCCGTGACCATCCCGCACGCGTCGCCGGCAACGGCGTAGGTGCCTGCACTGGCCCCAGAGACGGGGAAGGGGATTGGCGCGCCTGCGTAGCCCGTGCCTGGGGCGTCGAACGTAGTGATCTTGCCGTCAGTAGTGCGCACGTAGGCGTGCATCGCCCTGCTATAGTCTGCGTAGAGTCCCGTGATTTGCCCCGCCGGGCAGATGGCGATGGCCTCCGTGCCGTAGCCGCTGATAGTGCCTGCGTGCGGAGCGTCGATTGTGGTGATGGTGGGCTGTTTGGGCTGTTGAGCAATGGCAGAGACGCCCAACATTAGCATGCATATGGCCGGGGCAAGCATCCCCCACGCCATGCAGTTTCTCAGGTCTTTGAGACGCGAAGTGAACCGCATAAAGCTTTTTCCCGTTTTCATAGTTTTCTCCTTTCGGGAGGCAGATAGCCGGCATGAGAAGCACGAACCGGCATGCGGACTGTTTCTTTCTCTGCCGTCTCCGGCCTGGAAAATCGCGGTCGGCGCCGCCGTTCCTGCCTGGCCTGCGATGCTCATCGTCTCCTCCCTCACAGGGCTAACCGGAAAATCGAGGCGGAAAGGATAATCGATTTGATATTTCTTTTGCATGTAAGGAACGCGCAGTGTCCACTTGCCTCACTCGGTGATATACCTTGGCTGCGGAGCACGCGCCATGAGCCCGGAACGTTGGCGGCAAGTCGAACAACTCTACCATTCCGCTCCGGAAAAAAATCCCGCCCGGCGCGCTGTTTTCTTTCAGGAGGCCTGCGGCGAGAACGAGGAACCGCGAGAGACCGTGATTGTGTGTCGGTAGCTGTGTCGGCAACTGCTGCGAAAACGGGCCGCTTCGTGCCGGTCCGTGTCGCCCAGAGTCGCCCGCAACACATTGAGGGAACACGTACTCCGCGGAAAACAAAGGGCTGGCGCTTGCGCCTGTCACCTCGAAGGTCGCGGGTTCGAGCCCCGTCGTCCCCGCCATTTCTTTCAAAATCACGCGACGCGGAGTCTCGCTACTGATTTCGAATGGGCCCTTCCCTTGACCGTGATTTCGATATCGCGCCCCAGCACCAGCAACAGCCGCATCAGACGCTCGATCGAGAAGCCGGACAGCTTGCCCTGCTTGAGCGCCGAGACCTTGGGCTGATCGATTCCGAGAATCGCCGCCGCTTGGCTCTGCGTGAGCCGCCGCCGCTGGATTTCCGCGATGATCTTTGCAGCTAACTCGGCTTTCGCCAACAGATCTTCAGACCGTGGGAGGTTCAAATCCGCAAACACGTTCCCAGAGCTCGGCGTAAACTCTCGATTAGGCATCTTCCCTCTCCTCACTTCCCGGCCAGCTTACGCGCAATTCGGAGCCGTTGCCGGATTAGATCCAATTCCCGTTGCGGAGTCGCGATTCCAGACGTTGCCTTCTTCTGGAAAGCATGAAGCACGTAAACCTCTTCCCCGAGTTGCGCCACGTACACCGCACGATACGTCCCGCCCGGATCGTCCGCGCGCACCTGCCAAACCGTTTCCGCAAGACCGTGCAACATCTTCGCGCTTTCGTGCTTCTGCCCGATCTGCGCCTGGTACAGGGCGAAACCGAGCTTCTGTCGGACTCCGCGCGAAAAGCTCGTCAGCCGATCCAGCGAGTCGCCCAGCCAAACCAACTTCCGCGGTTGTCCCGGCCTTTCCTGCACCACATCCATTATATGCCAGAATTGGCATAAAATTCGAGCCCCGTCGTCCCCGCCACCTTACCCCTTTTCTCTTCAACAAAACCGGCTCCGTGAGTGCCTGCCACGCAAGCATCTGCAAGCATCCGGGTCGCTCCAGGTTTTCGGCTCGCCTGAATGACATCCGCCATTGCGTCGTTCCAGACCTTCGCGGCGGCGCGGGTGTGGGGAGGCCCCGCGCGCGGGCGCTGGCACGTGTACGGCCGAAGCCGGTGGATTGCTCTCTGTGCGGGCAACAGGGTGAACAGGGCGTTTTAGCAGGCCGCATGACTGGCTGCATTGCGAACACCCTCAAGCGGCGCTAGAATCGGACGATAAAGTAGAAGTGAAGTTGCGGTAAAGGGAAAGAGCGCAGAACAATGCCGATGAGGTTTGAATTCCGCTCTGAGAAGTTTGTGCAGGCTATCGCATATTTAGCTCAGGCCTGTCCAGGCATCACCAAGATGAAGGCCTGCAAGATGCTCTTTTTCGCAGACAAGGAGCACTTGTGCAGATTTGGCCGGCCGATCATTGGCGACCAGTATTACCGGCTTCCACACGGCCCGATTCCCACGCGGGGACTCGATATGCTGCGTGGTCGGGGGGCTCCGGCCGATCAGGCCCTTCTGGAGAAATACGTCGCAATTGTGGGTGACGTTATTCATCTGCGGCGTGCTGCCGACAGACAAGTGTTTTCCAAATCGGACCTGAAAGTCCTGGCCGGTACGTGCAAGGAATACGGAACTATGGCGCCCGCCCGCCTGCGTGCGCTCTCTCACAACGAGCCGGCTTGGCTTAAGGCCGACGAAAATGGTCCCATGGATTACGCTCTGTTCTTCGGCGAGGATGGCGGCGACCAGAACATGAGAGAACTGGTCGAAGAGGCACAAGAATCGCGCGACGCCCTCAGACCCTTCCGTGCCTAATCCTGAGCCCGGTTCGGTATTGCACATCCGCGGGTATGCGTCCCGAGGCCATCCGCCGAAGGACAAGTACTTGTTTGTCATTGGTCCTGAGATGCCCTCGGTACTGCTCGCATTTCTGATTTCGGCCCAAGGCAAGTGGATGAGCAGCGAGGCCCACAAGCGCGAATCGGTCGTGGTTCCTAAGGGAACCGCTCCCTTCCTGGGGCGGCAGAGCTTCATACAGTGTTGGGTGCTTGAGCGTTTGGACCTCGACACCCTCCGCGCCGGTATGCAGCGTCATGCCGTCGAATGCTGTGGGAACCTCCCGCGGCGTTTTCTTCAAATGGTCCGAGAGGTCGTTCATGACCCCTATTTGCTCGAATCTGGTGACGCTCTTGCCGCTCGATGGGTACTCGATAAGACCTTGGGTTGACGCTTCTCTGTGGTAGTAACCGAGCCGCAACCAGGATGCCCACCACGCAGCCGGCGGCGTCCCCCTCAACATTCGGGTGCTCTCCTCGCGAGTTGCGGACGTGGTGAACGGCCGTACGCCAGTGGGAGCGGGAAGCCATCGGGGAAACGACCCGGAGACTCATCCACCCTGGGTGCCAAGTGGTAAAGTTGCGCTGAAGGTGAAATCGATGCCGTTGGATAATACCAAGCCGCGAAATCCATACGTCCTCGACGCGCCAAGAATCTACACGGGCCAAATCGTCCGGGCTGGCAATGATTGGATTCTTAACCCGGTGAGCACCGCGCCTATCACGTTACTCGATGCGAGCTTCGATACTGCGAAGGAGGTGAAGCGCCTCCTAGAGCAGTCTCACAAGGCATTCAAGGATTCGGTGCGGGAACTCGCCGCGCTCATCGAAACACAGGGTCTGACATTCAAAGAGCTGCGGCATACCCTTGAGGCATATCGATTGCGGTGTTTCCCTATACTTGAGAAGCTCAAATCTGAATCGCAGGAGTACAGGGAAGCCTTTGTTGAACGGCCCGCAACGGCACCCAGCGAAACAATGACCCATGACGATATCCGTGAGGCGTTTCACGATTCCCGATACTCTCTGAAGCAGTTTGCACTCGACTCGGGCTTCTCGCACTCTACGGTGATTTCTCATTTCCGGGGCAAGAACCCATCGCCTGCGATTCAGCAGGCCGCACAGAAGCTCGCTCTGCAATTCCGGCACGCTCAGCTACGGGAACAGCGGGACGAACAGAGGCTTGAGGTCTTGCTCGATCTGCGATGCAGGGCGGAGGAACTTGCCGGTGTACCACCGACGGCGGCAGAAGCGCTGCCGATTTGGGAAGGTGAACCGCAACCCGCGGCCATAGCAACAGAGGTCGTGCACCGATTCCGCGCTGTTGACCTCCATCAGATAAGGACGATCGACCCCGATGGTTCCTACGGAACGCGCTGGAAACTTCACGGCCCGATAGACAACCTGACGTGTGTCGAGTGCCGGGAACTCATGGCGAGGGCGTTCAGCAGTAAAGAGATTCCGGAGTGCCCGGTGCATCCTGGTTGCAGGTGCACGATACTTCTCGACATTTCAGGCCTTGAGGAAAGAATCGGAGGGCCTGAATGAACCGGCCTGATAAGTGCGGCGGCAGAAAGCAGCAGAGAAGAGGGCAGGATGAATAAAGCGTTGGAAGGACTCCTTAGCTGGCTGACCGGTACCACGTGGGCGGTGATTCTGGGAGTAGTCTTTTCCTTTCTCGTCGTCTTCTTTGTCGAATGGCAACGCAAGCCCCGGTTGACGCTCAGTATTGTTGAGCCAAGCGATCAGAATTACCCGGTGGGTCGGCCGGCGAGGATAATGCGCAGCCTTTTGGTGCGAGTGCGAAACGAAGAACTGCCGAAATGGTTGCGATGGATGATCCGGGAATCGGCCCACAACTGCTCGGGTGTCGTCAAGTTCATGTACGCATCGGACGGCGCGGCGCTCTTCACGGAGGACATGCCGGCGAGGTGGGCAAGCTCACCGGAGTGCCTTCCGCTCACTGGCACATGCGGCGTCAACACGCCTGTTGTAATCTGGGACCTGCCCCGTCTTTCCATTGTTTCGAAAATAGATATTCCAGCCGGAGAGCAAGAAGATCTTGGTACAGTGGTGCGCTGTGACGACGAAATTGAAGCGTACGGTTTCAATAACGAAAGCTACCAGTTGAACTGGAGAAATCCGAAGTGGAAACTTGCAAAGGGCCGCTACCTCGTGGAGGTCACGATTCGCTCAGCAGGCCAGAAGGCGTGCAGGAGCTTCATGCTGAACAACGATCTTAGCCGAGACCAGTTCCGACTTGATCCACTTAAGGGAGCGTAGCGATGGCAGTCTACAGGCCGAAGTATCGGGAACCGAGGACCGGGTGCCTTTTCGCTTTACCTTCACTCCGAAATTCGGCGCTCCGTGCAAGCACCGTGCAAGCATCCCGGGAAAACACCCCGTCACAGGATGGAAAACGGCTCCTGACCCTCGCTGAAAACACAACTACTTAGCACTGGCCGCTACCTGTCGGTATGCTGCTTATCGGGTTCGAGCCCCGTCGTCCCCGCCATTCCCTGCACTCGCTTCCACCACCGTGTCTGAGATCCCCTGTGCCCCTTCTCGCAGTGGCGTCGGAGGTCGCGTGGAGCTGACTTCTTTCATTAAATATGAAACTTCGGCGTGTTATCCTGCGTCATAACCGTCTCCAAAGTTAACTGGCGCATCGGAGACAGGCAGGCTTGCGGTCGCCGTGTTCCCGCTGGCGGTGACCCGCTTCGGAAGTGCCGCCGCTGGAGAGATCGATATGGGTTCTCGATGGCCGTTGCTAACGCCTCTGCTGTTCACATTGCTGGTCGTTCCGCTCTTGGCGGCCGGTCCCACCGGAACCATCACCGGCACCGTGACTGATCCGTCCCAGGCTGTCGTGCCGCGAGCCAGAATCACCGTGCTGAACCTGGACACCAACGCCACCCGCGATGCGCTGACCAACGACGATGGCGACTACACCGTCGCTCTCCTGCCGGTGGGCCGGTATCGCGTCTCGGTGGAGAGGCCGGGGTTCCGCAAGAGTTTCTACAGCGAAGTCGCTCTGGACGTGGATCAGACCGTGCGCGTGGATTTCGCGCTCGAAATCGGTCTGGTCCCTGGCGAGGTCGAAGTCAAGGACACCCCTCCGCTCGTCCAGACCGACACGTCGACCCTGGGCCAGGTGCTCAACGGACGCCAGGTGCGCGAGTTGCCCTTGAACGAGCGCAATTTCCTATCCTTCGCACTGCTGGTCCCCGGAAGCCACTCGGCCGCCGAAGGATCGGAAAACTCGACCCAGGGCGGAGCCATCAGCGTCAATGGCGCCCGCGAACAGTCGAACAGCTTTCTCCTCGATGGCGTGGACAACAACGACCCCTACATCAACCAGTACGTGGCCCTGCCGTCGGTCGACGCCATTCAGGAGTTCAAGGTGCAGTCCAGCGACTACTCGGCCGAGTTCGGCCGCGGCGGCGGCGCGCAGGTGAACGTGATTCTCAAGAGCGGCTCTAATGAGTTCCACGGCGGCGTCTTTGAGTTCTTCCGCAACCGCCACGTGGATGCCAGGAACTTCTTCGACTTCCCCGCCTGCACCCCGGCCTCTGTCCCCGGCACGTGCGGCGGCATCCCGCGCTTCGACCGCAACCAGTTCGGCGGCACGCTCGGTGGCCCCATCCGAAAGAACAAGATGTTCTTCTTTGGCGCGTACGAGGGTTTGCGGCTGCGGCAGGCGGCCACGCGGGAATCCACCGTGCCTTCTCAAATGCAGAAAATGGAGGCCCTGGGCGCCCTCCCGGCCGCCTTTATCAATCCGGCTGGCCGGGCCATTCTCAACTTGTACCCCGCCGCCAACGTGGGCTCGGACCTGGTCAACTCGAACACCTTCGTCTCGTCTCCCGTCATTCGCAATTCGGAGAATCTGACCACCGGGAAGGTGGACCATCACGCCACCGATGGTGACGTCATCTCGGCTCACTTCACGCGCTTCGACGAGGACCGGTTCAACCCCTTCGATCCCGTCAATGCGTTTACCACCCTCCCCGGCTATGGCAGTTACACACTCAACAACGGCCAGAACGCCGGTCTGGGTTGGACCCACGTGTTCAACCCCAGCGCCACCAACGAGTTCCGCCTCGGATTCAATCGCATGCGCGCCGGCGCCTTTCAGCAGCATTACGGCGCGGACGTGAGCAGGCAGTTGGGCTTCCCCGATGTGCTGGCCAATCCCGTGGACCTGGGGGTCCCCAACGTCGGTTTGCCCCCCTTCGAAGGCATCGGCGAGCCGGTCAATTACCCGCAGGATCGCCACGATACCACCGCCCATCTCTCCGACAACCTGTCCTGGATCTCTGGCCGCCACCAGTTCAAGTTCGGAGCGGATATCCGCACGATCCAGGTCAACAACTATCTCGATTTCGTCGCGCGCGGCGAGTGGCTCTTCAATCAGTCCGGGCAGGATCCCGTGACCGCTCTGGCGCAGTTGCTCTCCGGTGTGCCGGACTACGCGGTCGCCGTCCGGGGCGATACCTTCAACAGCCTCCGCAGCACCGGCTCGAATGTCTACATCCAGGACGACATCCATGTCGTGCCGCGCTTTCTGTTGAACGTCGGCTTGCGCTACGAGTACAACAGCCCGCCCGTGGAGACGCATAATCGCTTCAGTGTCCCCGATCTCAGCTCTGCTTCAGCCACTTGCTCGCCGGCGCCCAACTGCCAGTTCATACAGGCCGGCGCCCACGGCATTCCCCGGGCCACCTACAGCCCGACGCACACCGATTTCGCCCCGCGCATTGGGATCGCCTGGCGGCCGCTGAAGTCGCAGCGCTGGGTCGTCCGCTCGGCCTACGGCATCTTCTATGACGTCGGCATCTTCAACATCAGTATCTTCCCCCGCGCCAACCCGCCGTTCTACGACCTCTCCGCCTACATCAACAACCCCAGCAACCCCTTTGTGATTCAGAACATCCTCACACAGCCGGGACTGGCCATCGTCCAGCCCAACCGCATCGCTCCCAACTTCCGCGACGGGTACGTACAGCAGTGGAATGTCGATTTGCAGTATGAGCTGGGGCCTAACTGGATGCTCGACATGGCTTACGTCGGTTCCCGCGGCACGCATCTGGCCGATGTTCGCGATCTGAACCAGACCAACCCGCGAACCGGCCTTTCACCTTACCCCCAGTTCTCCTCGCTGCTGTACGTGCAATCGGGATCCTCCAGTTCCTACAACTCCATGCAGTTTCGCTCGGAGAAGCGCGTCGGCCAGGACCTCGCTTTCCTGGTTTCCTACACCTGGTCCAAATCCATCGACGACGTGTCGTCCGTGTTTGCCGGCAGCGTCGGCTCCGGCCTTCCCCAGAATTCGAACAACCTGAGCGCCGAGCGGGCGGTGTCCGACTTCGATGCCCGGCACCGTCTGGCCATCAGCGCGGTCTACGATCTGCCCTTCGGCAAGTTGTGGGCCCGCGGCGCAGGCTGGCGCAAAGCTCTCCTCGACCACTGGCAACTGGCCGGCATTCTCACCGCACAGTCGGGTTCTCCCTTCACTGTCAACCTGGCCGCCGCGCAGTCCGGCTCCGCCATCGCCGCTTTCGGCAACCCGGCCCGGCCCGATCTCATCGCCGGCCCCTTCCAGGCAGGCCCGGTGATGGCCAATCCCAACCCTGCCTGCCATGCCACCATCTCGCATGGCGGATCGGCGGCTGACGTCGTCCACCAGCCGGGGAGCTGGTTCGACCCCTGCGCTTTCGCCGAGCCCGCCCTCACCCCAGTCGGCCTTCCCGTCTTTGGCACTTCCGGCCGGAACATCCTCATTGGCCCGGCCTTCTCAAACCTCGATTTCTCGTTGTCCAAATCCATCCCGTTGCGGACCGAGAACCATCGCCTCCAGATTCGCGGCGAGTTCTTCAACCTGACCAACCATCCCAATCTCGATATCCCCAATCACGTTCTCGGATCGCCGACTTTTGGGCAGGTTCTTTCGGCCAACGCCTACGGCAATAAGCCACCGCGCCAGATCCAGTTGGGCCTCAAATACATCTTCTGAAAACCACCGGGCCGCGATGCGAACAGACGCCGCAACTCGGCCGGTCGTGTTTACCTTCGGGTACCAGGACGCAGGCCACGCGCGGCAATACTTGGGAACTGCGATAGAGGACGCGCAACCAACCCTGACGCCTTGTGCCTGCTGGCATCGCCATATTTCCAGGCTCACAAATACGAGCGGGTGGCGTTTTTGGACCGGCGGTCCAGTGAGAACCTTTTCACGGCAAATCCTGTTGAATCGCTTTGCTACCGCGCGACACGGGCCGAGATCAGGGAAGCCACGGCCTGGCAGAGACACACCGTCCGCGTTTTCGTCTCGATCCTGAACAAGGGCGGCGCGAAGATCGAGTCTTCGAAGAGCGAGGCGGGCGCGTGGACCTACAAGGCCGCGTAGATCGGGGCAACAGCCCGAGCGCTCGACCAGCCTCAAACGGGATCGGCTCTTGTTCGTCGCATTGGCCTGTGTCTGTCCAAGGAAGTCTCCCGGCCGCGCCGGAAACTGACCGCGCCCGCCCTGTTGTTGGGAGCCGATGAACCTCGGCACGGTAGTCCTGGGAATCTGGTCCCCGCAGGAATTGCACCCATCGCCCGAAAAAACACCTTGGGCCGCCCGTGCTCGTATAGAAAGCCGGCCTGTACCGATCGCGTTATGCGCAGGCCTCCGCGTCGAATCGCGTTATGCGCAGGCCTCCGCGTCGAAAAAGTGTGAGGTACGCCAGCGTCAGGGACAGAAGAGAGGCTGATATGGAAATGAGCAGAGATGCGCGGGGCACAAGCCTACGCAGCCTTCTTCGGAATGACGTCGCGCTCGATCACGGCCTTGTCGAGGGAGTCGAGATCGAAGCGGTTCTGAATGTTCAGCCAGTACTGCGCCGAGGTCCCGAAGTAGCGGCCGAGGCGCGCGGCGGTGTCGGCAGTGATCCCGCGCCTCTCATTCACGATCAGGCTGATGCGGTTCGCCGGGACCCGGATCGCCTGCGCCAGCCCGTTGATGCTGATCTCCTCGTCCTTCATGTCTTCGAGCAGAATCTTGCCGGGGTGGATCGGCGGCAGCTTCTTTCCGCCCTTAGTGGTAGTCGGTGATTTCGACATCGGCCGGTCCTTTCGCTTCCCAGTTGAAGCAGATTCGACATTGGTCATTGATCCGAATGCTGAACTGCCCCTTGCGGTTGCCGATCCGCGCTTCGAGCCGATTGCCGCGAAGCGCCCCGAGGTCTTCCAGCGAAGTCGCGGAGTCCAGCCGGATCAGGCGCGTTCGCGCTTGCTCTTCGATGTTCACCAGTTCAACCATGCGCAGGCCGTCCGTTAACTTCTTGGCCCGCTCGTCTTTGAACGACTGAATCATATCTACAAGGGTATTATGTTCCAGATAATACTACAAGGGGCGGCGGGGTGGCAGCGCGATGAACTCGGCGGTGATGCCTTACCCACTCCGTTCGGTGCAGCGGGCGGTGATGGCGCACCTGGCAGACGTATCCGCCAGTTCCGGCTCCGGCGTCTTCGATCTGCGCGCGGTCGCGAGGACGATGGGGGCCCGTCATCAGCCCGCGGTTTCGCGCGCAGTGGCTCAACCGGTCAGGCGCGGCGTCCTGGAGTGGATGGTGCCGGCCGGCGCCGGATCCCCGCCATCCTCTTCAATCGCTTACGCCGTGTCCCCGATGAGAGCTTGCCATCGGAATAGGAAAAAGTGGTGGCCGCAAAGAGCGCACCGGCAGGGTTCGAGGAGCCAGTGGAAAGCCGTCTCGATGGCATTTCGGGCGCCTACGCTTCTGAAATCGATCGATCTGCAATGCGGACAGCGTGTCGAGAACAGCCCTGCCGTGGCGCGGATCATCACCCCGTATCGGCTTTCTCCGTGCTGTCTGCGGCAGGGCTGGCCCGATTTCGCAGGAACGGCGTGGAGTAAGGCGCGCGGGGGACGCTGTGCTGCCCAGCCACCCTGCGGCTTGCCTCCCGTGCCGCACTCAGTTGTTCCGGTGTTCTTAGGTCGGGCTCCGACACTCTGACCCGCTCTTTCGCGCGCGAAACCTGGCGCTGATGACGCTTCAATAGCCTTTTGTTCATCGTGCTGCCAGCCTCCCGTCAGATTGAGTTGTAAAAAGCTCGGTCGAAGACCAGGCCCTTCTGAAGCTGCCGCGGGTGAGCGGAGACACTCACATAGGGCAGTTTCAGAAATGATTCTCCCGCCACCCGCGTAATCTCGATACTGTTGCAATTCTGCGATTTCACCTTCGTGATCAGTCGCTTCAACGCGGCGCGTAGTGTTTGTTGCCTGTCGAATCCGAAGACCGTGGCCTTGATCTCCCCCGCCATGAAGAAGAAGGTCCATCCTGCTTCCCGCACTTCCTTCTCGAACGCGGAACGGGAATTCTCGACCGCTGCCCATCCACTCGAATCAGACTCTCTCTGGAGCGGTTGGGAGTTTGGCAGATGCGTGCCTTCTTGCATCAAAATGGTCCCCGCTGCGATGGCGTCTGTCATGGCGAAGCGCTCATACATTAACTATTATCAGTTAAGTAAACTTGCTTGTCAAGCGCGTCTATGACAAGATAATATAGGTAGATTGACCGATTTTGGTTAACTGGAGCCAATAGGACCATCCGTGGACGTTTCCCTATTGATCAGGCACCGCTTGAAGGAACTGGGCCTCGAGCAGAAGGATCTCGCTGCTGCCGCTCAGGTGACCGAATCGTACATCTCGCAGTTGCTGGCCCGCAAGAAGGCTCCTCCCGCGCCTGGGCGAACCGACATCTACGAAAAGATCGGCAGGGCCTTGAGGCTCCCGACCGTTGAGCTTTCGAATCTGGCGGACCTGCAGCGTAAGGAGGAATTGAGGAAAAAAGCGGCGGAGCCCCCGCGGCCTTTATTCCAAGAGTGTCGCGAGTTGATTCTGCGCAAATGCGATTCCGCCAGGCAAAAAGAACTGCGCAGGATTTTTGAGAAGGAGCCGTTCGGCGAACTCGAACGCCTGGTCACTCAAAAACTTTTGGACGTCGCCCAGGGAGTTGCCAGGGAGGAATTGCGAAGTGAAGAGTGGCTGCGCCTCATGGCCCAACTCAGCGGCCGCAGCTATGAGCAAATGCGCGTTGCCATTCTCGAGTTCCTGGACACGGATGTCTTTAACCTCTCTGCCGCCACCTGCATCGCCTTCCTCGATCCGATCATCGACTCCTGGGATATCGACCTGATTACCTTTGGCCTGGAAGTGGTCCTCAACCGCCGGCTCGCGGCAGGCAGCCTGAAGCGATTTGAGTTTGCCGAACAGGAGCCTCGGCGGCCCTTCGCCTTGGAACCGGGGCTGGAACAATTCCTGAAGGATGCGTCCTTGAGTGGCGATGCCACCGCCGAGGAAATCGAATTTCTGAAGGCGCTGAAGTTCAGAGAAAAGCAACCTTCCCCCATCTATTATTACCGGGAGCTGCAAAACCTGAGGGATCCGCTTCACTTCCCGCCCGCGGCGCAAACCGGAGAATCGGATTGACCCAATGAAAACCATTTCTAAAGTCCGCAAAATCGCTTTCGTCGGCGACCACTTGCCACGCAAATGCGGCATCGCTACCTTCACCTCCGACTTGCTTGCCGCCGTCGCCAGCGCCCATCCCCAGAGCCAGTGCTTCGCCGTGTCGGTCAACGATATTCCGGGCGGCTACCAGTACCCGGAAGTGGTTCGCTTTGAGATCGAGGAGCAGGACCTGTCGTCCTACCTGCGCGCCGCCGACTTCCTCAACATCAGCAACGTGGACATCGTCTGCCTGCAGCACGAGTTCGGCATTTTCGGAGGCCCCGCCGGTGGTCACATCCTGGCCCTCCTGCGCGAATTGAGAATGCCTGTTGTCACTACGCTTCATACCGTTCTGCGCGATCCGAGAGCCGACCAGCGGCGCGTCATGGAGGGCTTGATCTCACTCTCTACCCGGCTCGTGGTCATGGCCGAGCGCGGACGTCGGATGCTGCACGAGATCTACCAGGCGCCCCCGGCCAAGATCGATCTCATCCCGCACGGCATTCCCGACGTGGGTTTCGTCGATCCGGCTTATTTCAAGGACCAGTTCGGGGTGGAAGGAAGGGTGGTGCTGCTCACCTTCGGACTGCTTTCGCCGAACAAGGGCATCGAGAATGTGCTCAATGCCCTGCCGCGAATTCTGGCCAAGTTCCCCGAGGTGGTTTATATTGTCCTCGGCGCCACCCATCCCAACGAACTGCGGGAGCACGGCGAAGCTTACCGGCTCGGTCTCGAAATCCTCGCCCGGAAGAACAAGGTCGAAAAGAACGTCATCTTCTACAACCAGTTCGTGGACCTTGAGAATCTCAAGGAGTTCATCGGCGCGGCGGACCTTTACATTACGCCTTACCTGAACGAAGCCCAGATCACCTCGGGCACCCTGGCCTACGCGTTTGGCGCCGGCAAAGCAGTGGTTTCCACGCCCTACTGGCACGCCGCGGAATTGCTGGCGGAAGACCGCGGTGTGCTGGTGCCATTCGGCGACCCGCCGGCCATAGCGCGTGAAGTGGCCGGGTTGCTGCGGGACGACACCCGCCGCCACGCCCTCCGCAAGAACGCCTACCGGATCGGCCGCGAGATGGTCTGGAGCAACGTGGCGCAGATGTATATGCGTTCGTTCGAGTGCGCCCGGCTGGAAGTGGCGGCGCCGCCGCGCATGTCTCTGGCCACCAAGACGCTCGACCAAAAGCCGCGGGAACTGCCGGCCATCAAGCTGAGTCATCTCTCGCGAATGACCGATTCCACCGGGGTCTTCCAACACGCTGTCTTCAGTGTTCCGAATTTTTCCGAAGGCTACTGTATCGACGATAACGCTCGCGCCTTCGTCCTCGCCGTGCTGCTCGGTGAATTGGGCGAGGATCCCGAGTCCGTGCGGTCACTGGCCACCACCTCCGCGGCTTTCCTCCATCATGCTTTCGATCTCAAAACCAAACGCTTTCACAACCACCTGAGCTTCGACCGGCGCTGGCTGGATGATCAGGGATCGGAAGACTGTCAAGGCAGAGCCCTCTGGGCGCTGGGCATAGGGGTGGGGCGTTCGCCGTTCCGCAGCTTCCAGATGATGGCGGGACAGCTCTTCGCGCTGGCGCTGCCCGCCCTGACCGGCTTCAGTTCCCCCCGGGCGTGGGCGTTCGGTCTGATCGGCATCCATGAATATCTGCGCCGGTTGGGCGGCGACAGCCTCGTCAGCCAAACCCGCGAGACACTGATTTGCCGCCTCATGGAACGCTTCGAAGCCAGCGCGCACGCCGACTGGCAATGGTTCGAGGAGGAACTGTCGTACGACAACGCGAAGCTCGCGCACGCCTTGATTGTGAGCGGACAGGCAACTGCACAACCAGCGGTGCTCGAGCGGGGACTGCGGGCCCTGCGCTGGCTGACGGAATTGCAGATGTCCGAAAAGGGTCACTTTCGGCCCATTGGCAGCAACGGGTTCTACCGCCGCGGCGGCACTCGCGCCAATTTCGACCAGCAACCCGTTGAGGCGCAAGCCACCGTCTCGGCTTGCCTGGAAGCCTATCGCGCCACATCCGACTTCTGGTGGTACGAACATGCGCAACGCGCCTTTGACTGGTTTATCGGCTGGAACGATCTCGGCCTGGAACTCTACTCTCCCGAGACTGGCGGCTGCCACGACGGGTTGCATGTGGATCGGGTCAACGGGAACCTGGGAGCGGAATCGACCCTGGCCTTCTTGCTCTCGCTGGCGGAGATGCAGTTGGCCCAGAACATACTGACGAGTTTCAAGAAACCGATCGCCGCCGCGGAGTAGCCGCCAATGCCTATGCCCATCCACCTCAAACGCATCGCCACCATCCTCAAGCCCGACCAGTCCCGCGTGCTTCTGCGGCCCTTCACCCCGGGAGATTCCGAACGGGTCGGCGGCATCGTCGGCCGGATCATGTTGCTTCCCGAAGAGCAGGTCGGCGCCCTTGTCAACGGAATCTCCGCCGAATTCTCCCAGCGGCACCAGAACATCCGCCAAGTCTTTCTGGAACGCTTTGAGCAAGTCCGCGAGTTGCTGTCGGCCAATGGGGAAATTTCCGAACAAAGGCGGCTGTTGATCGGCTCCTATTTCATGGCCGAGTACTCTTTGGAATCCGCCGCGCTGTTCAATCCCTCCATCGTGCCGCACCCCGGCCAAACCGGCCTGCCAACTGGCGCCCTCCGGTTCATTCTCAGTCTCCGCGCCACCGGAGAAGGGCACATTTCTTCCATTACGTTTCGAACCGGAATCATCCATCCCGATCGGCGGATCGAGGTATTAACACCCACTGGCTTCCTCACCGAGCCTCGTCAAATCCCAAACCTCCTTTATGAGAAGGGACTGTTCGCGCGGAAACTCATTGAGCTTGGATTAACTCGCGACTTTACGCGCCGGGTCATGAACAAACTTGGGGAATCGTTTGTGCTCGAAGAGCTTCGCGCCAGTCTCCAAGCCGAACAGTTCCGCCTGCCCTATGGAATGACGCCGGAAGATCAAGACGAGGCACAGGGGATTTGGATCCTGGCCCGCTCCAACTACGAGGTCCAGTTCCAGCCGGAGCAGCAGTTGTGCGAGCGCATACTATTCCCAGCCACGCCCTCGCAACGCAACGGCATCGAGGACGCCCGCTTCGTCTGCTTCCGGAACGACGATGGCACAAACATCTACTACGCAACCTTCACCGCCTACGATGGCAGGGTGGTGGTGCCGGAGCTGGTGGAGACTTCCGACTTCTTGCGCTTTCGATTCATTACCCTGAATGGTCCGGCCGCCGAAAACAAAGGCATGGCCATGTTTCCGCGAAAGATCGGCGGCCTCTATGCCATGCTCTCCCGTCAGGACAACGAGAATATCTACCTCATGTTTTCCGGCGACGTCCACTTCTGGAATGAGCGTAGCGTGCTCCTCAAACCTGCCTTTCCCTGGGAGCTGGTCCAGCTCGGGAACTGCGGATCTCCCATCGAGACCGATGCTGGATGGTTGGTCCTCAGCCACGGTGTCGGCCCTATGCGAAAGTACTGCATCGGCGCGTTCCTCCTCGATCGCGACGATCCCGCCAAAGTGATTGGCCGTCTCCGCGAACCCCTGCTCCAGCCGAATCGGAACGAGCGTGAAGGCTACGTGCCCAATGTCGTCTATACCTGTGGCGCTCTGCTCCACAATGGCGAGTTGATCATTCCCTATGGCCTGGCCGATCACGCCACGGGTTTCGCCACCGTCCCGCTCGCCGAGGTGCTGGCTGCCATGGAGTAGCAGGCCCCTTTACCACCGCCTGTTAGAATGAACTCTCCTGGAGGTGCCCATTCCGACCGTATCCATTGAAACGCTCGCGGACGACATGTTTGACATGGTTGCGGAGTGCGCCGGCAAGCGGAATCTCAAGGCGGGCGACCTCACCAAGGCCATGATCGCCCGCCACGGCGAGGCCCACTGCGGCAAGGACGATTGCCGGCAGGCTATCCGGGTCCTGATCGATTCCGGACGCTGCATCTACAGCTATCTGGGCGGGTCCTATATCCAGCTTCCGCAACCGGATGAGCCGCAATAGCCCGCGCGTCGTCGTCGCCGGGCTGGCCGGCGATTCCGGAAAGACGCTGGTGTCGCTCGCCGCCATTCTCCTGGCCCGCCGCGCCGGCATCACCGTCCGCGCCTTCAAGAAAGGCCCCGATTACATCGACCCCGCCTGGCTCGGTTGGGCCTGCGGCCGGCCCGCGCGCAACCTCGATACCTTCCTCATGGGCTTCCCTGGCGCCGTGGACTCCTTCGCGCGCCACGCCGATCCCCAGGGCCTGAACCTCATCGAGGGCAACCGCGGCCTCTACGACGGCGTGGATTCGCGCGGCGCCCACAGCACCGCCGCCCTGGCCCGCGCGCTGTCGGCCCCGGTCATCCTCGTGGTCAACGCCGCCAAGGTCACCCGCACGGCGGCGGCATCCGTTCTGGGGTGCCGTATGCTCGACCCGTTGTTGCGCATCGCCGGTGTCGTCCTCAACCGCATCGCCGGCGAGCGGCACGAGACCGTGCTGCGGGAGGCCATCCAGGAGGTGTGCGCCATTCCGGTTCTGGGCGCGTTGCCGAGGGCCGCCGGCGCCCTGCTGCCCGACCGCCACCTGGGTCTCGTCACCCCCCTCGAGTGCGCCGGCATCGCGGAACTCGAGCGCCAGATCCTGGCCTTCGCCGAAGGCCGCCTCGACCTCGAGGCCATCTCGAACATCGCCGCCGATGTTCCGGCGCCCGCCCCGCCGGCCGCCGCCGCCATCGCGCCCGCCGCCGCGCGCGTGCCCATCGGCTACCTGCGCGATCGGGCCTTCAGCTTCTATTACCCCGAGAACCTCGAGGCCCTCGAAGCGGCCGGGGCGGAGCTGGTCCCGGTTTCTTCGCTCCTCCCCAACGCGCTGCCCCGCGGCCTGCGCGCCCTCTACATCGGCGGCGGGTTCCCTGAGACGCACGCGGCCGTGCTGGCCGCCAACACCGAGTTGCTCGGCGGCATCCGCGCCGCCGCCGCCGCCGGCCTGCCGATCTGGGCCGAATGCGGCGGGTTGATGGCGCTCTCCCGAGCCATCCGGTGGCGCGGCGATCGCTGGCCCATGGCCGGCGTGCTGCCCTTCGAGGTGGAAGTGCTCGCCCGCCCGCAAGGCCACGGGTACACCACCCTGCGGGTAGACCGCCCCAATCCCTTTTTGCCGCTGGGAACCGAACTCCGCGGCCACGAGTTCCACTACTCGCGCATTGCCGAGGGTGACCGGCCCGAGACCGCCTGCGCCGTCCTGCGCGGCGCCGGCTGCTACCACGGCCGGGAGGGCGTCATCGTCGGCAACGTCTGGGCGGGCTACACCCACCTGCACGCCACCGGAGCGCCCCAGTGGGCCTCCGCGCTCGTGCGGGCGGCGAGGAATTCGCCATGACGATGCTGCTCTCCTCGCTCGCCTGGCTGGCCGTCGCGGTCTTCCTGGCCGGCAGCGTATTCCGCGCGGTCAAATACGCCCGCACTCCCGTCCCGCTGCGCTGGGAGCTGTACCCGATTCCACCCGGGGCGGCCGGCCAGATCCGCTATACCCTGGCGGAAATCCTCCTGCTGCGCGGCGTATTCCAGCACAACCGGAGCCTGTGGTTCCGCGCCTACCCGTTCCACCTGGGAATCTACCTGTGCGCGCTGGCGGTGGCGTCGCTCGCGGCCGGCGTCGGCCGCTTCACCGATGCCGCCGCGCTCGCTGGCCTGGTCCTGCTGCTGGCGGGCGCCTGCGCGCTGCTCGTCGCGCGGCTCTCCGACCCCGCCCTTAAGCCCTACACCAGCCCGGCGGACCTCTTCCACCTGGGCTGGTTCATTGCCGCCGCGGGTGTGCCGCTGGCGGCGTTCGCGCTCGTGGGCGCGGCTCCGGCCTCGGTCTGGCGGGCCGTTCTTACCTTCCATCCGGCGCCGCCGCTGGCCGCCGTCGGCGTGGCCCTGGCCGCGCTGCTGATGGCCTACATTCCCTTTACCCACATGGCGCACTTCGTGGTCAAGTACTTCGCCTACCACAAGGTCCGCTGGGACCGCGGTCCCGCCCCCGCCGTCGCCGCGCAATTGCTCTATACCCCGCACTGGTCCGCCCCGCACGTCGGCGCGGACGGCGTCAAGACCTGGGCCGATATCGCCGCCGCCAATCCGCCATCCACGGAGAAGAAGCCGTGAGCCCCGACCGCTACTCCGCCCTCGCGCTGCCGCAGCCGCAATCCCCCGCCGAGGAGCGCGAGCTGCTGCGTGCCTTCCTCAGCGGCCTCGAAAAGCTCTTTAGCCGCCAGGACAACTGGACCTTCCTTCGCCCGCTGCTCATCACCGTCGAGCACTGTGTCCGCTGCCAGACCTGCTCGGAGGCGTGTCACATCTTCACCGGCAGCGGCCGCCAGGAGATCTACCGGCCCACCTACCGCTCCGAGATCCTGCGCCGCCTCTACTTTAAGTACATCCGGCGCCGCCGCTGGCAGGGCGCGGTGGAACTCGATTGGAGCACGGTCTCCACTCTCGCCGAGCTGGCCTACCGCTGCAACCTGTGCCGCCGCTGCGCGCAGGCCTGCCCCATGGGCGCCGATAACGGCCTGGTGGCCCACGAGCTTCGCAAGCTGTTCAGCCAGGAAATGGGCATCGCACCCAAGGAACTGCACGCCGCCGGTTCCCTCATCCAGCTTCGCACCGGCTCCACCACCGGCATGAACTCGGCCGCCGCCCGCGACAATTTCGATTTCATCGACCAGGAGATGACCGAGAAAACCGGCATCCCCGTCAAAACGCCCTGGGACGTCGAGGGCGCCGACGTGCTCCTCATCCATAACGCCGGCGAAGTGCTCGCATGGCCCGAGAACCCCGGCGCCTTCGCCGTCATGCTGACCGCAGCCGGCGTCAGTTGGACCCTCTCCTCCGACCTCACCGCCTACGACGCCGTCAACTATGGCCTGTGGTACGACGACGTGCAGTTCGCGCGCGTCGCCCTGCGCCAGATCGAGGCCGCCCGCAAGCTCAAGGTCAAACGCATCGTGATCGGCGAATGCGGCCACGCCCACAAAGCCCTGACCGTGGTCGCCGACCGTCTCCTCCCCTCCGATCTCAACCTCCCGCGCGAAAGCTGCCTGACCCTGATGCGCGACCTCGTCCTGACCGGCCGCCTCCCCGTCGACCCCGCCCGCAACGCCTTCCCCGTCACCCTCCACGACCCCTGCAACATGGCCCGCCTCATGGGCATTACCCAGCCGCAGCGCGAGGTGCTCAAGGCCGTCTGCCCCGACATCCGCGAGATGTCCCCCAACCGCACCGAAAATTATTGTTGCGGCGGCGGCGCCGGCTTTGCCCTGATGTCCGGCAAGACCTTCCTCGACTGGCGCCTCGAAATCGCCGGAGCCAGAAAGATGGAGCAGGTCTTAGCCGCATTCGCCGCTTGTATGGACCCCTCCATCCCCAAGTACATTTGCGCCCCGTGCAGCAACTGCAAGGCCCAATTCCGCGACCTGCTAACCCGCCGCGGCCTATGGAAGAGCAACCGGATCTTCTACGGAGGCTTAGCCGAGTTAGTAGTCAACGCCATGCGCGACGCGAAGCCCGGCTTCCTCGATTGGCAATGGCGCTGAGCCGTGTGGGGCAGGATGTCATCCTGCGCGGCGGTTGCCAACCGCCGCCGTCGCTGTATTCCACGAACGTCCGGGAATGAGCGGTAACCGCTCACGTCGCGCGACTGGAGTCAGTCCGGTCGTCCTGGAACCTCATGACGATCCGAGCCCAGGTCCACCGGGCTCCAGCGGCGACTGACGGCCACAAAGTCTGTAAAGGTGGCCCGGTGGGAGGTGTGACTGACCACCACCTCGGTCGAAGACCCAAGATCGGTTTCCCGGAAGTGAACAGGATTACTCCCCCACAGGTCCGCTTCAGCCCTTGATACCGCACCCTCACCGGCAGTTCGGTCATGAGGCTTGCCCGTCAACCGGCCCCCGAGCTGCCCCTCGCTTTACCCTCGGCGGAATCGAGCCACTCAAGCCGCGTCTTCCACTTCCATGGTGAGCCGTTTGCCCCATACCGCTGGCCCTGCGGAACTTCCGCGGGATCGCGCGCGGTGGACGAGTTTACTGGAGCGCCAGTCGTGCGCGCGCTTCCGGCCTGCCGCGCGGTGTTCCAGGTGCCCGATATTCTGGAGCGGATTCTTAAGGAAAGCTCGTGACCTTGGGCCGCGAATTGCCGGCTGCGGCGCCGCCCGTGTTGTTGATGACGTTGCTGATCTCGCCGTTGTTGCCTAGCCGAACCGTGATCATGCTGTGGAACTTGACGCTGGGCTTGTTGGGAACCTCGATTGCCCGGGTGAGCGTGACGCCGCGATTCCGGAAGACGCTGTAGATCCCCAGTCCCCAGGCTTCATGGCTGGTTACGTTGTCGGCCACCTTATAGGAGGCCCAACCGTTCGTGCCTGGCGCGCTCGTAAAGCTCGGCTGATCGGGAGGGTCGTAGGGGATCTCGGACTGATAAAAGTACACCCGCCCGCCGTTGGCGTTCCACACCACCTGGTATTCCTGGTAATGTTCGACGAAAAGGCCGTAAATGGTGACGTTGTTGCCATTCACGATGAGTCCGTTGGCGCCGGTGTTGCTTTTCCAGCCGACGCCGGAGCCGTGGTCGGCGCGCCAGATCCAGGTGTGATCGACGATTGTGTCGTGGCTGTTGATCTTGAGGCTGACGGTCGCCCGCCCCACCCCCGCGCCGCCCACGCGGAAGAAGACGTCGTGGAGGGAGATCGGGTTCTTGGCGTGCCTGGCCTTGCTTCCATCTGGCCCCACTTCCAGCAGAACCGGCGAACTTTCGGCTCCCGCGTCGAACAGGAGGCCAGCCAGAATGACGCCGTCCACATCGGCGACGGTCATGGCGGTGACGCCGTTTGTGGGCCGCAGAGTGGCGAACCCGAGCCCCAGAACCACCGTGTTCGCACGCGCCACGCGGATGGTGTCGGTCAGGTCGTAGATGCCGGGGGTGAACAGCACGTTCTTCCCCTTGGCCAACTGCGCGTTGACGGTTGCGGCGGTGTCGGCGTTCGGCCGGGCAACGTAGAACTGGCCGATCGGGATGGACCTTCCCGGGGTCGTCCCGGCGCGCCAGGTGATGCCCGAACTGTTAGCCCGGAGCGCCGGGATACGCACGCTATAGTTGCCGAAGGTATCGGCCTGGAGGAACGGCTTCTCGCGAACGATGGGGACCTGGGCGATCTTGGTGTATGGCGGAGTAGGCCATTCGCCAGCCGGCGGATTGACCACGCCGGCGAAGACCATGTTCCAGTTGGCGCCGGTCCAACTGCGCCATTCGCTGTTGCGCGAGATCCACTGCTGCTGGGAACCGGCGCCCACGTTGCCGTCGATGAGGGCATCCGACATCCAGCCGCCGCTCGCCCATCCGTTCTTCTGGTGGAGTACCATGTCGCCGCGAACGTGCATGCGGCGGAAGGGGGCGGCTTGCGAGACGGCCCACTGCATCGTGCCGCCGGCGGGCGTGACGGAGAAGCCCTCGGCGGCCTTCCAAAAGGTGCAGGTCGCGTTGTTGTTCGGCAGGGTGGCGTCGGAACGGACGTCGCCCGCGACGTGGACGTCATCGGGCGAGGCGCCGAGTCCGAGAACCTGCGTGTAGTATCCGACCGGCACATCCACTTTGTACTCGCCCGGCGTGAACAACAGGGCGTAGCGCGCCGGGCCGAACTGGCTGTTCTTCTGGATGGCGTAGGCTCTATCGATCTGTTCCTGGATCGCCGCGGCCGGTATGGCCGGGTTGAAGACGAAGACGTTGGGGCCGAAGTCGGGCTTGGCGGGGCCGGCCGCCGGCGCCGCGCAGGGGAACTGCGCCAGAAGAATCAGAAACAGGGTGAGACTGGCGAGCGGTCTGGAGCGTTCGGGGTTGCGAGGATCGTGCTGCTTCGCTGTTCGCATGGATGGCTCCCTTGGGGGATCGAGTTCGAGATTGCACCGGCGGCTGAATCTTTGACTCGCCGGAAGTACCGGCCGGCGAACGGCTCTCGATCTTGTGGAGATAGGTTGATGGCCCAAGTTCGTATGGTAACCGGGTGACGAGCGGGACGCCAAGGCGAGTCTGCGGACCTGACTCCCGCTTCGCCACGCCAGGTGCACCCGCCCGGGGGCCTTTGGGCAGGTTGTTGGCGCTCTCATGTACCCGGACGGCGCGCATTGCCGCGGCTTCGAAATAAGAATGGGCGGTTTAGCGAAAAGCACAAATGCCGAAACAAACCTCTGATCCCCTGTTACTCCAACCTATATTAATCGGCTTACGGCCGGCTGCGGAACCCTTTCGCAGGGTCGGAATGATACCTGCGAACAAGCGCAAGTTGTTGATTCTAGGTTGATACGAGCAGACTTGAACCATTTCCGGCCCCCGCGACCCCTTTTCTGCAACCTGCTAATCTGAACATAGATCTATCTTGGGTGCTTAACCGTTTTGGGGGAAAGTTGGCCAGGAATGCGCCGCAAACTGGGGCCAGACATGGATTTCCGGCGCAGTTTGCCGGAAATTCGTTGTCTGTCCCCGGTTTGCCCGACAGGATGTGCCCCATTGTCGCCGTGTGCCCCAAAACGGTTAAGCACCCATCTATCTTTAAGTGTCACTTTAGTGATATAATTTACTCGAGTATTTGAATCTCTCCCTACAGGGAGGCCGACTGAGCAACGACCGGCGGCCGATAACCTCTCCGCGCTGAGTAAACCGCACCTGGCCTTGAGGCGGAAGGGTGGTTGCCGAATGGATGTTGAGAAGATATTGGCGGAATTGCGTGGGGAACACGACCTGATTGAAAGAGCGATTGTTAAAATTGAAAACCTGACGCGCAAAGGCAAGCGTGGCCGTGGCTGCCCACTAGGTTTGGTCGCGAAGAGCAAACAGACCGAGACGATGACGCCGGCCTCCCAACCATAGGTCGCCTGGAGCATTGCAAACGGTGCGCGGCCAAGTTCCGCCACCCCCGCATGGTGCGACAGGCAAATCACAAGTAGATCTTCTCTCCCAATTCGAGCCGCCTGACAGGCTTCTCCCGCTCGAGGATTGTTGTGGTTGTTCTGAATGGAGAGCAAATAGATGCCTACAGCTTCACCCGACATAATCACGCAGGAACAACTAAGCATTGGCACGGACCTCATGGAGAACGTGTCCATCGCGACGCGCATTTGTAAAATCTACATGCAAGACCTTCAGCACCGCGTGGCTTTCGGTGGAACAATTCAGCCAGGCCCACTAACCTTTAGGTCGGAACAAATGTGTGTATGCCACACATATTGCTGAACCGGAATCCGGATCCGCCAGCCGGGGATCGGGCGCTGGCCGCGTTTGGCGGGCGATGGCGCGGGGATCTCTTCGCGCCGCGAAAGGCTTAGCGAAAGATCGGAGCCGAACGCGTCAACGGCTTCTTCCATTGCCTCCGGCAGGTTCCTGCCGTCGGTCGCGACACGCGGGAGATCGACGAATTCGACCAGCACGCGCCCATCCCATCCGGTTGAGAACCTCGCGGGGTACGTAAGTGCGGACATCGGGAACTCCTCAATATGTTCCGGCAGATCCGAACGCCAACCGGCGCGAGCCCGCCAGCCTTAAGTCCAGTCCCGGAATGCTGACGAGTTAGAGGAATGGATTTGCCGAGACCTTGAAATACTCGGCAAGCTGCTTGGCATGCGCTTTACTGATGGCGCGTTTCGCGTTGATGACGTCGGATATATACCCTCTGGATTTGAAAATCGGGGGAAGGTCGGCTTGCTTCAAACCGCGTTGCTCCATCAGTTAGAGCATGGAGTCGAGATTCGCAAAGCCATGGCAAGGGGCGGTCGTTACGGATCGCGAGGCCTTTTACCATCCGTCACGGGCGTGCGATTGGAAGGCCGGCGGCCCGGCGCAATTCGCTGCCGATATGTGGTGTTATTCGGACGGATCGGGCGCTGCTTTTGGGCTGAACGACCTACTCGACGGTTCGGCGGCTTCGCAATCCGCGGGAACCGTTTTAAGGGCTCGCAAGTTGTCCTGGATGAGCGCATTGGCCTGTTGGCATCAGTTGACGTTGTTGCCCAGGAAAATCGGCAAACCCTTGCCGGCTTACCATTACTAATTGCGGAACTCGCTGAATCTATCTTTGTGGGTGGTAACCGGCATGGAGGATTCAACATTCTCAAACCTCGATTGTCTTGACCTGAGGTTTGACTTTGGTGGCGCTACTGGAAATTGCCGATCAGGACAAACGGCGCCCAGTAAAACGGGTGCGAATAACCGGCGTCCTGCCGCGCTGTCGCCGCCTCTCGCGCATTCTTGACACCGCGATCGCTCTCGACAGCCGCTTGCGCGGCGGGTCCGCTCAGGAACGCCAGTTGCGCTTGACGCAATGCCTCCGCTTTGCCGTCCGCGGCATGTTTCATCCATCGATCGTAGAAGTCGCTCATCAGCCGGCTTGTACTCGCGTCGTTTACGTCCCAAAGTGTCGCCAGCACCGCTTCCGCATCCTTCTGCTGGGCAACCATGCCCAGGCTGTCCATCTCCAGGCCATTCCTCGATGTATAGTCTTTCGCCGTACTGCACGCCGAGAGAGTCAGAAGGCGCGTTCCGTGAAAGGCAACCGGAGAATTTTCCATGTCCGAGAGATTCCACGCATATCCCTTCGCTTCTCCGGCGTCTTCTCCGCCCAGCATCAGGTAAGGTTCTTCGCCACTGCCCGTCTCCACCACAAAATGGCTGGCAATATGCACCACGGGAAAGCTCTTGCCGGCGCCAAGCTCCGTCTTCAACGCGGCCAGAGTGAACTGTTCATTGGGCAGCAGCTTTCCCTCCATCGGCCCGTGCGATTCAGGCACGGCTGGGTCGTGGACCACGGCATCCAGCTCCGGCATCACGCCGGGCAGCGCCGGCAAACCGCCATAGCTCTTGGATAAGCCCATCGCCAGCACACTTGGCTTGGCTCCGCCCAGGAGCGGTGAATCCGCCATGTGGCCATAACTCGCGGGAGTGAAGAGAACGTTGTTGAAGCGCTCGACCAGGTAATGCTGGCCATCGTAGAGCGCCGCCATCGGCAGATAGCGCAAGGCGTCGTCCAGGGACCACAGCAGCGTGGCAACACGGCCTTGCGCGCCGGCGCGTGTTTCCATGGCCTTCAACTCATCCTCCAGGGGAGCTGCGACCATGGCATACAACTCCTGCAGACGCGGCCGTGGATCGGAGCCGCGTGAGCCCAGCGCATTGAGCGCCTCAAAGGCTTTGCCGCGTACTTCGGCGGGCGTGGCCTTCAACTCGAACTTCTTGCGCGTCTTGGCCGTGACCACAATCGTATAGGCATGATTGTCGCCCAGAAGCAGACGGATGCCCATCACATGCGGACCCAGTTTAGCCAGCGTGTTCTCGAGATAACTCTGCGTCGCGCTATCGCCGTCGGAAGCTCCGGCTGCTTGAGCGGCGCCGGATTTCCACTCGAGCTCTGAAGAGATCGTGCTGGCGAAGAAGGCCAGTATCTCCCCGATTTCCTGCTCCATCCTCGAATTCAATGCCTTCCATCGGGCCTCTTCACCTGAGGTGCGCACAGCGTTGCCCTGCAAGCCCGCGGACTCGACGCTGAGCTGCTCAAAAGTCAGCGCCCTCTTCTCCAGCTCCGCCAGCTCGCTCTGCGCCTTCTGCTGTGCCGGAGTGAGCTTCAGCGGCGCAATTCCGGGCAATGGATTGGCGGCGGCGCCATGCACAATGTCTTTCAACTCCTGTTCTTTCAGAAGGTCGAGAATCTCTTCGGCTTCGCCGAGCCGGTTGGCCTCAACCAGAAGCTCCGCCAGCACGCGATAGCTCTTCGCCTTCGATTGCGCAAATCCAGCTTGCAGAGCCTTATCCATCGCCGCGATGTTCCTGCGAATCTGCTGGTAGGCGTTCACCGCATCCATCCCGAAGAAGATTGCTTCCTCGGGGCGATGCTGGTCGCGGAAGCCGATCATCAACGTGGTTTCAATTCCACCCTGTATCTCCGGATCGCCCGCGGCCTTGGCCAAAGCCAATGCCGCGAGTTCGCTCGCCAACGCCTTTTCCTTCTCTTTCCGCTCCGAGTGCGCCCACCCGATGGTCATCATCGCCAGCGCTTCGCCGCGACGGTCCTCCACTTCGCGCCAGATGGGCAGCGCCTGGTTGTCGAGCTCGAGTGCCTTGTCAGCCTCTCCCAGATTCGTATAATCGCGGCCCATGTTGTTCAAGGTCATCGCTTCGCCGCGACGATTCGCCGTCTCGCGCCAGATGGGCAACGCCTGCTCGCAGTACTCCAGCGCCTTTCGCGCTTGCCCCAGGTCCGCATAAGCCCTGCCAATATCGTTGAGAGCCAGCCCCTCCCCGATGCGGCTTCCCACTTCGCGCCAGATCGGCAGCGCCTGGTTGTAATAGTCCAGCGCCGTTTGGTGTTGCCCCAGATCGCGATACAGGCGCCCCATGTTGTTCAGCGTCAGCCCTTCGTCCTGCCGGTTGCCGACAGACCGCGATATCGACAGCGCCCGGTTATAAACTCCCAGCGAATTCTGCTTCTGTCCCAGGTCCGCGTACGCCCTGCCCATACTGTTCAACGTCAGCGCCTCGCCGCCTTGCTCTCCCTCTTCCCGCCAGATCGGCAGGGCCTGGTTGAAGTAATTGAATGCCTCCGTGCCCTGGCCCATGGCGGAGTAGGTCTCTCCCAGGTTGTCCAGCGTGTTCGCCTCGCCGGTGCGGCCGCCTGCCTCCCGCAGGTTCGCCGGCAGCGCTTCGCCCAGTTCCTTCAGAGCCCTTAGCTGCCCTATGTTGCGCAGCCGGTCCCTCCTGCTGAGCATCCGCGCCCCTCCCTGCCTGATGCCCAGGTCGCGCCAGATCGTCAGCGCCTCGTTCAGTTCCTTCAGCGCCTCGTCCCGCTGCCCCAGGTCGTTATGGGCCCTGCCCATATTGGTCAGCGTGTTGGCTTCGGCCGGCCGGATTCCTAACTTGCGCCAGATCGACAACGCCTCCCTGAACAGCGCCAGCGCCTTGCCCTCCTGGCCCAGGTCGATGTACACCCTGCCCATGTTGTTCTTCGTCATCGCCTGGGCGGCATGGTTGTCTGCGTTTTGTTCGATGAGCAAGGCCTCGTTGAAGCAGGCCAGGGCCTTTTGCATGTTTCCCGCTTGCCGGTACAGATAGCCAAGGGTAATCAGCTCAACCCCTTCGTCGCTCACCCGCCGCGCCGCACGGGCCTCCGAGAGCACCTGTTCATGTTGGACGATCTGAACTTGTACAGGCGAACTCTGCGCGCTGGCCGCGGTGCTCGCAAGCAGTCCAAAGGCGAGGCGCGCAATCACTCGAACTCTCTGCGCCGGAATCATCTTTCTCCCTCCACTACCAGGGGTTGGCGCCTGATTGGTCGGTCACTCTCATAGCTCCCGCGCTGCCGCAATGAAGGGGCATCCATCATTTGACAGCCAGGTTTTCACGCAGGAAGGCCACCACTTTGGTTACCGAATCGTTGGTCGCCTCGGGGTCCCATTTTATGTGGGCTTTCATCCCTTTGGCGGCGGGGTCGAACAACGTCATTTCGGGCCCATTCAGGTTGAAACCGTGCGTGGCGCCTGCATATTCCACCGTGGTCGCGTGAAAGCCGTACTTTGTCGCGAGCAGGCTCTTGAGCTCCGGAACGGCCTTGCCGTCGCCATAGGAGTCCTCGGTCCCATAGAAGATGATCATCGGACCACCGGTCAGCTTGCTGCCGCTCTTTTCAAATTCTTTTGTGAAGTGGTCGCACACGGGGTAGAACAAGGCAAATGCGGCGAAGCCCTTGTCATCTCCCATCCATTGTTTAACGTTGCTTTCCATGGCTGTTCGCAAGGCTGTGTTGCCGCCCAGGGAAAAGCCCATGATGCCGATGCGGTTCGGATCGACGGCGGGCTGTTTTCGCAATTCCTTTAACGCCGCGAAGGCCATTGGCGGAAAGGTGTCGGGCTTCGGCCGGTCCGTGGTGCCCCGATAAATTCCGGTCTTGAAGTCGACTTCGAAGATCCCGATCCCTGCATCGAGCAGCGGCCGGCGATAGAGTTGGCCGCGCCGGTCGATTCCCGCGGTGCCGTGAACCAAAACCATGGCGGGAACCGGGCTCGTAGCGTTTTCCGGAAGATAAAGGGTGCCCGACACTTTGTAGGGATGCTGGGCATCCAGGGAAGAAAACTCAATCCACCTCCCCGCCTGGGATGCCGCGGATGGCCTGACAAAAGCAGCGATAAGAACCACTGCAAGGAATCCAGCACACTTCCAACGCTTCATCATCAGCTTCCTGTCCTCTGGAGTCACGATGTCGTTCCACCGTCAACCTAACACTATACGCCCAGTTGCCTCGGCTGGCGGTGATTGTTGCATCCATTTCAAGGGCAAAGAACCGGGCGTCTCCGGCGCAGCGTCACTCCGGATTCGCCGTCCAACTCCATCCACCCTGCCACACCCCACCCCTCCCCAAGAACCCGTTCACCAGTTTTTCCCCAGAGTTTTCTCAATCGTTTCAATCACTTCCGGACCACAGCCCCCGTTAGCCCGATTTTCGCCTGCTATACCAAAATTAGGAGGCATCATGCCTGACCCCTTAGCTCCCCTCATCGCCATCGCCCAGCGCGGCACTCCCTTCACGGCCTCCGACGGCCAGGCCTTTGTTCGCCTCCATGCCCCCTCCCCCGGAGCTTTCTACATCCTCCCCGTCCGCTCCCGCGCCTACCGCGAGTGGTTCTTCCATGAATTCTTCGCCCAGTACGACACCCTCCCTTCCTCCCGCGCTTTCCACACTGTCCTCAATCACCTCGAAGCCGAGGCCAACCACCACGACCAGAACCAGCACCTTGCCGTCTGGCGTCGCGTCGGATGCCGTGGTGGCGGCCGGGTGCCCGACCAAATCCTCCTCAACCTCGCCAACCCCGAATGCGAGTTTGTCGAAATCTCTCCCACCGGCTGGAAGACCACCGCCGGGGCCGGCGCTCTCCTCCAAACCTTCCGCTCTACCCTCCCCCTCCCCGCGCCCGCCGCCCCTTCAGCCCCCGGCGCCCTCGAAACCCTCCGCTCCTGTCTCAATCTTTCGTCCCGCGCCGACTGGCTCCGCTGCCTCGCCTGGCTCCTCGCCGCCCTCCGCCCCGATGGACCGTTCCCCGTCCTCATCCTCCAGGGCCCCCCCGGCGCCGGCAAGACCTTCGCCGCCCGCATCCTCCGCTCCGTCATCGATCCCTGCGCCTCGCCCCTCACCCCCATCCCCTACTCCGTCCGCGACCTCCTCACTCTCGCCCGCCACAACTGGATTCTCGCCTTCGACCACCTCTCCGCCCTCTCCCCGCAGCTCACCGATGCCCTCTGCCGCCTCTCCTCCGGCCTCGGCGCAACCCTCCGCGAAACCTCCGGCCCAGGCGCCGAACCGCTCCAGCAATACTACAAGCGCCCCGTCCTGCTCACCGTCACCGAACGCTGGTCCTGCCCCGCCGACCTCGCCCGCCGCGCCCTCACCGTCACCTTCCCGCCCCTCACCCCCCGCACAGAAGCGAGGCTCCTGACCGTTTTCCAGCAGGCTTGGCCCGACATCCTCGCGGCCCTGTGCTCTGCCGTCGCCGCCGCCCTCAGCCGCATGAACCACATCGACCCGCCCTCCGGACGCTGCCCCGACGCCCTCGCCTGGGCCATGGCCGCCAGCCCCGCCCTCGGCTGCACCGGGGAAGAAATGCGCCAGGCCTTCGCTCTTGCCGAGCCTCACCCCATGGCCGAAGCCGTGCGTAACCTCCTCGAGCAGCGCCGCCACTTCGCCGGCAGCGCCACCCAACTCTTGGAGCTGCTCCAGCCATTCGTCGGGTGCCACACCCCCAAAGGCCTCTCCCAGCAGCTCAGATCCTGCATGTTGACCCTCTCCGACACCCGTATCGAATTGAAATTCAAGCGCTTAGGCGGCGGCGCCAGAATCATTGAGCTCTCTGACGACCCGTGTGACGCATCTTGCGAAAAAACCCCTCCCGATGCGTCACAAACCCTCGACCCACCCCCGCAACCCACTGAAAAAGAGGAGCTTACAACGCCATGAATTACAACTCCACACCCCCCAACAGATGCGTCACCCTATGCATTACCATCTCAGACCTTCGTGGGGCAGGCAATCTTGCCTGCGGACCCGCTTTCAGCGGGTCCAGCCGCCTGAAAGGCGGCCTGCCTTTTCACCCCTCTCACCCCGGCGATCTCAGCGATTCTTTCCCGGCTTTTCGCCGAGCCGGGCCGCCAAGCCCTTTTTCAGCCTCCTGTCGGCAGCGTCCTCTGCTACAATTCGGCTCTTAGTGAAGATTCCAGTCGAAAAGCAGGATTGGCGCCGGATGCGGGCCATGTTCCACACCGTAGCGCCGCGTTACGACTTCATTACGCGCGCCTTCTCCTACGGCATGGACCGGCGCTGGAAGAGGGTCTGCGTCGCGCGCGCCGGGTTGCCCGAGAATCCCGTGGTGCTCGACCTGGCGTCCGGCACCGGCGACTTTTCCCTCCTCGTCGCGCAACGCTACCCCGGCGCCCGGGCCTTGGCCGTCGACCTCACCGAGCGCATGCTGCAGCTCGCCCGCGCCCGCGGCGTCGCTCGCGCCGTCTGCGCCGACGCCGAATCGCTTCCCTTCCCCGGCGGGTCTTTCGATGGCGTTTTCATCGGCTACGGGCTGCGTAATTTTCCAAACCTGCCGGCGGTGGTGCGCGAGATCGAGCGGGTCACCCGTCCCGGCGGACTGCTGGTGAGCCTCGACTTTTTCTTGCCCGCCAACCGCTGGCTGCGGCGGCTGTATCTCGGCTACCTCTACGCCCAGGGCGCCTTCTGGGGCCTGTTGCTGCACGGGCAGCCGCGCGTTTACACCTATATCCCCGATTCGCTCCGAACCTTCGTGTCCATCGGCGAGTTTTCATCTCTGCTGCGCCGCGCGGGATATCGTCTCATGGATACGCGCCGTTTCATTCTGGGCGGAATCGGCCTGCATTGGGCGGCGAAGGAACCAGCGATTGAAAGGCCACCACTATGAAAGAACGGCTGCGCGCCTCCGATTACCGTTTCATCGCCGTCTGTCTCGTACTGTTCGCCGGGGCCGCCTGGTATTCGGTACGCAACTTCTACCGGGCTTTTCCGGAAGCCTCCATCGATTTCCGCGTGGGCCGCGCCGGCGCCCAGGTTCTCGCCGGGCGCTTTCTGGCCGGGCAGGGCTGCCGCGTCGAGGGCTACCGGCAGGCCTCGCGCTTCAGCTTCGACGATGAGGCCAAGACCTTCCTCGAGCGCGAAGCCGGCCTCGAGCAGGCCAACCGCATCATGGGCACGCGCGTCCGCCTGTGGCGCTGGGCCTACCGGTGGTTCCGCCCGCAGCAGAAGGAGGAGTACGGCGTCGAGATCACGCCGGCCGGCGAGCTGGCCGGCTTCCGCCACGAGATTCCCGAGGAAGCCGCGCGTCCGGCTGCGAGCGCCGAACAGGCGCGCGCCCTGGCCGAAGATTTCCTGCGGACCCGCATGCATCGCGATCCGGCGTCGCTCGAATTCGTCGAGGAATCGGACCAGACGCGCCCGCATCGCGTGGATCGCGAGTTCACCTGGAAGGAGCGCGACTTCAATCTGCGCGATGCCACCAACCGGATGACCGTCTCGGTTCTCGGCGATGAAGTGGGCGGCTATCGCGAGTACCTCAAGATTCCGGAACAGTGGACCCGCGATTACCAGCGCCTGCGCTCCAAAAACGAGGTGGCGCAGATCGTCGATTCAGCCCTGTTGGTGGCCCTGTTTCTGGGCCTGGTGGTGGTGATCGTCATGCGCGTGCGCCGCCAGGACGTGCGCTGGCGGCGCGCGGCGGTGGTGGGGCTGGTGGGCATGGCGCTCTCGCTGTGCGCCAGCCTGAACCAGTTTCCACTCAACGAATTCGGGTATCCCACCACCGATTCCTACGGCAGCTTCCTGTC
>JBEKSR010000035.1:0-66489 GCA_049516835.1 Bryobacteraceae bacterium | reverse complement strand
CCACGGCAAGACCACCGCCACTTCCATGACCGCCACCGTCTTGAGCCACGCGGGGCTCGACCCCACGGTGGTGGTGGGCGGGCGCGTGGGAACCATGGGCGGCGCGAACGCCCGCGTGGGGCGCAGCGATTTCCTGGTGGCGGAATCGGACGAAAGCGACGGCTCGTTTCTGAAGCTGGCGCCGATTCTCGCGGTAGTCACCAATATCGATCGCGAGCACCTGGACCACTACCCGTCGCTCGAAGCCATCCAGGCGGCGTTTATCGAGTTCGTGAACAAGGTTCCGTTCTATGGCGCCGCGATCGTCTGTCTGGACGACGCCAACGTGCAAGGCATCCTGCCTGCCATCAAGCGGCGGACCGTCACCTACGGCGCCACGGCTCAGGCCGATGTGGAAGCCAGCGAGATCGGCTGCGGGAGTTTTGCCAGCGACTTCCGCCTGCGGTACCGCGCCGGGGATCTCGGCCGGTTCCACCTTCGCGTTCCGGGCAGGCACAACGTCTTGAACGCCATGGCGGCGGTGGCCGTGGCGATGGAGCTGGAAGTTGCCCCGGAGGTGATCCGGGAGGCGCTGGCCGCGTTCAACGGCGTCGACCGGCGGTTCCAGGTGCGAGGCAGGGAGCGCGGCATCACCGTCATCGACGATTACGGCCACCATCCCACCGAGGTCCGCGCCACGCTCGACTGCGCCCGGCTCTGCGGCTTCCGGCGCATCCACGTGTTGTTTCAACCACACCGGTTCACGCGGACGTTTCACCTGATGGAAGAGTTCGCGGGCGCGTTCCACCAAGCCGACAGCGTGTTTGTGATGGATATCTACGCGGCCTCGGAGAAACCCATCGCGGGGATCACGGCGGAAGCGCTGGTTGAGCGCATCCGGCAGTTCGGGCATCGCGGAGCCGAGTACGTGGGCACGATGGACCGCGGCGTGGAAGCGCTGCTCGACGTGGCAGGCGAAGGCGACGCGGTCCTGACGCTGGGGGCCGGCAACGTGTGGCAGGCCGGCGAAAAGCTGCTGGCGCGGCTGCGAGCGGGGGCCGGGGGCCAGGCGGGGTACCCGCCGCTTCCGCGGGTCGGGGCCGGGGGCTGATATGGCGAGGGAGTCGAGAAAGATCGCACGTGGTTTCAACTGGCGGCTGTGGCTGGTCGTTATGGCGCTTGGCGTGTTGGGCGTCTCCACCGCTGTGGCGGGTTTCCGAGTGCGCCGGTACGCCCTCACGGACCCGCAGTTCATGCTCTCGCGCGACCGCCCGGATGCGCTCACGATCCAAGGCCTGAATTACACGCCGCGAACCAAGGTGCAGCGGGTCTTCACCGCGGACTTCGACCACAGCATCTTCTCGGTTCCACTGGCGGAGCGCCGCCGGCGGCTGCTGGCCATCGATTGGGTGGAAGATGTCTCGGTCTCGCGCATCTGGCCGGACCGGCTGTTGGTGCGGATTCGCGAGCGGAAACCGGTGGCGTTCGTGCTCTTCCGCTCGGGTGTGCTGCTGATCGATGCTCACGGCGTTCTGCTCGATCCTCCGGCGCAGGCGCACTTTGGGTTCCCGGTGCTCAGCGGCCTCCGGGAAGACGAGACGGAAGACCAGCGCTCGGAGCGCGTGCGCGCCCTGTTACGGCTCCAGGAAGACATGGGATACATGGCCAAAGACGTTTCCGAGGTGAATGCCGCCGATCCCGACAATATCCGCATCGTCGCGCAGGTGGAGAACCGCGCCGTGGAGTTGATGATGGGCGACGGCAATTTCGCCCGGCGCTATCAGAATTTTCTCGCGCACTATTCCGAGATCGGGAAGCGGTCGCCGAACGTGAAATCGTTCGACTTGAGGCTGGACGGCCAAGTCACGGCCAAGGATTAACGGCTTTATGGCGGAGAAACCGATTTACGGAGCGGGACTCGACGCGGGCAGCCGCAAAACACGGCTGGTGATCTGCGTTCTGGAGAACGGCCGCGTGCGCCTTCTGGGATGCGCCGCCATCGGGTCGCAAGGCTGGCTGAAGGGGAGGATCGCCGACCAGAGAGCGCTGGCCGATACCATCCGGGCGGCGCTGCGCGAGACGGAGGCCAATGCCGGAGTTTCCGTGGATTCGGTGGTGGTGGGGATGGGCGGCCCCACGGTGCGCGGCGCCAGCGGCCGCGGCCTGGTGGAGCTCGGACACCTGCGGGAGATCGATCAGCGCGACGTGAACCGCGTGGTGGACCGCGCCTCCCGCGTGCAGTTGCCGCCGGACCGCATGATTCTGCAACTGTTCCCTCAGGATTTCGTGGTGGATGGCCACCCGGGCCACTTCGACCCCCGAAAGATGCTGGCGTCGCGGCTGGAAGTCAATGTCCACCTGGTGACGGCTTCGGTGCAGGAGCATAACTCGCTGGTCGGCGCGGTGAACCAGGCGCACCTGGTGGTGGAGGAAACCGTTTTCGAGGCGCTGGCCGCGTCCTATGCGGCCGTCCTGCCGGAGGACCGGCGCGAGGGCATCGCGCTGGTGGACATTGGAGCGGAATCGAGCGAGCTGGTGGTGTATTACGGCGACGCCATGCACCTGGCCTCCACCGTGCGGGTTTGCGGCGACCATTTTACGCGCGACCTGGCAAGGGGGTTGCGCCTGAGTTTTGAGGAAGCCGAGCTGGTGAAGATGGAGTACGGCTGCTGCGCGCTCTCAACAGGCTGCCCGGGGAACGTGCGGGTGGAGCTTCCCGCGCCTCGAGACCGCGAGCCTCGTGAAGAGCAGTGGAAGGTGGTCAGCCGGATTCTGGAGGCGCGCGCCGTGGAGCTCTTCCGATTCGTGCGCGCCGAGCTGGCCCGCGTGGGGATGGACCGCGCGTTGGACGGCGGCGTGTTTCTCGCGGGTGGGGCGGCCAGACTGCCGGACCTCTGCGACGTGGCGGCGCGCGTGCTCGATTGCCAGACGCGCTACGGCCTGGCGATCGGGATTCTGGGTTGGCCCGAGGAAATGAACGATCCGGAGTGGACCACGGCCGCGGGCCTCGCCATGTATTCGGCCAAGTTGAAGGCCAAAGCCGAGCGTCAGCGGGAAGCCGCTGGATGGCTGGGAAGGATTCTGAAATAGGTGGGGCAGGTCCCCGACCTGCCCGGAGCGAGGGAGGTGTCCATGGGGCTCATGGATTCGGAAATCGACGATCTGAAATATGAAATGGAAGAAGAGGCGCGCACCGGCACGCGAATCAAGGTGATCGGCGTGGGCGGCGGCGGCTGTAACGCCGTGGCCCGCATGGTCGAGGAAGGGCTGGCAGGGGTGGAGTTCTATGCCATGAACACCGACCTTCAGGCGCTCGACGCGTGCCGGGTGCCCAATAAACTGCAACTGGGCGCGAAGATCACGCGTGGGCTGGGCGCCGGGTCGAACCCTGAAATCGGGCGGCAGGCGGCGCTGGAAAATACCGATGCCATCGTCGAAGTGCTGCAAGGCGCCGACATGGCCTTCGTCACGGCGGGGCTGGGCGGCGGCACGGGAACCGGCGCGGCTCCGGTGATCGCGTCGCTGGCCAAAGAGCTGGACGCGCTCGCGGTGGCGGTAGTCACCAAGCCGTTCAGCTTCGAAGGGTCGCGGCGCATGAAGCTGGCGGAAGACGGGCTGGGCAGGCTGGCATCCATTGTGGACACGGTGATTGCCATTCCCAATGACCGGCTGCTGGCGCTGGTGCCGCGCGGCACCAGCTTCTTCGATGCGTTCAAGACGGCGGACGACCTGCTGCGGCAGGCCGTGCAGGGCATCAGCGACATTATCGTCACGCCGGGGCTGATCAATCGCGATTTCTCCGACATCAAGGCCACCATGACCGGCATGGGTTACGCCATGATGGGGACGGCCGTGGGACGCGGCGAAAAGGCGGCCGTGGACGCGGCCCGGCAGGCCATCAGTTGTCCGCTTCTGGAAGACACGCGGATTGCCGGCTCGCGCGGCATCCTGATCAACATCACGGGATCGAGCCGGCTGGGGCTGCACGAGGTGAACGAGGCGTGCTCCATCATCCGGGAGGCGGCCGATTGCGACGACGTGCAGATCAATTTCGGCGTCATTCTGAACGAGTCGATGGCGGACGCTGTGAAGATCACGGTGATCGCCACCGGGTTCCAGCCGGAGCACGCGCCCGTGGCGGACCGCAGGAGCGTGCCGGAGATCCGGATACAGCCGCGTCTGCCGCAGCCGGCCCCAGCGATCGCCCCGGAACCCGTTCTGGTGGTGGAGCCGGAACCGGAACCGGCGCTGATTGCGGACGCGGACCCGCTGGCCGATTCGGACGATCTCGAAACGCCGGCGTATGTGCGTCAAGGCCGGTTGTTGAACTAGGGGACAGACTCCGTTTTTCGCGTCGTTTGCGAAAAATGGCTGTCTGTCCCCGGGTCTGCCCCCGTGCGATAATCGGGGTTCCACATGAAAGCTCGCGTCTTCGTTTCCTTGAAATCCACGGTCCTCGATCCGCAGGGTCAGACCGTCCGCGCGGCGCTCAATGGGCTCGGTTACCCGGGCATTTCGGACGTGCGCCAGGGCAAGTTCTTCGACATCGCCATCGCCGGCGGCGTCACCCGCGAGCAGGCGCGGAAAGACGTCGAAACCATCGCCCACGAAGTCCTCGCCAATCCGGTGATCGAAGAGTATCGCGTCGAGATCCTCGACTGAGCGCACGCCTATAATTGAACTATGTGCGGAATCGTAGGTTACATCGGAACCCAGAAGGCCGTTCCGATCATTCTCGAAGGCTTGAGACGCCTCGAATATCGGGGCTACGATTCCGCGGGGCTGGCCGTTTACTGCGACGACGGCCAGCTCGCCGTCCGCCGTGCCAAAGGCAAGCTGCGCAACCTCGAGGACGCCATCCGCATGAACCCGGTGGATGGGACGTACGGCATCGGGCACACCCGCTGGGCCACCCACGGGCGGCCCACCGAAGAGAACGCGCACCCGCACCGCGACTGCCATGGCGACGTAGTGGTGGTCCACAACGGGATCGTCGAGAACTACCTGCCCCTCAAGCAGCTCCTCCAGTCCGAGGGCCACGTTTTTAAGACCGAGACCGACACGGAAGTGATCGCGCACCTGGTGGAGAAACACTTCCAGGGCAATCTCGAAGAAGCCGTGCGCGCGGCTGTCAAGGACCTCACCGGCGTGTTCGCGCTGGCGGTGATTTCGCGGTCCGATCCCTATAAGATCGTGGCCGCGCGCTCGGGGCCGCCGGTGGTGATCGGGATCGGCGACAACGAGTACTTTGTCGCGTCGGACGTGCCGGCCATCCTCAGCCACACGCGCGACATGTTCTTCCTGGCCGACGGCGACATGGCCATCCTCACTCCTGAAGGCGTGCGGCTCAGCGATTTCGACGGGCGCCCGGTGAACCGCCAGGTTTCGCACATCCTCTGGGACCCCATCATGGCGGAAAAGGGCGGCTACAAGCATTTCATGCTCAAGGAAATCTACGAGCAGCCGCGCGCCGTGCGCGACACCACCTTGGGACGCGTGGGCCAGGAAACGGGCCGTGTCTTCCTGGACGAGATGGACATCGCGCCGGCCGAATTCGCGCGCTTCCGCCAGGTCAAGATCATCGCCTGCGGCACAAGCTGGCACGCGGCCCTCGTAGGCAAGTTCATGATCGAGAAGCTGGCCCGGCTTCCGGTCGAGGTGGATTACGGCAGCGAGTTCCGCTACCGCGATCCGATTATCAGCGAAGATACCCTCACGGTGGTGATTTCGCAATCGGGCGAGACCGCCGATACGCTGGCGGCGCAGCGCGAGGCCAAGCAAAAAGGCTCCAAGACGCTGGCCATCTGCAACGTGGTGGGTTCCATGGTCACGCGCGAGGCCGCCGGCACCATTTACACGCACGCGGGGCCGGAGATCGGCGTGGCTTCCACCAAGGCTTTCACGTGCCAATTGACCGCGCTGTTCATCCTGGCGATGCACCTGGGCCAAGCCAACCATCGCCTCGATGAGAGCACGTCGCGCGGCTTGATGCAGGAGCTGGTGCGGATTCCCGGCAAGCTCGAAACCGTGCTTTCGCACGACCCGGTTTACGAGGCGCTGGGCCGCGATCTCCACCGCTCCACCGATTTTCTCTTTCTGGGGCGCGGGGTGCATTTTCCGATCGCGCTCGAAGGGGCGCTCAAGCTGAAAGAGATTTCGTATATCCACGCCGAAGGCTATCCGGCCGGAGAGATGAAGCACGGGCCCAACGCGCTGATCGACGAAAAGCTTCCGGTGGTGGTGCTGGCGACTCACGATCCCTCGAGCGACGAGAGCCGCCTGCTGTACGAAAAGACGCTGTCGAACATCCAGGAGGTCAAGGCGCGCGAGGGCATTGTGGTGGCGCTGGTGACCGAGGGCGATGCGGCCGTGCCCAAGACCGGCGCCGATCACATCATCGAAATTCCGGCGACCGCGGAGCTGCTGGCGCCCATTCTGGAGATCGTGCCGCTGCAATTGCTGGCCTATCACATCGCGGTCCGCCGCGGTTGCGACGTCGATCAACCGCGCAATCTGGCCAAGAGCGTGACGGTGGAGTAGATCAACTGGTCCCGATCGTAGAGCAGCTTGCCCCGATGGGACCCAACCGGACTTTGCTGGGGGTAGTGGGGTGTCCCAATCCCGCGGAAGTTCTTGGGACGGAGTCGGGCAAAAAATCCGCGCCGATGAACGAGAAAGAATGTGCCGGTCATCTATCGTGCTAAGAACCGCACTTGGAGTGTGAGCTTACTTACCGGAGCGTAACGCTTCCTCCAACGCCGCTAGGCGACTTTCTAGCCGTTGAATGGTTTCGGCTTGCTGCTGCACCTGCTGATGTTCTTTCTGCAACTCGTTCAATAACATTGAGTCCAGCACTTGATACTTGACCGTCTCTATCTGGCCGTCGGCTGAACGTGCAACCAGATCCGGGTAAACTTCAGCGACTTCTTCAGCGACTAAACCGTACTGAATGGGCTTGGAACCGTCGGCGAAGGGCTTCTGGTAGCGAAATGTCACGGGACGCAGCCGCATGAGACCGTCGCTGGCCGTGTCCATGTCGTGGATATCTTCCTTGAAACGTCGTGATGAACTGACCGTGCCCAACTGACCATTGGAATCGATCATAACCGGGACAGCGTTGTTGTTGCCCGTCGTCACGCCACGCACTCCCGCTGCGAAGAACGAGGTTTGCGTGCCGGGAGTTCCGATGCGGATGGTGTTGTTGTCGGCGGAGGCACCCAGGCTACCGATATGAATGTTGTTGCTGTTGGCACCGGACACGTTCACCGCGGCCTGCATACCGAAGGCGATATTGTAGTTTCCCGTCGTGCTGCCCCCCAGCGCGCCGCCGCCGATGGCCGTGTTACCGGTCCCAGTGGTGTTGTATTGCAAAGCCCCGAAACCAGCAGCCGTGTTGCTGCCCCCGACGGTGTTGCTCATCAATGCGGCGCTGCCGCTGGCCGTGTTGCTCATTCCAGTGGCATTAGAGAGTAGCGCGCCGGACCCGATGGCCGTATTGGCGGTCCCGGTGGTGTTGGCTTGCAGAGCGCTGTACCCGCTGGCCGTGTTATTGGTCGCAGTGGTATTGCTTTGCAGCGCGAAGGTACCGGTGGCCGTGTTGTTGCTCCCGGTGGTGTTGCTCTGGAGCGCGGAGACGCCGCTGGCGGTGTTTTGGCTCCCAGTGGTGTTGTTATTCAGCGCGCTGGCGCCGCTGGCCGTGTTGTTGGCCCCAGTGGTGTTGAGCTGTAGGGCGCTAGCGCCGCTGGCCGTGTTGCCGCCCCCGGTGGTGTTGCTCTCCAGCGCGGCCACGCCGTTGGCCGTGTTCTGGCCCCCGGTGGTATTGCTGCTCAACGCGGCCTCGCCGTTAGCCGTGTTGTAGTTCCCGGTGGTATTGCTCTGTAGCGCGGCCTGACCGCTGGCTGTGTTCCAGGTCCCAGTTGTGTTGCTTTGCAGCGCGCCGGCACCGACGGCCGTGTTGTATTCGCCGGTGGTGTTGTTCGCCAGCGCCCCAGTCCCCAAAGCCATATTGCCGTTCAAGTCGCCGGGCGGTGCATAGTAGCCGTTAACGTCAATGACGATATCCGTGGGATTGGTTGCGTAAACGCCTATCGAACCGTTGGTTCCAGCCGGAATAACGCCAGTGTTGCTGGCCATGAAACCCTGAGGCGACTCCACGGTAATGGCGGCCACCGGTGCAGACAGCCCAGTTGGGAAGGCCGTGAGATATGCAAGCGGCCCTGGTGGCACTACGGTTATTTCGAACGAATAAGCCTGCGCTACCGCGGGGATCGTACAGGTCGTGCTGGATAGCACGGGAAAAGTCCGGACTGCTCCGGCGGCAAGAGAAGGTGGACCAAAGGCACCAGTAAGGCCCTGACCGATGGTTCGGGTGTCCACCACGCGGCAAGGCGGCATCGCCACGAAGACGAGCGGGTTGGCATTTGCAGGCAATCCCGTGGTGTTCGCCGCGGAAGCAGCAGCGTGTTCCTCGGCGCTGGCGGGTGTCGGCTGCCAGTACAGCGGGGCCAACCAGTGTTTCAGGGCTACGGGATCATGCCGTCGCACCAACTGAGCGTTCAGAAGCAGGGGCAAAACAACCAGAAGGGAGGTGATACGGCACGGACCATTCGCATTCATTTGAGCATTCTCCTATTCGCACTGGGGCAAGGCAGTGTTGGCCGACCATCAGTGTGCAGGAATTGTACCACGATGCTTGGGTCGTCGTAACAATCGTCCAAAAGGGCTACCGGCCCATATCGGCCCTCATGCGCCGGCATCCCGATGGCTCACCCGCGAGACGGCGTTGACCAGCTTGCGGTACGGGATGTCGTCGTAACTGTCGAAGCTCAGCCATTCGCCTTCGCACCAACTGGAGTAGTACCAGCGCGCTAGCAGCGCCAAATGTTCCTGGCGGTCGCGGACTCCGAGCTTTCGCGGTGTGACGGCGGCGAACGTCTCGCGCAGGCTGTGGTCGAGCGAGACCGGCTTGCCTTCCCGCACTTCGAAACCAAACCGTTGCGGCTGTTGCCATTTCCCGTCTTTTACGAACCACATCTCGACGGCAAAGGGCGCCAGGGACCGCGTGATGGCGACGCCGTTCAGACGGTCCACATCGCGCGGCAAGTCATCGCGCAGTTTCAGCACGTCCTCTTTCAGAGCAGCTTGCCCTGATGGGGCCCAATCGGACTTCATTGTGGGTAGTGGTGTGTCCAAATCCCACGGAAGTCCTTGGGACAGAGCGGGGCGAAGATCCGCGCCGATGAACAAGAAAAGAATGTACCGCTGATCTATCGTGCTAGGAACCGCCCTTGGGGTGTGAGCTTACTTACCGGAGCGTAACGCTTCCTCCAACGTCGCTAGGCGAGTTTCTAGCCGCTGAATGGTCTCGGCTTGCTGCTGCACCTGCTGATGCTCTTTCTGCAACTCGTTCAACAGCATAGAGTCCAGCACTTGGTACTTGACCGTCTCTACTTGGCCGTCGGCTGAACGTGCAACCAGATCCGGGTAAACTTCAGCGACTTCTTCAGCGACTAGACCGTACTGAATGGGCTTGGAGCCGTCGGCGAAGGGCTTCTGGTAGCGGAAGGTGACGGGACGCAGCCGCATGAGACCGCTGCTGGCTGTGTCCATGTCGTGGATATCTTCCTTGAAGCGCCGGGATGAACTGACGGTGCCCAACTGGCCATTGGAATCAATCACCACGGGGATGGCGTCGTTGTTGCCCGTCGTAACGCCACGAACGCCGGCTACGAAAAATCTGTTCTGCGTAGCTACGTCCCCGGCCTGGGCCCCTCCGATCCGGATGGTGTTGGCGTCGGTGGATGCACCCACGGTGCCAATGTGAATGTTGTGGCTGTTGCCATTGGAAACTCCGTTAGCGGCGTTAACCCCCAAGGCGATGTTGTAGCTTCCAGTTGTGTTGAAGCCGAGCGCGCCCCAGCCGCTGGCTGTGTTGTTGCTCCCGGTGGTGTTCTGCGCCAGCGCGTTCAAACCGCTGGCCGTGTTGAGGTTTCCGGTGGTGTTGTTCGTCAGCGCGCTGGCACCGCTAGCCACATTATTGTCTCCGGTGGTGTTGAACAGCAGCGCGTTGAACCCGCTGGCCGTGTTGTAGCTCCCGGTGGTGTTGCTCAGCAGCGCGTTGAACCCGCTGGCCGAGTTGTAGCTCCCGGTGGTGTTGTAATGCAGCGCGGAGACACCGCTAGCCGTGTTTTGGCTCCCGGTGGTGTTGCTGCTCAACGCGCCGTAACCGGTGGCCGTGTTGTAGCCCCCGGTGGTATTGCTCTGCAGCGCGCCGTTCCCGGTGGCCGTGTTCATGCCACCGGTGGTGTTGTTCTGCAGCGCGTCGGCGCCAGTGGCCGTGTTGTAGGCCCCGCCGGCGTTGTTCGCCAGCGCTCCAGTACCCAAAGCAGTGTTTCCGCCGGGTAGGCTGTTGAGCGGAGCATAATACCCGTTGATATCAATAACGATATCCGTGGGATTGTTCGCGTAAACGTCCACCGAACCGCTGGTCCCGGCTGGAATAATGCCCGTGTTGCTGGCCATGAAACCCTGTGGCGACTCCACGGTAATGGCGGCCACCGGTGCAGACTGCCCAGTAGGGAAGGCCGTGACATAAGCAAGCGGCCCTGGTGGCACCACGGTTATCTCGAAAGAATATGCCTGCGCTACCGCCGGAATCGTGCAACTGGTACTGGACAGCATGGGAAAAGTCCGGACCGCTCCGGCGGCAAGAGAAGGTGGACCAAAGGCACCCGTGAGGCCCTGGCCGATGGTTCGGGTATCCACCACGCGGCAAGGCGGCATCGCCACGAAGACGAGCGGGTTGGCATTTGCAGGCAAGCCCGTTGCATTCGCCGCCGGAGCAAGGGCGTGCTCCTCGGCGCTGGCCTGTGTCGGCTGCCAGTACAGCGGCGCCAACCAGTGTTTCAGGGCTACGGGATCATGCTGTCGCGTCAACTGAGCGTTCAGCAGCAGGGGCAAAACAACCAGAAGGGAGGTGATACGGCACGGACCATTCGCATTCATTCGAGCCTTCTCCTATTCGCACTGAGGCAAAGCAGTATTGGCCGACCATCAGTGTGCAGGAATTGTACCACGATGCTTGGGTCGTCGCTCCGTTGTCCAGAAGTGCTATCGGTCCCTATTTCATAATTCGGGATCTGGAGGTCTGGAGGTCGACAAGGGTTCCCGGTGGCTCACGCGCGAGACGGCGTTGACCAGCTTGCGGTACGGGATGTCGTCGTAACTGTCGAAGCTCAGCCATTCGCCTTCGCGCCAACTGGAGTAGTACCAGCGCGCCAGCAGCGCCAAATATTCCTGGCGCTCGCGGAGCCCGAGCCTTCGCGGTGTGACTCGTGCGAACGCCTCGCGCAGGCTGTGGTCGAGCGAGACCGGCTTGCCTTCGCGCACTTCGAAACCAAAGCGCTGCGGCTCCTGCCAGTTCCCGTCTTTTACGAACCACATCTCGACGGCAAACGGGGCCAGGGACCGCGTGATGGCGACGCCGTTCAGACGGTCCACATCGCGCGCCAGCTCGTCGCGCAGTTTCAGTACGTCCTCCACCTTTTCCAGACGCTTGTGCTGGCGCGCCGCTTCCTCGAACTGCATCGTGTCGCTAAGCCGGTCGCGGGAATGCGCGATGGCGTCCGCGAGCGAGCGGCCACCCGTCCGCAGAAACTCCACCAGGCGCGCGACTTCGTGAGCATATTCCGCGGCGCCCACCACCAACTGGCACGGCCGCAGGCACATGCCCATCTCGCCGTAGATGCAGCCGGGGTGCGCGGGCGAAGGGGACAAGTCTTCCTGGCAGCGCCGCAGTTGGAACAGGTCCAGGAATTGGCCTTCGAACTTCTCGGCGGAAGCGCGCGAGCGGAACGGCCCGAAATACAGACCGCCTGTGCGTGTGAGGTGGGTGGTGATGTGGCTGCGCGGGAACTCGTTGTTGAGGAGGATTTTGAGATACGGCGGCATCCGCAGCCTGAGCAGGTCGAGATAGGATTCGGGGAAGTGGCGCCGCGCCTGCTCATAGAGCGTCACGCTCGATTCGAACGCGGAGCCAGTTAGTGAGTACTCGATCCGCGCGACGGTGTGCCGCAGGTTCAGCAGGCGCGACGGCTTCTCGCGTTCCTTCAGCAGCCGCAGCAAGCGGCGCCGCAGCAGGGCCGTCTTGGAGAGATACGGATCGCCTTGCTTGGGCCAGAGCGCGAAAACCGCCGGGCTGTTGGGCAGCGCTTCAACCGCGGCGTCCAACGACGCCAGGTCGCCGCTGACTTCGATCGCCGTCATGGCGCGCGCGTACCCCCGCCGCTACTCCGACGCCGCCTTGTCGTCGATCAGCTTGCGAACGGCGGCGATGAAATCGCCGAGCGGCTGGGCTCCCAGGTCGCCGCGCTTGCGGTTGCGCACGGCTACCTTCCCGCTCTGCTGTTCGCGGTCCCCCACCACCAGCATGTAGGGAATCTTCTGCAACTGCGCGTCGCGAATTTTCAGGTTGACCTTCTCGCTGCGCTCGTCCACGGTGGCGCGGATGCCCGCGGCGTCGATCTGCTTGCGCACATTTCGAGCGTATTCGGTCTGGCGGTCGGTAATCGGCAGCACGATGGCCTGCACCGGCGCCAGCCAGATCGGGAAGGCGCCGGCATAGTGCTCGATGAGGATGCCGAAGAAGCGCTCGATGGAGCCGTAAAGCGCGCGGTGCACCATCAGCGGCTGGTGCGCTTTGCCGTCCTCCGCGATGTATTCCAGCTCGAAGCGGCGCGGCAGCGTGAAATCGAATTGCACCGTGGAAAGCTGCCAGGGCCGCCCGATGGCGTCCACCAGCTTGACGTCGACCTTCGGCCCGTAGAACGCCGCCTCGTCGGGTACGAACTTGACCTTCATGTTCACTCGCTCGGTGGCCCGGCGCAACGCGTTTTCCCCGATCTGCCACTGGTCGGGCGACCCGTCGTACTTGCCGCTGACGCCGCCGTCCCAGGTGGAAAGCTCGGCCTCGTACTCGGTGAAGCCATAGGTTGTGAGCGTGTCGATCGCGAACTGGAGACAGTACACGACTTCGTCTTCGATCTGCTCCGGCGTGCAAAAAATGTGGGCATCGTCTTGGGTAAAACCGCGCACCCGGAACAGCCCGTTGAGCACGCCCGAGCGCTCGTAGCGATAGACCGTGCCCAGTTCGCCCAGCCGGACCGGCAGGTCGCGGTAGCTCCGCTGCCTGTCCGCGTAGATCAGGATGTGGCCCGGGCAGTTCATGGGCTTGAGCTGGTACTCGGCGTCGTCCAGCTCCATGCGGGCAAACATGCTCTGCGCGTAGAAACCGGCATGGCCCGAAGTCTTCCACAGGTCGTATCGCGCCACGTGCGGGGTGTAGACCAGCGAGTAGCCGCGCTTCAGGTACTGGTCGCGCATCCAGTCTTCAAGCTGCTTGCGGATGATGCCGCCCTTGGGGTGGAAGAAGATGAGGCCCGGACCCGCCAGCTCCTGGATGCTGAACAGGTCCAGTTCCTTGCCCAGCTTGCGGTGGTCGCGTTTCTTGGCCTCTTCGACCTGCTTGAGATACTCCTCCAGTTCCTTTTGAGTGAAGAAGGCCGTGCCGTAGATGCGCTGCAACTGCTTGTTGTGCTCGTCGCCTTTCCAATAAGCGCCGGCGATGGAGAGCAGCTTGAACGCCTTGATTTTGGAGGTGCTCGGCACGTGCGGGCCGCGGCAGAAATCGATGAAGTGCGGTCCCAGGGTGTACTCGGAGAACACTTCGCCCGCGCGCTCCTCGATCAGCTCGCATTTCATCCACGCATCGGAATACTTCTTGAGGCCCTCGTCTTTCCGCGTATAGATGCGCTCGAAGGGGAGGTCGCGCGCTTGCATCTCCCACATCTTCTTTTCGATCTTCTCGAGGTCTTCCGGCGTGAACGGCGCGGCGCGGTCGAAGTCGTAGTAAAAGCCGTTTTCGATGGGCGGCCCGATGCCCAGCTTGGTTTCGGGATACAGTTCGAGCACGGCCGCGGCCAGAAGATGGGCGGACGAATGGCGGTACACATCGAGCGACTCGGGGTCCTTGGCAGTGAGGATCTGAAGGCTGGCGTCCTTTTCGACAGGGCGGGTCAGGTCGTATAGCTCTCCATCGACCCTGGCGGCGATGGCCGCGTCGGCGAGACGGGGGCTGATGGATCTGGCGATATCGATGGGACGCGTCCCGGCCGCGACCGGCTGTTTACTGCCGTCGGGCAGAGTAATCTCGATGTTGCTCATAGGGAATTTTCAGCGTAACACGCGCGGGGTGGGGCATGCTTTAGCCTGCCCTGTGTCGGCGCGAAGCGCCCCGGACGCGCCTGCGCTATCATGAACAAAGGCTCATGATTGTCTCCACTCAAGCCGGGATCGACGAAACCCCGCTGGTTGCGCAGGCCCGCGAAGGCGATGCCCGGGCCTTCGGGGAGTTGGTGAAGCATTACGAGGGCAAGATTTTCCGGCTGGCCCAGCACGTGACGCAGAACCGCGAGGATGCGGAAGATGTGCTGCAAGAGACGTTCATGAAAGCCTACGAGCACCTGGATCAGTTTGAGGGAAACTCGAAGTTCTACACCTGGATTGTTCGCATTGCGGTCAACCAGGCGCTCATGAAGCTGCGCCGCCGGAAAACCGACAGGTCGGTTTCGCTCGATGAAACCATCGATACCGGCGAAGACACGGTGGTACGGGAAATCGCCGCCTGGGGTGAGGACCCCGAGCAGCGCTTTTCGCGGGAGGAACTCGGCGCCATCCTGGATTCCGCGATTCAGAGCCTCGAGCCGCCCTACCGCTCGGTCTTCGTGCTGCGCGACATCGACGAGCTTTCCACCGAGGAGACAGCCGACGTTCTGGGCCTCTCCGTGCCGGCCGTGAAGAGCAGGCTGTTGCGGGCCCGCTTGCAGTTGCGCGAGAAGCTGACGCGTTTCTTCAAACGCAAGGGAGACGACGCCTTTGCTTACATGTAAAGACTTTCTGAACGAGCTGACCGACTACCTGGACGAGTGTATCGATCCCGAAGTTCGGGCCAAGTTGGAGCGGCACATGGCCGAGTGCCCGAATTGCTGGGTAATCGCCGACACCACCAAGAAGACTATCCAGATCTACAAAGGCATGGACCCGTATCCCATCCCGCTCGATGTCGAGACACGTCTGATGCAGGCGCTCGAGAAGAAGATGGCGGAGAAGCAGAAGTAACCTTCGTTGCGGCGGGCAACGCGGCTCCGGCCTGGTACCTGAAGTCTGGTGTGGATAGTGTGAAGGAGAAATCGGGAGCAGTAGCGTTGGCGAGATTCGCGCACAGGAAAGCCAGTGCCGCGAACGTCAGCATGTGGCGGAACCGCACCGCCCGCTTTGGTTTATGGTTCATTGGGTGATCCAAGCTCACCTTGCGGTGAACTTCTTCAGGTAATTGATCGGCTGTTTCAGGGAGAACTGTAGACCTTCGGGCGGAACTTTGAACAAACGCGCCGGCGATTCGCTCGATCACGAGGCGAACCTGCTGGCGCTGGGGCCCGACCACCCTCACACCGTCCTCAGCGTTCATAACCATGCCCTGTTCCTTTGGTAGCGCGGCCGGACGGCTGAAGCCGAAGAGCTGGAAGCGCGGTTCAAGATCCCACCTCAATAACCCGGCTTGACGACCGAACCCATAATGGGTATTATCGTACCTGAAATGGGTGCAACAATCGGCGCCGCCCTCTTCAGCGCCACCAGGCAAGCTGTATTGCGCCTCCTTTTCGGCCATGCCGGCGAGCGCTTCTACCAGCGTCAAATCATCCGCATCGTCGGCCTTGGCTCGGGAGCCGTGCAGCGGGACCTCGAACAGCTCACCCGGGCCGGAATTCTCGCCCGGACGGTGGAGGGCCGTCAAACGTATTATCAAGCCAACCGCGGGTGCCCGGTATTCGCTGAGCTTCACGGCCTCGTTCGCAAGACCTTCGGTGTCGCTCAAGTCCTAAAGGATGGTCTCGCCGCCCTGGACGGCAAGATTCAATTCGCCTTCATTTACGGCTCCGTGGTCACCGGCGGCGAAACAGCGGCAAGCGATGTCGACATCATGGTCATTGGCGAGCGCATTTCGTTGCAGGATGTCGTTTCGGCCCTCACTGAGGCGCAGCGCGAGCTCCGGCGCGAGGTGAATCCCTCCGTCTATCGCACCGAGGAGTTCTGTCGTAAACTTGCTGGAGGCCACCACTTTCTTTCAAGTGTCGTGGCCGGCCCGAAGATCTTCCTGATAGGCGATGAAGGTGAGCTCACAAGACTGGCTCAAGTTCGGATGGCTCAAGGAGCACAGGACGAGCCGGCAGGAAATCGCCGACCTCCTCGCCGTCGCTGATCGGGATCTGGAGGCCTGCCGGACACCGGCGCTCATCCCCGACTGGCAGTTCAACATTGCATATAACGCCGCCCTGCAACTTGCCTCCGCCGCCTTGGCGTGCGCCGGATACCAAGCGGAACGCTCAAACCATCATTACCGCGTCATTCAATCCCTCGAATTCACGCTTGGGACCGGCGCAGCGACCATCGCGAAGTTCGACGTTTTCCGCAAGAAGCGCAATATCGCCGATTACGAGAGAGCGGGCGCTGTGTCGGAGACGGAGGCGGATGAAATTCGGCAACTCGCCGAAAGGTTACGTAGCGAAGTAGAAGCCTGGATTCGCAAGAACCATCCCCAGTACATCGTCTGACCCGGCCAGCGTCACCCGCGGATAGACTGCGACCTGAACGGCGGCGGCGAACTCCAGGAACTCACTCGTAAACGTTTCTCCGGTGCCCCACGGCTACTACAAGAACCACCAGGCGCCTGGCCTGAATCTCGCAGATGATTCGGTAATCGCCGACACGATAACGCCAGAGTCCGTATTTGCTGTGGCGCAGCGGCTTTCCGAAACGGCGCGGATCGCTCTCGGTTGCGATTCGGCTCTCCATGTAGTCGAGGATTTCCCGCTGGATGCTTCGGTCGAGCTTCCGCAAGTCCCTCTCGACTTCAGGGTCGTATTCAACGATCCAGGCCAAGGTTCTTCCGAAGTTGCTCGCCACTGAGCGGGGGACGCCGCTTTTCTAAACGCGCTTCGGCCAGGTAACGGTCTTCCAGATCGTCAATATGGTCTTCAATGAGTTCGAGGACGTGGTACGCCTTGGTCCGGCCCGTTCGTGCCGCCAGATCGGACAGCCTGCGTTCCATTTCGTCGCTCAGGCGGATCGACATCATAGGGGTACCTCTCCATCATAGCGCCCCTGCTCAACTCTACTTAGCCGCTTCGAACCACGGCGTCCCCGGCACTTGAGCTTTCCGCGCCCCGCCGTCGTTCATCTCCACGCCGATGCCCGCGCGCTCCGGCAAGGTGATGTATCCCTTCTCGATGATCCCGCCTTCCTTCACCCAGTTCTTCCATAGCGCCGGGGAATCGATCCAGTGCCATTCCTGTACCAGGAAGTTGGGAATCGCCGCGCAGACCTGCGCCGTGGCCATCATGCCGATGGGCGAAGTCACCGCGTGCGGCGCTACCGGAATGTAGTAGGTGTGCGCCATGTCCGCAATCTTTCTCGCCTCCAGCAGGCCGCCGCACTTCTGGAAATCCGGCATGATGATGTCCACGGCGTGCTTCTCGAAAATCTCGCGGAACCCGTGCCGCAGGAAAATGTTCTCACCGCAGCAGATGGGCGTGCTGGTGGAGGCGCGCACGTCGCGCATGGCGTCGATGTTCTCCGGCGGTACCGGCTCCTCCAGCCACATCAGCTTGAACGGTTCCAACTCCTTGGCGACGCGCTTGCCCGAGGTGGCATCGTAGCGTCCGTGCATATCCACCGCCAGATCGATGTTCTTGGGATACAACCCCCGGGTGAAAGCCACCTTCGCCACCATGTGCTCGATCTCGGCGTTGGAGGCGGTCCAGTTCACGCGATCGAACCGCGCCGGATCGCGCGCGTCGTCGATGTCGATCTTTGTGGCCGTGAAGCCCAGATCCTGGATTTCCTGGATCCGCGCCTTCGACGCTTCGTCTCCCGGAGTCATCCGCCGCGCGCCGGAATCGCAGTAGATGCGCACCCGGTCGCGCACCTTGCCGCCCAGCAACTGGTAGACGGGAACGCCCAGGGCCTTGCCGGCGATGTCCCACAGCGCGATTTCGGCCCCCGTCAGCGCCGTAATGTACTGGCCGCCCTGCGCGCCCGCGAAGATCCCGCTCGTGCGGATGCGCTCGAAGGCCGCCTCGATGTTCAGCGGGTCCTGGCCCATCAGCATGCGCCCAAAGGACCGGATCAGCGGGACGTTGCCCTCGGCCGCATCCGTGGTTTCGCCCTGGCCCACGATGCCCTGGTCGGTATACACGCGCACATGCACCTGGTATCCGTGTACGCGCACTTCCGCGGTGCGAACTTCCGTGATCTTCAGCTTGGGCCGCCGGTATGGCGAGCTGGCTTGCTCGACCGCCGCGGAGATCGAAGGTAATCCCAACATGCCCGTCAGCGGCAGCAGTGAGTTCTTCACCAAGGACCTGCGAGTCAACGGGTTCATGTCCATGCCTCCAATGTACAATGCCCCGCCGCCGGCGCGGCACGGCGCACGCTCCCCACCCCATGCTATCCTAACTGCGGATGTTCACTCGCCCGCGTAAAGCCCGTGTTTTGTTCGGACTATCCGACATCATCCTGGCTGCGCTGGCCTTCCAGGCGGCTTACCAGACGCGCGCTGTCCTGCATCTGGAACACACCTTCTATCTGACCGTCGAGCGCAAGGCCCTGGTTCTGGGGTTCGCGCTGGTCGCCTGGGTCACCATCGGGCTGTGGCTCGGGATTTACGAAAAGCTCCATTCCGGGCACCCCCGCGTGATTTTGCGCGATACCGTGTGCCAGTGCGCTTATGGCGCACTGTGCCTGGTGTTGTTCGAGTACGTCCTGCGCCTGGACCTCAGCCGCTTCTTCCTGGGCCTGTTCTCCGCCTACGCCTGGGTTCTGCTGCTGCTGTTTCGGCTTACAGCCGGGCGCGTGGTAGGAGTGATCCGCCGCGAGTTCGCCGCGCCGCATTACGTGATGGTGGTGGGAACCGGGGAGCGCGCCATCCGCATGGCGGAGGCGCTCGAGCTGTCCGCGGAATACGGCGTCCGCCTGCGCGGCTTCCTGAGCGAACAATTAGAGAACGCACCCTCTGAGATAGCCCTCGGTTCCCTCTACAAAGTCCAGCCCATCGGCGAGTTGCCCTCCATTCTGCGGCAGCACGTGGTGGACGAGATCATCTTCGCCGTGGGCAGCGAGAGCCTCGCCAACCTGGAAGAGGTTTTCCTGCTCTGCGATGAGGAAGGCGTGCGCACCCGCGTGGCCGTGGATTTCTTTCCGCACGTCAACAGCACGGTCTCGCTCGACCGCTTCGGCTCGACCCCCCTGCTGACCTTTACCGCCGCCCCCTACGACGAGATCCGCCTGCTGGTGAAGCGCGCCATCGATATCGCCATCGCCGCCGCGGGCCTCGTGGTGCTGGCGCCCTTCATGGCGGCCATTTCGATTCTGATCCGGCTCACTTCGCCCGGCCCCGTAATCTTTCGCCAGGTGCGCTGCGGCTTGAATGGCCGCCGCTTCCTGTTCTACAAGTTCCGCTCCATGTGCCGGAACGCCGAGGAGCTCCGGCCCGCCCTCGAGCACCTCAACACCCGCGAGACGGTCTTCAAGATTCCGCATGACCCGCGGCTGACCTCCATCGGCCGCTACCTGCGGAAGTTCTCCATCGACGAGTGGCCGCAGTTATGGAACGTGCTGCGCGGCGACATGTCGCTGGTGGGACCGCGTCCGGCGGTTCCCGGCGAAGTCGACCGGTACCAGCGCTGGCAGCGCCGCCGCCTGCGTATGCGCCCCGGTCTCACCTGCCTGTGGGCCATTTCCGGTCGCGATAACGTCGATTTCGAAACCTGGATGAAGCTGGATATGCAGTACATTGATAATTGGTCGCTGGCGCTGGATTGGAAGATTCTGCTGCGCACCATCCCCCGCGTGCTCATCGGGCACGGCGCCAACTGAAAGGGTCCCTTATGCACCTCATTCCGACTCAAGAGGAGGTCGTCGCCGTGCTGCGCGAAACCGGCGCTCTGCGCGACGGCCATTTCGAATACCCTACGGGTTTGCATTCCAACGAGTATCTCCAGGTCCCGCTGGCCATGCGCTACTACCAGCATCAGCGCATGTTGTCGGTGGGGCTGAGCCGGCTGTTGCGCGCCAACCCCGAAATTCGGGCCATCGTGCCGCAGCTCTCCATAGTCACGCCGATGACCGGCGGCCTGCCGGTGGCCTACGGCGTGTGCGAGGCGATGCGCGCCAAACAGGTCTATTGGGCCGAACGCCAGCACGAGGCCGAGCCGCTCCGTTTCCGCCAGTACCTGGAGCCCAGGGCCGGCGAGCAGGTGGTCATTGTGGACGATATCCTGCGCACCGGCGCCAAGCTCGCGGAGCTGAAAACGCTTTTGGAATCGCGCGGAGCCACCGTGGTTGGGCTGGCGGTGATCATCTACCAGCCGACGCCGCAGACCGTCGGTTTCGGCGCTCTCCCGCTGTACTATCTGGCCAAACTGGAGGCCCGCTACTATGCTGCCGGCGCCGAGTGCGCACTCTGCAAGCGCGGTCTGCCCCTCGAAAAGGTCTGGATCTGAATTGCGAATTGCTGAATTCCGGTGCAGAATGTCACAAACCCGTTACGAAGCGACATCTTTCGCCGCCGGCCGGGCACATTTTCACAGGCTTTTCCACAGTCGCGTGGAAAAGTAGCGCCGGGCCCACAGGGCGCCCCCTTGCCACCGGTGTTCTTGGGTGCCCACGAAAAACCGCCGGTGGCCCCCGGCGCTACACTGCAATCGGTGGTAAATTGTTTACGGTCCGACTGACGTAAGAGTTATGCCGAGACTCTGCCTGCTTGCCATGCTCTGTTGCGCCCCGCTGGCGGCGCAAGACACGGACGCCGAGAAGCTCGCGCCCTACTATCCCACGCCGGAAACCATCGTCGAGAAGATGCTCCGGTTGGGCGGCCTCAAGGCCGGTGAGAAGGTCTTCGACTTGGGCTCCGGCGATGGCCGCATCGTCATCATGGCTGCCCAGAAGTTCCATGCCGAGGCCGTGGGCGTGGAGTTGGACGCCGACCTCTGGAGGCAGAGCACCGAAAAGATCCGCAAGCTCGGACTGGAAAGAAACGCCCACATCGTCAATGGCGATCTCCTCAAGCAGAACTACAACTCTGCGGACCTGGTCACCGTTTACCTCCTGCCGGACCCAGTCAATACCAAGGTCCAGCCGCTGCTGGACAAGCAATTGAAGAAAGGCGCTCGTGTAGTGGCTCACGATTTCGAGTTCCGCAACTGGACGCCCGAAAAGGTCGAAAACGTCGCCGACGACGGTGAGGGCCGCAGCCACGCCCTCTATCTCTATCGGAAGTGATTACGTGCCGTTTCCACTGAAGTTCGACTGGCCGCGTCAGATTGCATGGGTGCGGGTCTTGCTGGTGGCCGCCACCCTGGGCATCAGCTACTTTTACCCCTTGCACGTGGCTCCGTTTGTGGTTTTCTATGGCTTGCTGGTGCTGTACCTGGTCCTCAGCCTCGTCGTGGCGGTCCGCGGCATCAGGCCGGGCGGCCTGATGGGCCTGCTGGCCCTGTTCTGCGACGCGGTTTACTTCCTGGCCCTGGTCAGCTTCGGCGGCGACCGCCTATGGCAGGCTTCCGTTTTCTTCTTTTATCTTCTGGCCGAAGCTTTGGCGTTTTACGGGCCCGTGGAAGTGGCGATGGTTGTGGCCGTCGCCGCGGTCTTCTGCGCTGTACTCCCTTATGACGGCACCCGGGGTGTACTTGTGGCCGGCGCCCTGACCTGTGGTTACGCGGTCCACAAACGCCGCCGGAACGCCCGCATCGAGCAATTGAACGAAAAGTTGGGAGAAGTGCAAAAGGGCGCGGAGAAAGCCCGCGAGGCGGAGCGCCAGCGAATCGCGTCGGACTTCCACGATGGCCCGCTGCAGAGCTTCATCAGTCTGCAAATGCGCCTCGAGATCCTGCGCAAGCTTCTCGAGCGCGACTTCCATGCGGGCATGCAGGACCTCATGGAGTTGCAGACGCTGGCGCAATCCCAAATCCGCGACCTGCGGGTATTCCTCCACAGCATGCGTCCGGTGGACATGGATGGCGCCAGCCTGGTGGCCACCGCCCGGCGCACCGCCGAATCCTTCCAAAAGGAAAGCGGCATTCCGGTGACGTTTCTGGGAACCAATACCCCCGTCGGGCTGCCGCAGGAAGTGACCGCCGAGGTGTTGCAGATGCTTCGCGAAGCGCTGCATAACGTCCAGAAGCATGCCGGCGCCACGCGCGTGGCCGTGACCATGGAGAAAACCGATCGCGGCCTCGAGATTTCGGTCGACGACAACGGCCACGGTTTCAACTTCGCCGGAACATACACGCTGGAAGAGCTCGAAATGCTGCGGCTGGGCCCCGCCAGTCTCAAGCGGCGCGCGCGCTCTCTGAATGCGGACCTGCAACTGGAATCGCACCCCGGCCGCGGCGCCGGTTTGAAGTTTCGGATACCCTTACAATGACAGGGGCCGGGGGCCGGGGGCCAGGGGCCAGGGAAACCACATGCCTGCTCCTCGGGCTTCTCGCCTGTTCGGGGTGTGGGCGCTACGCCGATTTTGCGCTGCCGCCGGTTTCGGGCGGCGATCCCAATATGACGTTCGCCTTTGAAGCGCAGCCGGAGCCTGTGCTTACTGGCGGTGACGCCTGGGAGTCTCACGACGTCCTCAACCCATCCGTAATCTCTCGCCCCCTGGCCCCTGGCCCCTGGCCCCTGGCCCCCGGCCCCTGGCCCCCGGCCCCCGGCCCCCGGCCCCTCCTGAACTTCTACTCCGGCTTCGACGGCCGCACCTGGCGCACTGGCCTCGCCACCTCTGGCGACGGCATTCACTGGGTAAAGCTCGGTGTCATCCTCTCCCCCGATCCGCGAACCTGGGAAGGCTCTTACATCGCCGCCAACGGCTCCGCGCTCGTGTATGAAAACCAATGCTGGTACTGGTATCAGGCCGGCCCGAGGGAGAGGCCCCGCATCGGCCTGGCTCGCGCTGCGGATACTCACTCCTGGCGCAAAGAGCCGAAACCAGTGCTCGAGCCGGGTCCGTACGGAAGCTGGGACGAATACGGCGTGGCCGACCCCTGCGTGGTTCGCATCGAGCCGTATTTCTATCTCTTCTATCTCGGCCAGGACCGCGCTCGTCGCCAGCGCCTCGGCGTCGCGCGTTCCACGGACGGTGTCCGCTGGGAGAAGCTCCGCGCCAACCCGGTCCTGGAACTGGGCGGCGCCGGCGCGTTCGACGAAAACGGTCTTGGCGAGCCGGCCGTATGGAATTCGCACGGTTTCTACTGGATGCTCTACACCGGCCGCGACACCGCCGAGAACCGCCGTCTGGGTCTGGCGCGCTCCACCGACGGCGTCCACTGGCGGAAGCTCCCCATAGTCTTCGCCGGCAGCCAGCCGTGGGATGCGAAGGTCGTCTGCGACCCCACGGTGGAAGTGGCCGGCGGCGTCATCCGCGTCTGGTTCGGCGGCGGCGACGTCGCCTCGCCCGATGAGAATCTGCACGGGCAGATCGGCCTTGCGATCCTCCGCCCGGTTAGTGCGATCCGTCCTGAAGACAATGGTGTTCGCTAATCGTACTGAGTGGGGCACTTTCCGATAAGCCCACATGGACTTACCGGCCACCCGTCATTCCGGCAAGCCGACATGACGCAGCAAATCCCGGAAGCGTGGGTCGTCGCGCAGGGCGTCCCAATCCCAGGCTACGCTGAGATGCATCAAGGGCGTTTCACGCTGCTCAAAGGCGCTTTGCAGCCATTCCATCGCCTGATCGTTCTCTCCCGCGTGGGCATACAATCGTGCAATGCGCACACCCGGAACGTGGCATTGCCTGGAACGCTTTGCCAGCATCTCCGCCCCGAAGTGCATCGCTCTCGAGTAGCCACCCTCCGCATAGCCGCGCCTCAGGGCATTTTCTACTTCATGGTCGCCCAGAACGGCAAAGAACTTCCCGGCTTCCGCCAGAGCGTCCTCATGCATTCCCTTCCTGTAGAGGGCACCCCAAAGCCCCATGTGCGCCGACGAAAAACCCGGGTCGGCTGCAAGAGCCTCACGGAAGTGCAAGATAGCGTCGTCGCACTGGTGGAGGTACACCAGGTGCCACCCATAGAAACACTGAAAAAAGGGGTTTAGGGGGTCCAGGTCCAGAACTCGTTGCATCTCGACCGCCCACTCCTCCGTACGTTTCATCGAGATCAGAAAGTCGGCGTACATGAAATGACCATCCGCACTGTTGGGATTGAGCTCGATAGCGCGCCGGAATTCGCGCTCGCCGGCGGGCCAATCCCGGTCGTAGAGCGCCGTGACATTGGCGAGAGCGATGTGACCTTCGGCGAGCTCCCCATCAAGCTCCAGAGCTCTCAAGACGGCCGCTCTCGCTTTCGGAAACGCCTCACCGGGCGGCATGAATCCGGCATCGCCCCGCGCCAGCCAGACGTTGGCGATTCCTACGTGCGCCAGCGCGTAGTTGGGGTCCTCTTCCAAGGCGAGTTGAAAATAGCTGAGGGCTCTATCCAGGTGCCCTGGAGAAAGCTTGTACCAATGAAACTGCCCCTTAAGATCGGCCTCGTAGGCCGCAGAAGAGACTGGGCGGGCGGAGACCAAGCGGGTTGCTTCCTCCGGTGTCAGCGCAGCCTTGATCTCCCGCGCCACGGCCCGGGCCACCTCGCCCTGCAAGCTCAGCACATCCCGAAAGTCGCGCTCATAGCTCCCCGCCCACAAGTGGGTGTCGGTGGCAGCATGAATGAGCTGCACCGTAATCCGCACCTGTCCGTTGGAGCGCTGAACGGTGCCCTCGATCACTCCGTCCACTCTCAGCTCCCGCGCGATCTGCGGCAGCGGCTTCCTCGCCCCTTTGTACCGCATCACCGAGGTGCGGGAGATGACCTTCACTGCCCGGATCGTCGATACGTCGGTGATGAGGGCGTCGGTCATTCCGTCAGCGAAGTACTCCTGCTGCGGGTCATCTGAAAGATTGGTCAAGGGTAGCACGGCTAGAGACCGGATCCTCGGCCCCGGTTCCGGCGCGCGGGCCCTCGAGGCGATGAGGCGGTAACCGTACCGAGGCAGGGTCTCGATGAACTCGGGATCCTCGGCCGAGTCTCCTAGCGCCTGCCGGAGTTTCTTGACCGCGTGGTTCAGGCTGTCGTCGAACTCAACGAAGGTATCGGCAGCCCAAAGCCTCCCTCGCAATTCCTCCCGCGTGACAACTTCGCCGGGCCGCTCGAGCAAGGCCTTGAGCACTTCAAAGGCCTTCGGCGGAAGTGCTCGTTTCTGACCGTCTTTGGAGAGTTCCCCTGAGGCCAGGTCCAACTCAAAGCTGCCAAAGCGCGTTCGCGGCGGCGATGGAGCACGGGCAGGCATAGAGCAGATTTCCGCCTCCACAAAGTATAACTCGTTGAGCAGACTACGATTACATGGTTGCTTGCGACCCTGGTGCGCTTCTCTTCCACTTGGCCGTTCGTGAACATTTCATGCAATGATCAGACGCCGTTCATTCCAAGAACGCTTGGCGCGTGAAAAGCTTGTTCAAGCAACGGAGGTACGATATGAAAACGTTTGTACGCTGGATGGTCACCGCCATATTCAGCATCACATTGGCGTTTGCCGCGCCGCAACAGGGCCGTGGGGCCTTGCCGGCCGCGGAGCATGCGTTCGCTGGTGTGGCGGTCAGGAATGCGGGACGGGTGGTGTTGCCGGACAACATCTCCCACTACACCTACGATGTGCGCGTGGGGTCGGGTCAGTTTGACGTGATCCGACTGCACCGGGTCGTGAAAGAGCTAATCCCGGGTCACACGCCCCAAACCCTGAATGGGGTGTTCTTGCTCCCCGGTAGTCCCAACTATTTCGAGGAGATCTTCATGGCGCCATTGATTTCTCAGGCCGTCCCCTCGGATCACTCAATCGCGGTGTTCCTGGCGAAAAACGACGTCGACGTTTGGGGTATGGACTACGGGTGGGCCCTGGTTCCACCGGAAACAACCGATTTGAACTTCATGAAGGACTGGGGTCTCGAAAAGGACGTCCAGCACGCGGAGATCGCCCTGTCCATAGTCCGGTTTTTGCGGGCATGGAGCGGCCAGGATTACGGTCCGCTCCATCTGCTCGGGTTTTGCTGGGGCGGGATGGTCGGCTACTCGCTCGCCAGCCAAGAGACTCAGCAGCCGGATGTTCTGCGCAACCTCAAGGGGCTCATTGCCCTCGACATTGGTATGAAGCTCGAGAAGGAAGCCGACCGCGCCTCTTCCTGCGACGCTCTCGCAACCGACCAGGCGACTCTCGATTCCGGCGTCTACAGCGACGACTCCGGTCTTTTTTTGAAGCAACTAAGCGGCTTGGCCCTGTCCGCGCCCAAAGATCCGTCGGATAATATTCCGGGCATGACCAACTACCAGGCCGCCCTGTTCTTCGGAACCAGCACCGAACTCTTAACCGGGCAATTCTGGCACTTCGTCGGGGGGTATCTCGACGAAAACGGGGTTCCCAGCGACCTCCGGTACAGCAATGCCCGGGTCTGGCTGGATGTGCTCCAGAACGCTCCACCCCACTACCCTGTCCGGCAAGATGTCGATGGGGACTTATTGTGGTGCGGCCAGACGAACGCGCCGTTCACCGAGCATCTCGACCAGATCGCAATTCCGATTCTCCACGTAGGAGCGGCGGGAGGAATCGGAAAGGCCGGTTTCTACACGACCACGTTCACTAAGAGCAAGGATGTGAAGACTGTCCTGGTACAACTCCAACCGGACGACAAGCGCCAGGAGGACTTCGGGCATGCCGATACGGTCCTCGCGGATGATGCCGAAACGCTGGTGTGGAAGCCGATCCTGGACTGGATCGTCGCTCACCGTTGAAGCAACCCGGTCACCGATGATGAGCGCAGAGTGTCGTGCTCTGCCCGTCAACGTGATGGTTTCGTTCGCGGGTCGAGGGCACGTAAGCACGCTTCCATGGCTCCGAGTTGAACGAAATGACAACCAGAAATTGGGGCAGATGGGGCGGCCGCCAGTTTTCTCCCGGTTTCGCCTCTGTCTCGATTCGGATGCCACTCTCACGCAGGGCCGTTGTCAGACGGGTACGGCGATTCTGGACGGTTGGCCCACTCGGAAAGAATCGAGGCCAAATTCTTGGAGACCGCTGCTCCCGTCGCAAGAACCGGATGGTCGGGAAACGGACTTGTCCGGAAAGTGCGCAGCGCGACCCAGACCGTCCCTGGGAGATCAGCCCCCAAAAGGTGGAGCCATAGCTGTCGCCAACCGCCCTCATCCCCACCGGCCGGCCTCGCGGCATATGGGAAGTGCCGGAATGTCACCTCTTAAGTGAACCGTATCGGAGGACCTAAGAACCAGCACTTCAATCGGGCGCGATTCCAACGCGCGATCGAAGGTGACCAGTTTCAGTCCCGCCGCCGAAGCAAATGCCACAAGATACGCATCGGCCCACACTTTGGGCGATGCGCTGCCGAGCCGTGAATGGACACGCAGACGCGGCTCAAGGCCGTCTGGTTCCGGTAGCATTGCGATGCGATCATCGGACCAAAGTTGGTCCCATACCTCCCAGGCGCCCACCATGCTCTTGACGTCACACCCTCCAAACCCCTCGCGAGCCCTGCCGGCATTCCCGTGACGGTCCCAGAGCAACGCCAGCCACACGTTGCCATCAGGGGAATGCAACCGATTCATAGATCCGCTCGTTGGTCAGGTTCACCTTCGGGCCTTTGGAGCGGATCAGAGGAAATTGCACTCGCCGGGGATGAGGCCGCTGGCTGCGCAACAGAACCTTCTCGATGCCGGCCAGGATCAGCGCGCGCGCGGGCCGTCCCTGGGCGGCGGCTTGTTCCTTGAGTTGCCGGTACATCGAAGTTGGTATGTCGACGGTGGTGCGAACCGATTCCCGCTTCATGATGCGATTATGGCAGACTCTCAATCGCACGCGTCTTCGCGAACCTCCACGCGTGCTCGACGATCGTCCGCAGCTCCGTGTATTGCGGCCGCCAGCCCAGCTTGGTCCGCAGCTTGCCTGCGGCTGCGACCAGGCTGAGCGCATCGCCTTCCCGGCGCGGGCCCACCACGTACGGAACCTTCTGGCCGGTCACTTCCTCCACCACCCGGATCATTTCCATTACCGTGTGGCCGGTCCCGGTGCCCACGTTGAACTGGTCGGTTGCGCCGCCGCCCAGCAAGTACTCCACGGCCAGGATGTGCGCCTGCGCCAGGTCGTTCACGTGGATGTAGTCGCGAATGCAGGTGCCGTCGGGCGTGTCGTAATCGTTCCCGAAAACCGTGATCGGGCTTCCCGTAATCACCGCGCGCAGCAGCAGGGGGAGCAGGTGCGTCTCGGGCTCGTGTTCTTCGCCCAACTGGCCTCCAGGATCGGCGCCCGAGGCGTTGAAGTAGCGCAGAGAGACGCTGGTAAGCTGGTGGATCCGGTCGAACCACCCGAGCAGCGTCTCCACCATCACCTTGGATTCGCCGTAGGGGCTCACCGGCTGGATGGGAAAGGTCTCCAGAATCGGGTTGGTATGCGGATTCCCGTACACCGCCGCCGTGGACGAAAAGACCACGTGCTTGACGCCCGCCTGCACCATCGCCGTGAGCAGGGAGAGCGAGCCGCCCACATTGTTGGTGAAATACCGCTCCGGCTCGCGCATCGATTCGCCCACCGCAATGAAGCCGGCGAAGTGGATCACCGCCTCCGGCCGCTTTTCGCGCATGAGCTGCGCCATGGCGCTGGTATTGGCAACGTCCAGCACATCGAGGCGGCCGGCGGGCACGTTGTGCCGATACCCCTTGGAAAGATCGTCGACTACCGTGACATCGTGCCCCTGCTCGAGCAGCAGGCGCACGGTGTGTGCGCCGATGTATCCGGCGCCGCCCGTAACCAGGATTCTGAGGCTCACAAGTTCTAGAATACTTCTATGCCAAGCGGAGCGGAGTTGTTTGTCGAAGCGGCAGCGCGGTTGGGCGTTGCGACCTTCTTCACGCTGGTCGGCGATCACCTCAACGAAGTGCTGGCCGTCGCCGTCCGCCGCGGCATCCGCATCATCGATATGCGGCACGAATCCGGCGTCACCCACGCCGCCGACGCCTGGGCGCGGATTCACCGCAAGCCCGCGCTTTCGCTGGTGACCGGCGGCCCCGGCCACACCAACTCACTCACCGGCGTGGCCACCGCCAACCTCGCCGGCAGTCCTTTGATTGCGGTGAGCGGCAGCCGCCCCAGCACCCTGGCTGGCCGCCAGGCTTTTCAGGACATCGACCAGGTGGCCATGGCCCGCCCTGTGGTGAAGTGGGCCGCCGAAGTGCCCGATGCCGCGCACATCCCGTCGTACCTCCAGCGCGCCTACGCCGAAGCCGATAGCGGCCGCAAGGGCGCCGTGCACTTAACCATCCCCGTGGATTTACTGGCCGCGCCCGTCGCGCCCGTCGCGCCCGTTGTAGCGCCGGGCCCAGAGGGCACCCCCTTGCCGCCGGTGTCTTTTCCTGCCCCCGACATCCACCGCGCCATCGCCCTTCTCCGCGCCGCCCAGCGCCCCATCCTCATCGCCGGCAGCGGCGTCTGGTGGGCGCGCGCGGAAGAGGCCCTCCGCCGCTTCATCGAAATCGCGCAAATCCCCCTCTACACCATCACCATGGGTCGTGGCACGGTCTCCGACGACCACCCGCTCGTCATGGGCTACGCCGACCCCGCGCTCAACCACGCCGTTCACACCGCCTTCCGCGAAGCCGACCTGTTCCTGATCGTCGGCAAACGCATCGATTACCGCCTCGCCTTGGGCGGGTCGCGCCTGTTTCCGCCGGACGCCCGATTCATCCAGATCGATATTCACCCCCAGGAACTGGGCCTGAATCGCCGGCTCGATGCCGCCATTTGCGCCGATGCCCGCCTGGCGCTCGAAGCCCTGGCCGAAGCCGCCGGTCCCCAGCCGTGGCCGCGCCGCCCTTGGCTCGAACGCCTGCGCGCGCTTCGTCGCGATTGGGAGGCCACACTCGCCCAGGCTGCCTCCGACGACGCCTCCCCCATGCACCCCGCCGCTCTCTGCCGCGAATTGAGCCAGGCATTGCCGCGCGACGTGCTGTACTCTTGGGACGGCGGCGATTTCGTGCACTGGGGCCGCGCCTTGCTCCCCGCCCGCGAGCCTGGAGGCTGGCTGCGCCTCGGCCCGCTGGGAGCCATCGGCTCCTCCCTGCCCAACGCTCTGGCGCTGCAACTGGCGCATCCCCGGCGGCCCGTGGCCGTCATCACCGGCGACGGCGCGCTGGGCTTCTACATCGCCGAAATGGACACCGCCGTGCGCCACAAGCTGCCCATCGTCGTCATTGTGGGTAACGACGCCGGCTGGGGCCTGGAGCGGGAGCTGCAATCCTTCGCCTACGGCGGCGTCACGGTTGCTTGCGAGTTGCAGTCAACGCCGTACGACGTCATCATGAAGGGGTTCGGCGGCGGCGGCGAAACCATCGAGCGCCTCGAGCAGGTTCGCCCCGCCGTCCAGCGCGCCTTCGCCTCCGGCGTGCCCTATTGCCTGAACGTGAAGATCCGGGGTGTGCGTTCGCCGTTCACCGAGTGGCAGATCGCGGGGAAGAAGAAGTGAAGCCGCTGCCCGTCAGCGTCGCCTTGGCCGTTCTCCTGGCGGCTGGCCTGCCCGGCCAGGACCTGCCGTCATGGGTCCTGCTGCTGGCGCGCGTCGAACAGCACGGGCGCGCCACTTTCGAGCACATTCCCGACTATGCGTGCCAGCAGACTGTCAGCCGCTCTGTCAAGTCCCTCGGTTCCCAGGCCTTCACTCCGGTCCAGCCGGCCGCCCTCACCAGCGAGAGTCTCATCGTCTCGGGCGAAATCTCCGCGACGCCACTCAACCTCTTCGTGCATGACGCCGGGCGGATCACCGTGTCCTCGGAAGCGGACCTACACGACGGAACCATGCTCCGGTTCAATTTTGAGGTGCCGGCGCTGGCCGGCGCTTACCAGGTCCAGTCGGGTGAAGGCAAGACAATGGTCGGCGTGCGAGGCACGTTCTGGGTGGATTCGCAATCCCTGGATTTAATGCGCATCGAGGAACACCCCGTGGATCTCCCGCCAGACTTCGAGGTCCGCGATATCGTCAGAACCACCACCTACGGACGCACGCGTATCGGCTCCTCGGATGCCCTGTTGCCGCGTTCGTCGGAACTGATTGTCACCGATCCTTCCGGCGTCCAACAGAGACGCCTGGCTGAGTTCTCCGGCTGCCGGGAATCCGCCGGGCCCACCCAGCCCGCCCAGGGTCCGCCGCTACCTGACTTGTCGACTCGCGTCAAGCAGCGCGGGCGCGCCAGCTTCGAGCACATTCCCAGCCATGTGTGCCGGCAAACCGTCAACCGTTTCGAGAAGCCGTGGAACGCTCCGTCCTTCAAGCCGGCCGGCGCCGAGAGCCTGGAAATGGCTTTGGGAGGCGAGCAGGACACGCTCTCACTGGCGGTGGCGCCGAGGTTTTGCGACCAGGATCGGGTAGTCGTCGCGGACCACGGTTTCCCCGCCGCCGGCGTTTCTGCTTCGCTGGTGCGTAATGTTTTCGTGTATGACAATGCCCGGATCACGCCGTCGGCGGAAGAACGGGTCCTCGGAAGAGCGGCGCTCCGTTACGATTTCGAAATGCCGGCGGACTTGAGTTGTTTCGCCGTGCGGGCAGGCGCGGCGGAGGCCACCGCGGACGTGCGCGGGACCTTCTGGGTGGACGCCGAAACGCTGGATCTGCTGCGGATCGAGGAGCATGCGGCCGGCTTTCCACGGCGCCTTGGCATCCGCGACATCGCCGTCGGCATCACCTATGGCCGGACGCGCATCGGCTCTTCCGAGGCGCTGTTGCCGCAATCCGCGGAAACGGTTTTCTCCGATCCCCGGGGCGGGCAAAAGAAGACCACGCTGGAGTTCACCGGTTGCCGCGAGTCTGGGAGCGAGCCGAAGTGAAGCCGCTCCCCGTTAGCGTTGCCTTGGCTGTTCTCCTGACGGTCGCCCTGCCCGCCCAGGACCTGCCGCCATGGGTCCTGTTGCTGGCGCGCGTCAAACAGCACGGGCGCGCCACTTTCGAGCACATTCCCGACTACGTGTGCCTGGAAACCGTTGACCGTTTCGAGAAGCCTCGCAATGGCGCATCTTTCAGGCCGATCGACACGCTGCAACTGGAAGTGGCTTCGGTGGGCGGCAAGGAGCTATTCTCGCGAAAAGGCGAGGCGCGATTTCATGACGGCGAGGTAACCGACTTCGCCGCCGAGGGTCTGATCGGCTCCGGCGACTTTTCCGCGACTCCGCTCAACCTCTTCGTGCATGACGCCGGCAGGATCACCGTGCCCTCGGAGGCCGGGCTGTCCGACCGAAAGACGCTCCGGTTCGAGTTTGAGGTGTCGGCGCTGGCCGGCGCCTACCGGGTCCAGTCTCACGGAGTGAAGGCAATGGTCGGTGTGCGGGGCACGTTTTGGGTGGATCCGCAATCCCTGGATTTGCTGCGCATCGAGGAACGCCAAGTGGATCTCCCGCGGGGCTTCAGCATCCGCGATGCCGTCACCACCGTCACCTACCGGCGCACGCGCATCGGCTCCTCGGATGTGCTGTTGCCGCATTCGTCGGAACTGGTTGTCACCGATTCTGCCGGCGTCCAGCAGAAAAACCTGGTTGAATTCTCCGGTTGCCGGGAGTACCGTAGCGAGTCGGTCGTTCATTTTGGCCCGGTTGTTCCGGAGCCCCCGTCGGCTCCCAAGAAGAAATAGCGGGCGGTTGGGTCTGCCCCGTAGGAGAAGAAGAAGTGAAGCCGTTGTCCATGGGCGTTGCGCTGGCGGTTCTCCTGGCGGCTGCCCTGCCCGGCCAGGACCTGCCGCCATGGGTCCTGTTGCTGGCGCGCGTCAAACGGCACGGGCGCGCCAGCTTCGAGCACATTCCCGACTACGCGTGCCAGCAGACCGCCAGTCGCCCGTCCTTCACTCCCGCCGGTACGGCTGCCTTCGCTATCGAGACACCGATCGGCTCCAGCGCTCTTATGGCCACGCCGCTCAACCTCTTCGTGCATGACGCCGGGCGCATCACCGTTCCCTCGGACACGGACTTGCACGACGGAGCGCTGCTCCGGTTCGGTTTTGAGGTGTCGGGCGCCTACCGGGTCCAGTCCGGTGGAATCGAGACAACGGTGGGCGTGCGGGGCACGTTTTGGGTGGATGCGCAATCCCTGGATCTGGTGCGCATCGAGGAACACGCCGTGGATCTCCCGCCGGGCCTGAACATACGCGATATCGTCAGCACCATCGCCTTCGAGCGCACGCGCATCGGCTCCTCGGATGTGCTGTTGCCGCATTCGTCGGAACTGGTCGCCACCGATTTTTCCGGCGCTCAGCAGAGAAATCTGATTGAGTTCTCCCACTGCAGGGGGTCCGCCGGGACCGGCCAGCCCGGCCAGGACCAGCCGCAATCCGACTTGGCGACTCGGGTCAAGCAGCACGGGCGCGACTGCTTCGAGCACATTCCCAGCCATGTGTGCCGGCAAACCGTCAACCGTTTCGAGAAGCCGCGGAACGCTCCGTCCTTCACGCCGGCCGGCGCCGAGAACCTGGAAGTGGCTTCGGGGAGCGAGCCGGAAACAGCCTCGCTGGCGGTGGTACGGAGGCTCTGCGAACGGGATGTGGTAGTCGTCGCCGGCCACGGGTTTCCCGCCGCCGGTGTTTCCGCGTCGCTGGTGCGCAACGTTTTCGTGTATGACAGTGCCCGGATCGCGTGGTCGGCGGAAGATCGGGTCCTCGGAAGAGCGGCGCTCCGTTACGATTTCGAAATGCCGGCGGACTTGAGTTGTTTCACCGCGCGGGCAGGCCGGGACGAGGCCGCCGCGGACGTGCGCGGGACGTTCTGGGTGGACACCGAAACGCTGGATCTGCTGCGCATCGAGGAGCATGCGGCCGGTTTTCCGAGGCGCCTTGGCATCCGCGACATCTCCATCGCCATCACCTATGGCCGGACGCGCATCGGCTCCTTCGACGCGCTGTTGCCACAATCCGCGGAAACGGTCGTCTCCGACTCCCGCGGCGGGCAAAGGAAGACCACCCTCGAGTTCACCGGCTGCCGCGAGTCGGGGAGCGAGCCGAAGTGAAGCCGCTGTCCGTCAGCGTTGTCTTGGCCGTTCTCCTGACGGCCGCCCTGCCCGGCCAGGACCTGCCGCCATGGGTCCTGTTGCTGGCGCGCGTCAAACAGCACGGGCGCGCCACTTTCGAGCACATTCCCGACTACGTGTGCCTGGAAACCATCCACCGCTTCGAGAAGCCTCGCAATGGCGAATCTTTCAGGCCGGTCGATACGTTGCGCCTGGAAGTGGCTTCGGCGGGCGGCAAGGAACTACTCGCGCGGCAGGGCGCGGCGCGGTTTGAAGACCAGGATTTGCGCGTCTTCATCAGCGAAGGCGTCATCAGTTCCGGCGCCTTTGCCACGGCGCCCCTCAACCTCTTTGTACGGGACGTGGCCCGGATCACCCCGCTCCCGCAAGAAGGGATAGTTACCGGAACGACGTTCGGGTTCCATTTCGAAGAATCGGCGATGACCGCCGGTTTCACCGTGCAATCCGGCGAAAGCAAAGGCCCGGCCGGCTTGCGGGGCACGTTTTGGGTGGATCCGCAAACTCTCGATCTGGTGCGCATCGAGGAGCAGGCCGTCGATCTGCCGCCCATGCTTCTTATGCGCGACCTCACCACCTCCATCGACTATGCGCGCACACACATTGGTTCGTCGGATCCGCTCCTGCCGCAATCCTCGGAGACCGTGGTCACCGACTTCTATGGCGTCGAGAAGAAAAACACGATCGAGTTCACCGGCTGCCGGGAGTATAGCAGCGAATCCACCATCCATTTTGGCGTCCCCGTTCCCGAACCTCCGCCGCCCGCCCCGAAGAAGAAATGACCGCCCCCGCCGCCCCGCCGTTTTCGCTAGAATTGTTACGTTGTCTCGAAAGCCACGTAGCGTCATCGCCATCTACGCGGGATCGTTCGACCCCATCACCAATGGGCATCTCGACCTCATCCAGCGCGGCTCGCGCATGTTCGGCCGGCTGATCGTCTCCATTTTGCGAAATGAGACCAAGGAGCCGCTCTTCTCGGTGGAAGAGCGCATGGAAATGTTGCGCGAGGTGGTCGGCGTCTACCCCAACGTGGGAGTGGATTCGTTCCACGGTCTCCTGGTGGATCATGCCGCCGCGCACTCGGCTACCGTGCTGCTGCGCGGCATCCGCGCGATTTCCGATTACGAATACGAGTTGCAGATGGCCCTCATGAACCGGCGCCTGCGCCCTGAAATTGAAACCGTCTTCATGATGGCCAACGAAGCCTATTCTTTTATCAGCTCCCGCCTGGTAAAGGAAGTCTTCGGCCTGGGAGGGAGCATCACCGGACTGGTGCCGCCCGTTGTGGAAGCGCGGCTGCACCGCCGGCTGTCTAAAATCAAACGGAGAGGGGTTTAGACCTCAAGCGCATGCCGGCAGTAGCCAACCGAATCGCGCAACGCATCTCTTCCATCAGCGTGTCTTCCACCATGAAAGTGGCGGCCGACGCCGAAAGGCTTCGCGCTCAAGGCGTCGATGTGGTGGACTTCGGGGCCGGCGAGCCGGATTTCCCCACGCCCGATCACATCAAGCGGGCCGCCATCCGCGCCATCCAGCGGAACTTTACCAAGTACACGCCGGCGGGCGGCACCGCCGAGCTGAGGCAGGCCGTTTGCGATCGCCACAACCGGGACTTCGGGACCGATTACCAGCCCAGCGAGTGCCTCATCACGGTGGGCGGCAAGCACCTCGTCTTCAACCTCATGCAGGCGCTGGTGGACCCCGGCGACGAGGTCGTCATCCCCGTGCCCTACTGGGTGACGTATCGAGACGTCGTCCACTACGCCGGCGGCACGTGCGTCTTCGCCGATACCGGCGCGGAGAAGGGCTTTGCTCTCACCGCCTCGACGATTGAGCCGCACCTTACCTCGCGCACCAAAATGGTGATCGTCAACTCGCCTTGTAACCCCAGCGGCGCGGTGATGGATTTGAGCGAGTTCGAAAAGCTCTTCAAGCTGACCTCCGCGCGCGGCATCTACCTGATGACCGACGAGTGCTATTCGAAGTTTCTCTATGACAGCCAGCCGTTTTCCGTGGCGGCGCTGCCCGGAGCCAAACAGTCGGTGCTGGTGGCGGGAACGCTTTCCAAAACCTACGCCATGACGGGCTGGCGCATCGGCTATGGGCTGGTGCCGGCGCCCATTGTCACCGCCATGACCAAGCTGCAGAGCCACTCGACGTCGAACCCCTGCTCCATCTCCCAAAAGGCCGCCGTGGAAGCGCTGAGCGGTCCGCAGGATTCCGTGGCCGCCATGCTCGCCGATTACCGCCTCCGCCGTGATTTTGTGATCCAACGCCTGCGCGCCATTCCCGGGGTGAAATGCGCCGAGCCGCGGGGCGCGTTCTACGCCTTTCCGAACGTGTCGGCGGCGCTCGGCAAGAACGGCATCCGGACCTCGCTCGAGCTTTCGGAGCGGCTGCTGGCGGAGGCCCGTGTGGCCGTGGTCCCCGGTGAGGCGTTCGGCGTCGATCGCCACATCCGCATCTCCTACGCCGCTTCCATGCAGAACCTGAAGCGGGGCCTCGACCGCATCCACCAGTTCATCGTCGGGAACTCATAAGTATGGAGAAGCCCATCCGCCTTACGCCTTCTCTCCGCGAAAAAGTGTGGGGCAAGACCCGCCTCGAGCCCTGGTTTCCGGATTCGGAAACGCCCATTGGCGAGGCCTGGTACCTCGCCGGCCAGGAGCTTCCCCTCCTGCTCAAGCTGATCTTCACTTCCGAGCGCCTCTCCGTGCAGGTGCATCCGGATAGCAAGACCGAAATGTCGTACATCCTGGACGCCGAACCGGGCGCGGCCATCGCGCTCGGGTTCCGCCGGCCCATCACGCGCCAGCGGCTGCTGGAATCCGCTCGGACGGGTGAGGTCGAGCAGCTCGTCAAGTGGTCTCCGGTCAAGCCCGGCGAGACCTACTTCACGCCGGCCCACACCGTGCACGCCATCGGCGCTGGCATCGTGCTGTGCGAAATCCAGCGGAATTCGGACGTGACCTGGCGCCTGTGGGATTACGGCCGCCCGCGGGAGCTCCACGTGGAGAAAGCCGTCGCCATTGCGGATTTGGGCGTGCACCCCGGCGCCGCGCGCCCGACGCCCATTTCCGAAGGCTGCGACGAATTGGTGCGCTGCCGCCATTTCGTAACCGAGCTGGTGCGCCTGACGCCAAGCGTGCCGCACACGCCTGCGCCCGAACAATGCCAGATCTGGATCTGCGTGGAAGGCCGCGGCGCCATCCAAGGAGAGCCTTTCCAGCCGGGCGAGGCATGGCTGTTCCCCGAGGCGGTCGAGCAGCCCGCGCTTCATGCGGAAACCCACGCGCGCTTCCTGCGGACCTACGTGCCGCGGTGACGCTTGCAAACCGGGGACTGCTGCCTCTTCCGAAAATGGAACGTAAGTTGTTGATTCCTCGTGCCGGACAGAATCCATTTTCATCGTGTGTTGTGAGCCGCCGCGGCTCATAGAGCAGGACTGTCCCCGGTTTGCCCAGGGGCACGATCCGCGCCAGGTTCGCATTGCCCGGAGTAAGATGGAGTTGGAGGCGGCCACCCACGATGTCGACGGAAGTGCAGCAGATTCTGACCGCGGTTCGCGTCCTCAGCTCGAAGGAGCGGAGGGAGTTGGCCATGGCCCTCGAGCAAGAGACACTCGTCTCGCCGGTGCAGCCAAACCTGGATCTGATTCTCGCCGTCCGTGGCAAGTACGCCCATGTTCCCACGAGCAGCGACGCATTTATGGCGCGCAAGCGCGAGGATCTAGCCTCGGAGAACTGAGCTTGTGATCTTCGTGCTCCACCGGGCGAGCGGGCCGAAAGACGCACTCGAGGCCGTGAAAGATCTGGCACGGGTTGGGGTCGCCGAGAACGCCGACATTGGCACGGAGTTCTGGCAGGCGGTCGGAGCGCTCAAGGCGATTCACCGGCGGGTTTCGCTTGCCGATTGTTTCGCGGTGGCCCTCGCCAACAAGCTTGGCGCTACGATTTTGACCGCCGATCATCACGAGTTCGACGCGCTGGCGGACCAAGGTATCTGCGCCGTTGGGTTCATTCGCTGATCTTTGAGCAGACTGGATCAGCCCACAGCCCGAAACCTCGGAGCGGCTGCCTCTTCCGAAAATGGAACGTAAGTTGTTGATTCCTCGTGCCGGACAGAATCCATTTTCATCGTGTGTTGTGAGCCGCCGCGGCTCATAGAGCAGGACTGTCCCCGGTTTGCCCAGGGAATCAACGAAGCGCCGTCTTGATCTCCTCGATCTGCTTCGAGTGTCGGCGTGGGTGCACCGCCATCATCAGGAGAGTCTCGTAGCAGTTGACCGTTCCGACAATCGGATGCGATGTCAGCCTGGAACGAAGATCCTCGCCGCAGTTCTCGACAAAGCCAATGGTCCGCTCCCTACTGGCGAGGAAATGTTGCACCGCTTCGCGCAACGTGGAAAACCGCCTCGTCGGCCTGACTACTTCCGGGGACTGTCCCGGTCTCGTTCGATCCAGGCCGCGGGAAAGAATCCGCGCTTCCCGATCTTTGTTTGCCGTGGCCGTATGGGAATAGCGTGACGCCGTGATCTGTGAGAACAGATAGTCCTCGGAAATCGCCACATGTTCGACGCATTCGAGCACTGACCACTTCCCCGGCGCCGGGCTCCTCGCGGCGACTTCCTCGGTGAGGCCGCTCAGGACATCCAGGAGAGCTTTTCTGCCGTTCTCCAGGCCCGCAAGTATTTCTTCCTTCTCGTGCGCTTCCATACGGGGCTATTGTACTGCCAAGACCGGCGTAAGGCCGGAGTACCGGCGCCGAGGAACGCGATCAGAACGGATGTATCGACGTAAAGCTCAGTCCTTTGAGCCATATACGATGTCGTCGATGGACTGGCTGCAGTTCGCATTCCCGGACTGGACAACTCCGGCGTAGCGCATCCAGGGCGACTGATTCCGGGCTGGGAGCATCCGGCGAACCGCACGACGAATGCGTTCGGCAGCAGAGATGCAAAGCGTGCGGATCATGTCATCACCGGCTGGTCTCACCATAACACGGCCGGCTCACCCGATCCCCAACTCGTCGATCCGCTCCAGCGGCGTGCCGCACGTGCGGCAAATCAGCGCACGGCAATCGCCGCAAACCAGCGGTTCGGCGACCGGCTGGGCGCACACGGGGCAGTAGAATTCGGCTGGGGTCTGCTCGGATTGGGCCATACCGCTATTATCGGCCCTGTTTTCGCAACACTTGCAATTTTGCATTTCAAATGCAAAATTGCAAGTACCGCCCCTACTTCGCCGCCGCGATCGAATCCACCTGGATGGTCTTGGTCTTCTCGTCCAGCGTTCCGGTCACCGTCACCTTCTTGGCGGCGAACTTCTCCGGGGTCTTCTGGTCGCTCAGCGTGTAGGCCTCCTTGCCGTCGTACAGCACGTACTTCGCGCCCGCCTTCACGCACTCGGTGACGCACTTCGCGTCCGCGCCCATGTTCATGGCCTTGTGATCGGCGTTGGCGCACATGCTGTCGGTGATGACGCCGGTGAACGTCTGCTTGGCCGGCGCAGCGAACATCAGGGCCGCCGCGGCGATGGTAATCGCAATCTGCTTCTTCATTGGATTCTCCCGTTCTTTTTTTCGATTTGCAGCCAGAGTTGGTTGTACCTGGCTTCCGTGATTGGTTGCTTCAACTGAAAGTTGAAGCCCTTCTCTAAAGTCGTGATGGTCAACTGAAAGGGACCGGAGCTGCCGATGCTTTCGACGTCCGAGTAGCGCCATGTGCGGGATTCGTCCCTGGCAGGGGTCGAGTACACGATGGCCTCCGCGCCGAAGGCGAGCGTGCCCTCGGAGCCGACGATGGGCCTCAGGTGCTTCACGGGTAGCGACCAAGAGGGCAGGTCGGGGGCCTGCCCTACCGCCGCAACGAAGCGTTGGTCCATCCGGTCCCTCAAGAGTGCGTACAGGTCCTCGGCGGGGATCTTCCCGGTGAAATTGTATTCACGGTCCTTACCCAGCCGCAGCCTGCTGTCCTTATACGTCAGGATGCGAATGCCGTCGGGCGCCAACGCTAGTTCCTGAATGTCCTCGTACTTCCAACTCCAGGCGTGCTTCTTGGCGCCAGTGAACGAAACGCCGTTCTCATCCACCGTCATCGCGCCCGCGCAGCCGCCGTTCAGGTGCTTATGCCGCACCGCGAACTGCGCGGCCGACGCCAGCGCCGCCGCCAGAATCAGGCAGCTTGCCGCTTTACCGAATGCCATTTCCATACCTCATAGATTGCCGGATAAACCACCAGCTCCAGAATGAAAGAAGTGAAAATTCCGCCGATCATGGGCGCCGCGATGCGCTTCATCACGTCCGCCCCGGCCCCCGTGGACCACATGATCGGCGCCAGCCCCACGAACATCGTCGCCACCGTCATGAACTTCGGCCGGATGCGTTTCACCGCGCCGTGAACAATGGCTTCCCGCAGATCCGCCACGCTGCGCATCTGCCCCGCCAGGCGCCGTTCCTCGTAGGCGAGGTCGAGGTATAGCAGCATGAACACGCCGGTCTCCGCATCCACCCCCATCAACGCGATCAGCCCCACCCACACCCCGATGCTCATGTTGTAACCCAGCAGGTACAGCAGCCAGATGGCGCCCACCGCCGAGAAGGGCACGGCAAGCAGAATCAGCATGGTCTTCGCCGTGGACTTCGTGTTCAAATACAGCAGCAGGAAGATGAGGAACAGCGTCAGCGGCAGAACCACCTTCAGCCGCTCGCGGACGCGTTCCATGGCTTCGTACTGCCCGCTCCACGCCAGCGTATATCCCGGCGGAAGCTGCACGTTCTCGCTCACCACGCGCTTGGCCTCCGCGACGTAGCCGCCCATGTCGCGCCCCGCCACGTCCACGTACACATAGCCGCTCAACATGCCGTTTTCATTGCGCAGCATGGCAGGCCCGGTGACCAGCTTGAGGGTCGCGATCTGCGCTAGCGGGATCTGCATCTTGCCATCCATGGTGGGCACCAACGCGCGCCCCAGGCTCTCGAGCGAGCTGCGGGAATCGCGGTAGTAGCGCACGTTGATGGGGTAGCGTTCGCGCCCTTCGACCGTGGTGCTCACGTTCTCCCCACCAATGGCATTGGTGACCACCATTTCCGCATCGTCCACGCTCAGGCCGTAGCGCGCAAGCTGGTCGCGCTTCAGATCGAAGTCCAGAAAATAGCCTCCGCCCACGCGCTCGGCGAAGACGCTGCGCGTGCCGGCCACTTGCGGCAGCACGCGCTCGATCTCCTTCCCCACGCGCTCGATCTGGGCCAGGTCTGAGCCGTAGATCTTGATCCCCACCGGGGTGCGGATGCCCGTGGTCAGCATGTCGATGCGGTTCTTGATCGGCATGGTCCAGGCGTTCGAGACTCCCGGGATGCGCAGCGCATCGTTCATTTCGGTGACGAGCTGGTCGGTGGAAATGTGGTCCGGAGTGATGTGCGCGCACAACGCCCTGGTCCATTGCGGCCAGTTGTCGTACCACGTCGCGACCTTGCGCCATTGCCATTTCGGCTTCAGCGAGATCACCGCCTCCATCATGGAGAAGGGCGCGGGATCGGTCGAGGTTTCCGCGCGGCCGGCTTTGCCCAGCACGCGCTCCACTTCGGGAAACCGCATCAGGATGCGGTCCTGCGCTTGCATCAGCCTTTGCGCTTCGGCAACCGAAATGCCCGGCAGAGTGGTAGGCATGAACAGCAACGAACCCTCGTCGAGCGGCGGCATGAACTCCGAGCCCAGCTCCTGGAACACCGGAACGGTCACCGCCACCAGCGCCAGCGCGCCCGCAATCACGATCCACTTCCAGCGCAGGGTCGCGCGAACCACCGGCTCGTAGAGCCGCATCAACACGCGGCTGACGGGGTGCTTCTCCTCGGAATGGATCGTGCCCACCAAAACCCCGTTTACCAGCCCCGCCAGCCAGCGGGGCCGCAGTCGGGAGTTTTCCTTGCGGAAGAAGAGCAGCCGCATGGCCGGGTCAAGCGTGAGGGCCAGCACCGCCGCCACAATCATGGAGAAGGTCTTGGTGTACGCCAGCGGCTTGAACAGCCGGCCCTCCTGCGCCTCCAGCGTCAGCACCGGCAGAAACGAGACCGCGATCACCAACAGCGCGAAGAAACTCGGCCCGCCCACTTCCTTCACCGCGCCCACAATGGCGCGCTGGTAATCGCCGGCCGTCCAGCCCGGGTGCGCCCCTTCCAGCTTCTTGTGGGTCTGCTCCACCACCACGATGGCGGCATCCACCATGGCGCCCACCGCGATGGCGATTCCGCCCAGCGACATGATGTTCGAGCTCATCCCCATCAGGCGCATGGGCAGAAACGAAATCACCACCGCGATGGGAATCGTCAGGATGGGGATGATGGCGCTCGGAATGTGCCAGAGGAAAATGAGGATCACGATCGCCACCACCGCCAGCTCTTCGATGAGCGTGTGTTTCAGGTTGTCGATCGAGGCCAGGATTAGCTCCGAGCGGTCGTACGCGGTGACGATCTTCACTCCCGGCGGCAGCCCCGGCTCGATCTCCTTCAGCCTGGCCTTCACGCGGTCGATCACCGCCAGCGCGTTCTCGCCCTGCCGCATGATTACTATGCCGGAGACCACTTCGCCCGTGCCATCGAGATCGGCCACGCCGCGGCGCATGTCCGGGCCGAGCGTCACCGTTCCCACGTCGCGCACCAGGACCGGCACTCCCGAAGGGCTGACCGCCAGCGAGATGTTCGCGATATCCGCCGTCGAGCGCGCGTATCCCCGCCCGCGCACCATGTATTCGCGGCCCGTGAATTCCACCAGCCGCCCGCCCACGTCGTTGTTTCCCTCTCGCACCGCCGCCACCACTTTCGAGATCGGCACGCCGTACGCCGCCAGCCGGTTGGGATCCACGTTCACCTGGTACTGCCGCACGAAGCCGCCCAGCGGTGCCACTTCCGCCACCCCCGCTACCGACTGCAAGTGATACCGCAGGTACCAGTCCTCCACCGACCTCAACTGCGCCAGGTCGTGACCGCCGCTATCCACCAGCGCGTATTGAAAGACCCAGCCCACGCCGGTGGCGTCCGGCCCCAGTTCGGTGTTGACGCCCTGTGGCAGCCGCGGCAGGATTTTCGAGAGGTACTCGAGCGTGCGTGAGCGCGCCCAGTAGAGGTCGGTGCCGTCCTCGAAAATGATGTACACGTAGGAGTATCCGAAGTCCGAAAACCCGCGCACATCCTTCACCTTGGGCGCGCCCAGCATGGCGCTCACAATGGGGTAGGTGACCTGGTCCTCCATGATGTCGGGGCTGCGGTCCCAGCGCGAGTAAATGATTACCTGCGTGTCGCTGAGGTCGGGGATGGCGTCCAGCGGGATGCTGCGCAGAGCCCACCATCCCGCCATCACCGCCGCCGTCGTGAAGAGGAACACGATGAAGCGGTGGCGCGCCGAAAGTTCAATGATGCGGTTGATCATTTCAGGCGGCTCTCCGAATCCATGAGGAAATTGCCCGAGACGACGATCCGCTCTCCCGCCTTCAACCCGCCTAGTATCTCGATGCGGCCGTCCATTTGCTCGCCAATTCTGACTGCGCGCGGCTCAAAGTAGCCGTTTCCGCGATCCACGAACACGGTTTGGTGGTCACCCGAATTCAGTACCGCCGATTGCGGGACTACCAGCTTGCGCGCTCCGCCCGTCTGGAATTCGACTTCGCCGTACATATCGGGCTTCAGCGCGTAGCCCGGGTTGGCGAACTCGATCCGCACCTTGAGCGTGCGGGTAGCGGGGTCCACCTGGGGCAGGATGTAGCTCACCCGCCCGTGGAACGCGCGCCCCGGCAGATAGGCCAGCGTCAGGGCCGCAGGCTGGTTCAGGTGGATGTTGACGGCTTCGTACTCGAAGACGTCCGCGATTACCCACACGGTCGAGAGGTCGGCCACCGTGTAGAGCACCGTGTCCGGCGTCACGCGCTGGCTGGGAAACGCGTTGCGCTCCATCACGAACCCGGAAATGGGCGAATAGAGCGTCAGGTTCTTGAGGGTCTGCCCGGTGCGCGAGATCTCGTCGATCTGCGGGTCGCTGATGTCCCAAAGTTCGAGGCGTTTCTTCGCCGCCGCCACCAGGTTCTCCGTGCTGCCCAGCATCTCGTGTACGGGGTTGTCCTCGATCAGGCGCTGCGCCTTCGCCGCCAGCAGGTATTCCTGCTGGGTGGCCAGCGCCTCCGGGCTGTAGATGGTCAGCAGCGGATCGCCCTTTTGGACGAGCTTCCCGGTGAAGTTGACGAAGACCTGGTCGATCCAGCCCTCCAGCTTGGTCTGGACCTTGGCGACTTTGGTTTCATCGAGCGTCACGCGCGCCGCCGCGAGAATCGAGCCGGTGGCGTTTTCATACTCGGCGGCCCCGAACGCGACGCCCATGAGCTGCTGCTTCTCCGGCGGGATCTCGAGGGTGCCCGGCTTCTCTTCCGGGGCCGTGTACACCGGCACCAGCTTCATGCCACAGTCAGGCGCGATCCCCGGCTTGTCGGACTTGTACCAGGGATGCATGGGGTCCACCCAGTAGAGAGGCTTCCGCTCAGTGGCGGTCGCGGCCGGCTTCGCATACCAGCGGCCATAGCCGTAGCCCCCCACATAAGCCGCGGCGATCAAAAACAGAATGACAACCTTTTTCATTGCTGCATCTCCATGCCACTCAGCTCCTCCAGCTTGGCCAGCGCCACGTGGAACTGCATCACTTCCTCGTGGTACATCAGCTCGTAATCCACCACGTTCATGAAATTCGAAAACACCGAAAGAAAATCGAGCGCCCCCGTCTGGTAACCGGCCAGGGACGATTCCAAGGCCAGTTGCGCCTCTGGGATCACCGATTTCTGGTACAAGTTCACGAGCTTCCGCGCTGTGGCCGCCAGCGTGTACTGTTCGCGAATGCTCGCCTGAATTCCAACGTCCGCGGCTTCGTAGTCGTGCCGCGCCTGGCTCGCCGTGAAGACCCGCTCGTTGACCTCCGCGCGCTGTTTCGTCCCGAACCAGGCCGGCAGCTTGAAATCCACGCGGAATTGCCACATCGGAGGCAGGCCGCCCTGGTTGAAGTAGCCGCCCGAAACGGTGTAATCCGGGTAGTAGCTCTTACGCGCCAGGTTGGCCGCCAGCTCGCTCCGCTCCACCACCTTCTGTTCGCGCGTCAGCGCCGGCGCCTGGGTGCGCGCGTGCGCCAGCATCTCATCCAGCGTCACCGTCAGCTCGCCCGGCGCCATGTCCTCTGGCACTTCGATGCGCCCCGTGGCGGGCCGGTTAAGCAGCGCGCCGATCTCGATCTCCTTGCTGTCGCGTTCCTGCTCGTACCGCAACAACTGCGTCTCGAAAATGGAAAACTGCGTCTGCGCCTTGAAGACGTCCTGTTGCGCCGCGCGTCCCACCGCGTAGCGGGCTTCGGATATGCGCAGGATATTCCGGAGCACGTCCTGGTAGCGCTTGACGAACGCGATGCCCACGGTGGCGTGGTGCAACTCGTGGTACGCCTGCTTGAGCCGCGAGACCACGTTGAGCCGAACCGCGAGATACTGCTCGAATTCGGCATCGGCCTCTTTCGCCGCGATCTCACCCCGTAGTTTGCGCTTGCCCGGGAACGGCATTTCCTGCGAGACGGTGAGGCCGGCGTTGCTGGTGGCCTCGCGTCCGATGCCCGCTACCGGCCACGGCCCGCCATTGGACGTATAGCCCACCGACACCGTCGGGTCCGGCAGGCTGCTGGCCTGGCTGGGCCGCTGGCGCGCGGCCTCGTACCGCTTCTGCGCCGCCAGGATCTCGCGATTATTCCGCAGCGCCTCTTCCACCAGCGACGGCAGCGGCTGCGCCCCCGCCGGCGCCCCAAGGGCCAAGATACAAACCAGATATCGTAATCTCATTTCCTCTCACCCACTTGTGGGGCAGGCACTCATGCCTGCCGTGTCCGCACTCATGCGGACACTCCTTGTCCCAAGCTGTGAAGGAAACGACTAGATTCTAAAAATGGAGTGTAAGGAGAGTAAATCAGGCGGCGTGTGTTCCACCTCGACGGGCGCAATCAGCGCGCCTTGAGGCGGAGAAACCGCGATCGCCGGCGCCATCACCGCCACCACCGCGACGGCTGGCGTCCGCAACTCCGGACCGGCTTTCAGGAAATGCTGCAATCCCTGGGATTGGCAGCTTGTGCCCGCCGATTTGGTCCGATGGCAGCAGCTATGCGCGGGTTGGTGCGTCGCTACGGTGAGCAGCATCTGCGGACAGGAGAGGCAGTTTCCCCAGAACAGCGCCACAACGATCAGCGCCGCCATCAACGAACTGGAAACCCTCCGCATCGTGATTCTATTCTACCCCACTTTCCCACCACCGCATATAGGGCCTGACCACTCTGTCCCAAGGCGCAGTCTTCTTGCGCCGCGCGGACAGAGCGGTCGGTCCCCGGGTCCGATGCCCTGCACCCGCCGCCTGTCGGAAGTTTTAGGGTATCATTCACCCAAATGACCAATTCTCCTTTCAGACGTGCAATCACCCCGATTGCCCCGCTTCTCCTGCTCTTGCTCGCGCAGCAACCACCCCAGGCTCGGGCCCAGGGGCGGCAGAGCCAACCGCAAACGCCGGCGACGGCGCCCGCGACAACCACAACCACAACGACCACCCCCACCACCCAGCCTCAGGTGACGCCCGGAGGCCGCGGCGGCCGCGGAGGAATCGCGGGTCCTGGACCGGCGGTTGGAGGAGAAGTCGATGAAACCCCCGTCGTGACGCATCACTCCGTGACCGTCGGCGGCAAGGCCCTCAACTACACCGCGACCGTCGCTCAGATGCCGTTGAAGAGCCCCGCTGGCGAAACCGAAGCCCATATCTTCTATATGGCGTACACGCTGGACGGTGTCACAGATCCTGGGCGGCGTCCGCTCACCTTCTGCTTCAACGGCGGTCCCGGTTCGGCGTCCATGTGGGTACACATGGGCGGCATGGGGCCGCGCAGTCCCAAGCTGCTGCCCAACGGTGGCATGCCGCCTCCACCGTACGAACTGAAAGATAACCAGGACACCTGGCTCGATCAAACCGACCTGGTGTTTATCGACCCCGTGGGCACGGGATACAGCCGCGCCAAGACCGTCGAGGTGGCGCGCCGCATGAACGGCGTGCAGGGAGATATCCAATCGGTGGGCGAGTTCATGAGGATGTACCTGGTGCGCAACAACCGCGAAATCTCGCCGCTGTTTATCGCCGGCGAAAGCTATGGCACGTTCCGGGCGGCGGGACTGGCGGGCTACCTGATCGACCGTGGGATCGCTTTCAACGGAGTGGTGCTGATCGGAACCACTCTCAACCTCGAGACCATCTGGAGCCGCAGTGACGACCTCGTCTATGAGTTGGAATTACCTACCTATGCCGCGGATGCCTGGTACCACAAGAAGACCGCGCCGGACCTCCAGCGCAAGGACCTGAAATCGTTGCTCAAGGAGGTGGAGAGCTTTGCCACCGGCGAATATGCCGCGGCCCTCAGCAAAGGGGACGATCTCCCCGCCGCCGAGCGCAAAGCGGTCATCGACAAACTGGTGCGCTATACCGGACTCGATGCCCGCTACATCGACGAAAGCAACCTGCGTTTCGATGTGTCGCACTTCTCTCGCCAACTGCTGCGCGACCGGCGCCAGACCATCGGGCGCTACGATGGACGCCTGGTTGGTCCATCCGCGCTGAATGTCGGCGAGACCAGCGAGTTTGACCCTTCCAGTTCGCTCATCACTCCGCCCTTCACCGCCATCTTCACCAACTATGTGCGCAACGAGCTGGGATACAAGACCGACCTCTACTATTACCCTACCGGGGGCATTCAGCCCTGGGACTACGGCGTTCAGAACGGTTTCGGCGATACCACCAGCCTGTTGCGCAACGCCATGACCAAGAACCCCTACATGAAGGTCATGGTCGCCGCCGGCTACTTTGACCTCGCCACGCCGTATTACGCCGTCGAGCACACCTTCAACCACATGGGCCTCAACGCCGAGATGCATAAGAACATCACCTGGAGTTTCTACCAGGCGGGTCACATGCTCTACATCGACGGCGATTCGCACACCAAGCTGAAGCACGACATCGGCGAATTCATATCGAATTCATTGCCCAAGCGCGACGCGCAGTAGCATCCCTTTCAAGTCAATCGGCCGGGTCGTGCGCCTTCTTGCCCTGCTTGTCATGGATTTCCAACTCGCGAGCCTGTTCCAGCAAGGCCAGGATCTCGGCATCCTCCGCGGGCGATAATGGCCTATCGCGCCGCGCAGCTTGTTCGATTAGTTCCGCCGCCTTTCTCCGAAGGCGCGCGATTTCGTCCGTCATAGTCATTCTCTTGTTTCGACAGTTTCAACGTGATGTCTATCTTTCCCAATGCAAGCGGATCGTACCAACCGAGACCGGCCCACGATCGGCGTTGTATGCCGGGTTCCGAATATGCTGAAAATCGGTGGTGATCGTCCATTGTTTCGTAGCTTGCCAAGAGTAGTAAACTTCGACGATATTCTCGGGCCGGTAGTGATCCAGCCTGCCGTCGCCAATGATGAAGCCAAGGCCGCCGTGCGCAAGGAAATTCCGCTGGTCGCCCGAAAGATAGTTGCGAACGCCGGCGATGCCGGCGTGGTCGGTCTTCCTCTTCCAGAGTCTGCCGCTGACGGAGATCCCGCCGCTCGCCGAGCGGTCGATCTGGGTGAACGCCCACGCCTCGGTCTTGCCGTCGCTCCAGCCATAGCGGCCGAAAACACCGATTGCGGAGGTGATGGACTGCTCCATGTTCACGCCAAATCCGTATTTCAGTGTTCCGTTCCGGCGCGTGGACTCGATGTCCGTGGTTCCATTCGGCAGAATCGCCTCGCGAAACGTGCCCGCGTGTTCGCGGTTGGCAAAACCGAGGATGCGCAGGGCGCCGAATCGCCCCTTCGGCGTGTAGCGGCGCTCCCACTCGACCATATCGCCGCGGTTCTCGGCAACCCGAAAATCGAACGTCGGCCCATTTGGCGTGGTAGGTTCCAGGACGTGCGCCAGGCGCAGCGACCATGTCTTCATCGTCAGTTCTTCCATGGTCCCCATGGTTCAGCCGCGGGTGTCCGCGCTGTAATCCCAGGCGCCGTTGTACATCAGAGACCAGTTCATGAACTGCTTGCGGGGGTCGTGGCTATACGTATTGCTATCGAAGTAGTCCGTGACGGCGAACTTGCCGGTGATGGTCGTAAGCCGCTTGACCGGCACGCTCTCAGCGATCTGGTTGGCTCCGTCTTCCACCAGCTCGGTCTCAGGACCCAACGCCCAGACCGTGCGAACGAACGCCCGCGCCGCGTATAGCGTTGGCGTTGCGCTGGAAACGCGCGGAATCTCACCGTTGGTGAAGCCCGCGATCCCCGTCACCATGCCGAAACCTTTGCCGCCCGCCACTTCCGGATTCACCACCAGTTCGACATGCCGACTGACGCGAAAACCCAGGAAGATGGTTGTTGTGAGCGATACCCGGTTTTCGGAATGAGGCGGCAGGCTGTTCTCGCCTTCATAGAGGGCGCGGAAGCTCCCGTGATGTTGCCCGATCGAGGTCGCCTGGAAATGAATCGTCCAACGGTCCCCGGCGGGTTCCTGGCCGGCGGCGGGCAGGACGCCGGCCAGAACGCTGGGCAAGATCAGTACGGAGAGGCGGTTCACGCGCATGGCTACTCCAGAATCCGGTGTTTGAGGTTCATCACATCGCGGTACGGCACCACGCCGAAAATCTTGTCGTTCTCGTCCGTAATCGGCAGCGCCCGAAAGCCATATCGCAGGAACATGTCGGAAGCGCGCTTCATCGGGTCGCCGGGGTTGAGGCTGATGATGCTCTCTACCATGAGGTCCTTGAGCACGACGCTGTCCTCCGCCATGAACAGGTCCCTGATATCGAGCACTCCCAGGAGTTTGTCGGCCTCATCGACGACATAGAAGTACATCACCACGTCCATCTTCTTCGCTTGCTCGCGAAATTTCGCCCGCGCCTGCTGGACCGTCATGTCGGGCGGGCACTTGAGGAAGTGGGTTGTGGCGAAATTCAGGATGGCGGTGTCCTGCTGCTCCACGATCTCTTCGATCTTCGCCACCATAGCGGGCTCAAGCAGGCGCAAAATGTCCCTCTTCTTGTCCCCGGGCAGAACGGAAACGATGTCGGCGGCCTGGCCGGGAGTCATATCGCCGATCAGTTGCGCAACCCGCTCCTTGCTCAGCGAGAACACGATATCCCGCTGAACGGCCGGGTCAATCTCCTCCAGAGTGTCGGAAGCCTGCTCGGTATCGAGGCCATCGAGCAGCACCGCCCGCTGAGCGCTGTCCAACTCCTCCAGGATGTCGGCCAGGTCGACGGGGTGAATATCGGAGAGCTTCTCTTTGAGAACGTTCAGCTTGACGTTCCCCTGGAGCGTTCCCAACTGGGGCGGCAGGGACTGGACGTAGGACCAGGGGATCAATCTCTTTCTGGCTGCACCGGCACGCCTGTACAGGAACGCGGCGAGTCCTTTCAATCCCAGGCGAACCAACAGCCCGTACCGGCTGATATCGACGTCGACGAGGTAGAGCCGGTTCCCCGTCCGGACCAACCGGATGTCATACACGACTTCCACCTCACGGTCGTCAGTGTCCAGGATTTTCTTATCCAGCAGATAGTCGCGGAGGGGAACTTCCTCGGGCGCGACCGGCCGAACGTAGCTCCTGGGGTCGTCAATGTCCAGTACGACTTCCCGCAGTGTGAGCGAGCGGACCTTCGTAACCGGAACCAGCAACGGCGGCTCTCCGAAAGGTCGCGCGATCTGGAGGTGCGTGACCTCCGCCACTTTGCCCTGGTCGACCGCCACTACATCGCCCACTTTGCCGATCTTTTTGTTTCCGACGTATGCGGGCACCCCGACCAACTGGGTCAGAAACAGGGTTTCTTCGACTGGGTTTCTCACAACTCCATTCACGGATCACCTCCATCTAGTGAAGCGATTGAAAAAACTTGAAAACCAGAATCCCAATAAGCAGCACCAGGTACCCCCGAAGCAATCCCAGACAGACTCTGACGAACCGCGTCGTCTTCAAATGCGGAGTTGCGTACTTCCGGTTGATTGCCTGGACGGTTTGAACGGTGGTCCTGAAAAATGTCACGATCATGACTTACCTCTATCTCGGTTACTTCAGAATATTGGGGAAGAGCGCGCTGATCCCGTACAACGTTGAGACTACGATAATCATGGCCGTGATGCCGATATTGGCCACGTTCTGCACTAGCGTGTTCTTGTATTCGCCCATGGTTTCCTCGTCGTTCAGGAGCAGGATGAGAAACACCAGCGCGGCCGGCAGGAGGGTCACCGCAATCACCTGAACGAAAAGCGTAATCAGCACCAGCGGCGCGCCGGGGATCAGCACCACAATGCCGGCGAACAGAAGAACCAGGATGTAATAGGCATAAAACCACGGGGCCTCCTTCAGCCGGTGGTTGAGCGAGTGGGCCCAGCCGAAGACCTCGCCGAAAGCCCACGAGCTGGCAAGTGAGATGCAAATGGCGCCCAGAAATCCCGCATCGAACAGTCCGATGGCAAGGCAGGCTCCCAGGTGCTTGTTGATACTCATGAACTTGAGCGCGGCGGTTGCCGCGTCGTTGATCGGCTGACCGGGAAGAAGGGTGCCGGTCAGGATGACGCAGAACGCGGCAACGAGGACCGTCAGCATGGATCCCAAAGCGGTGTCGATCTTTCCCCACCGCATGTCTTTTTCCTGCAAACCCTTGTCAACTACCGCACTCTGCTGGAAGAAGATCATCCAGGGCGCGATCGTGGTGCCGATATTGGCCATCAGCAGAAAGAACAGCGCATTGGTGAACCCGCCTGGCGGGAAATGCGGGATCAGGGCGCCGCGCAAAACCTCGTGTATTGGCGGATTGATCAAAAACGCCGCGGGAACATAGATCAGGTTGAGGCCGCAGAAAACGAGGGCCAGTTTTTCCCAGGTCCAGTAGCGCCCCTGGAGAACCATTGCGCTCATGATGATCCACGCCCCAATGACCGTCACGAGGGGCGGCACTCCAAAGATCCTCATGGCGGCTGTCATGCCGATGAACTCGGTGATCATGGTGAGCCAATCGGTAAGGACCAGGTCCAGCAGCGAGAACCACCCCCAGAACGAGCCGAAGGCGTGGAAAATGGCTTCGGCATGGCCGCGCTTGGTGACAGCGCCCAGCCTTACCGTCATCTCCTGAACGTAGTAGGCCACCGGACCCAACAAGATGAGAAACCAGATGAGGTGGAATCCATACTGGGCGCCCGTGGCAGTGTACGTGGTGATGCCACCAGCGTCGTTGTCGGCCACCATGACGATAATGCCGGGGCCGGCGATGATGAGGTACAGCCTCAGTATTTTGAGGATCTTCTTGTACCTGTAGTACAGCTTGGAAAGAATGTTCACGATGCCTTCCCTCGTAACCCGCCCGCAGCTCACGCAAACAAGGTACGGACGTCGCGCCGAAGCCGGCGCTGTTGGCACTAAAAATGTCGAGGGGGAGAAAGACTACGAGAGCCTCCACCCTCCGCGTTCATCACCGTAAAATCGCGTGGCCGAAGCGGCGGGTGAGGCGATTGGAACTCCTATCGGATCACCGCCGGAAGCTGCCACGAGTCGCCGCCCTGACTAGGAGGCTTGTCGTCGTTCGGTTCCATAAACCTTTCTGGAGACGAGTTGAAACTCAGAGGAGGGAAATGAAAAAGCCATTTCCCCCGGAGCAGAGAAATGGCGCCTATCGCGAGCGATTGCAGCCGGATTCCCCCACAGGTCTAAGCTTCAGCACCGCGCGCCGTGAGAGATCCGGAGGATCTCAGCCACATTAGAAAGACCCTTAACCCGGGAGTTCCTGGTCACCCTCCGCACAGCATCTTTCGATGCCTGAGGGCAGCGGCTTGTTTGCCGCGCGGACGCCTCGCCTACCGAGGATCCACGTACACTGAATCAGGTGGTAGGCAACCCCAACAGCTAGCTGCTTTCCATCCGCTCTAAATATAGGCCACGCACCCGGAGATTGTCAATAGCTAAAACCGAAAAGATCCGTAGAATCTTATAGTTGCAACCATGTTTCAGAAACGGGATCGGAGTGGGCGGCCCCCGCTGGCGGTCGGCAAACGTGCCTGGAGAATAGGCCCGCCGCGGGTTCGAGTTGTGGCTGCCAAGCAAGACTCGCCCGCTAACAACCACTGAGTTGCAGACAACTATTTTTGAGCTGCCTTCTGGAACTCATTAGTACCGGGAAGTCGGCCAGTGCCCGAGGACAATTTCCATGGGTTTGCAGGGATTAGTCCATGCTCACGGAATCGCAACAAGAACCTGATACTGTTAGAACCATGATGGCCACCGCCGCTCCGCCCGTCTCCTTTGTCGCCGAGAAGGGTTCGCCGCACCCCCTGGGGGCGACCCCATCGCCGGAAGGCGTCAATTTCTCTCTCTTTTCGGAGAATGCCACCGGTGTCGAGCTGCTCCTCTTCTCCGCCCATGACGCTCCGCGGCCGTTTCAGGCGATCCCTCTGAACCCGTATGTCAACAAGACCTTTCACTTCTGGCATGTTTTCGTGCGCGGGCTTCAGGCGGGCGCCCACTACGCTTACCGCGTGGATGGCCCTTTCAACCCCGCCGCCGGCCATCGGTTCAACAAAAATAAGGTCCTCATCGACCCCTACGCGCGCGGCAACACCAACAGCCTCTGGAACCGCGCCGGCGCTTGCGGGCCGGATGACAACGTGGCCGCTTCCATGCGCTCCGTGGTCATCGACCCCTCCGCTTACGACTGGGAGGGCGACCGGCCTCTCAACCGTCCCACCGAGGACGCGATCGTCTATGAGATGCACGTCAGGGGATTTACTCAATCGCCGTCCTCCGGCGTCGAGCATCCCGGAACGTTTGCGGGAATCACTGAGAAGGTCCCCTACCTGAAAGACCTGGGCGTGACCGCTGTCGAGTTGCTGCCGGTCTTCGACTTCGATGAGACCGATGTCTTGCGCGTGGTCGACGGCCGGCCCCTGCCGAACTACTGGGGTTACAGCACCATGGGCTTCTTCGCGCCCCAGTCCGCTTATTGCGTCAGCCCCCAGGCCGGCAACCACTTACACGAATTCCGCGACATGGTGAAGGCGCTGCATCGCGCTGGCATCAATGTGGTTCTGGATGTGGTGTTCAATCACACCGATGAAGGCAACCAGCTTGGTCCAACCTTCTCGTTCAAAGGGATCGATAACCGCACTTACTACTTCCTGGTCCCCTGGGACTTGCAGTATTACATGGATTTCTCCGGCTGCGGCAATACGTTCAACTGCAACCACCCCATTGCCCAGAAGCTCATCGTCGAATGCCTGCGCTACTGGGTGCGGGAAGCCCACGTGGATGGCTTCCGCTTCGATGAAGGCTCCATCCTGTCGCGCGGCGAGGACGGGATGCCCAGCGCCCATCCGCCGGTCGTTTGGCAGATCGAGCTGGATGACGAGCTGGCCGATTCCAAAGTGATCGCCGAGGCCTGGGACGCCGCCGGCCTGTACCAGATTGGGCATTTTCCAGGGGATCGCTGGGCCGAGTGGAACGGCCGCTATCGCGACGATATCCGCCGCTTCGTCAAGGGCGATCCGGGTTTGGTGGGCGCCGTGGCTTCCCGCCTGGCCGGCAGCTCCGACATCTACCAGGAGCGGGGACAGTTGCCGGTCAACAGCATCAACTTCGTGACCTGCCACGATGGCTTCACCCTCAACGACCTGGTCTCATATAACGACAAGCACAACCAGGCCAACGGCGAAGGCAACCGCGACGGCATCGGCGATAACCGGAGCTGGAACTGCGGCGTCGAGGGTGAATCCGACGATCCGGCCATCGAGGCGCTCCGCAACCGGCAGGTGCGCAACTTCGCGGCCCTGCTGCTGCTCTCGCGCGGCGTCCCCATGTTTGTCGCCGGTGACGAGGTGCGCCGCACCCAGCAGGGCAATAACAATGCCTACTGCCAGGATAACGAGACCAGTTGGTTCGATTGGACGCTCGTGGACCGCAACCGCGATCTGCTCCGCTTCTGGAAACGCATGATCGAGTTTCGCAAGAGGCATGCCGCGCTGCGCCTGGGGCGGTTCTTTACCGGCGCGTTGAACCAGCGTGGGCTGGCGGACGTGACTTGGCACGGGACCAAACTCAACACTCCGGGGTGGTCCGATCCGGAAGCGCGGGCGCTGGCCATGACGCTGGCCGGCTTTGACGGCGACCCCGACCTCCACGTGATGCTCAACATGCACTGGGACAGTCTGGAATTCGAGTTGCCCGCGGTGCCCGGCCGGCGCTGGCTCATAGCCGTGGACACCGCCCAGACGCCCCCTCATGACATCGCGGACCCTGGCGCCGAGCTGCCCGTCACCGGAACGGCGTACACCGTCGAGGCGCGATCCGTGGTAGTGTTGGTCAACCAGGTCTGGAACTCTCAACCATGAAACTCGCATTTCTCTTGCTGATCTCCGCGGTTGCCTACGCCGCGCCCTGTACCATCGCCGCGCCCGATTGCACCGAGTGGGTCGCTCTGGCCGGCGGGCCGTCGCGCTCCCTCATCTATCGCACTTACTCTCTGGACGCGAAGAACGAGCAGATCACCCGCGCGCTGATCGTGGTCCACGGCCAGGGGCGCGATGCCGACAATTACTTCCGCACCTCGCTGGCCGCCGCCTTTCTCGCCGGCGCCCTCGAGGACACCGTGGTCGTCGCCCCGCGCTTCGCCTCCAATGACGGCCGGGGCTGCCGCGACACCCTCGCCCAGGACGAAGTCAGTTGGAGCTGCTCCGAAGACAGTTGGCGCTCCGGCGGCGTGGCCACCAACAACCCCAAACTGACGTCCTACGATTTCGCCGACGCCATCCTCCGCAAGCTGGCCCGCAAAGAAATCTTCCCCAACCTGAGAGTCATCGTGGTGGCCGGCCACTCCGCCGGCGGCCAGTTCGTCACCCGCTATGAGATGGCCAACCAGGTCCACGACACCCTCGGGGTTCCCGTGACCTACGTGGTCTCCAACCCTTCGAGCTACGCCTATCCGGACCCGGCGCGCCCCGCCCCCGCCGGAGCTGCTTCCGAGTTCCTCACCTTCTCCGACGCCCGCAACTGCACCACGTACGATCGCTGGCCTTACGGGCTCCAGAACCGCACTGGCTATGCCGCCCAACTCACCGGCGACCAATTGAAGAAGCAGCTTGCCGCGCGGCCTGTCACTTACCTCCTCGGTGAAATCGACATCCTGCCCTTAGGCGGCTTCGATAGTTCCTGCCCCGCCATGGCCCAGGGCCCCACGCGTCTGGCGCGCGGCCAGGCGTTTGGCAGATATGTGAACCAGCAATACGGCGCCCACCACCACACCGCCGTGGTTCCGCTCTGCGGCCACAACGCGCGTTGTATGTTCACCGCCGAGCCGGCGCTGCCCATTCTATTCCCCAAATCGTAACTATTTCCGCGTTTCGCCTTGTTTTTCTCGCCAGAGAAGGTACAATAGCCCTTTGTCATCGGATCGGATAGCTTAAGGAGAACTCCATGCAACGTGCATCCGCCCTGGGAACGCTGCTGATCGTCGTGTCTGTCGTCTTGCTCTTGGCTGCCTCGCCTGTTGCCGCCCAGCAGACGTATGTGAGCCAGTTTGATGTTTTCGCGGGATACGCCTTCCTCAACAGCCCCCACATCGGTCTCTTTGAGAACGGTTTTCAGGCGCAGTTCGGCTACCGGCCGAAACCCTGGTACTCGCTGGGATTCGACTTCAGCCGTTCCACCGGCGATCTGGTGCTGACACCGGACCTGCTGCCGCCCGCCTTGAGCAAGCCAATAAATGACGCGATCCCCCAATATATAGCCGCCAAACTGCTCCCTCCCGGGTACGTCTTGGCCGTGTCGGCTCATTCGACGTCGCTGACCTTCGCTGTCGGCCCGCAGCTTGCCTATCGCCACTTCTCGCACCTGACGCTGTTCATCCGGCCATCGCTCGGTGCCATCCACGAAGAGGCCGTCCCGCACCCCGGTGCCAGCGATTGGTTCGCTACTCACATCGCGCAGGAACTGGCGCCATCCGGCAAGAAGACGGATTGGACTGGATTCTATGGGTTCGGCGGCGGCTTCGACATCCTTTTCTCCAAACACGTCGGCATACGCACCCAGGCCGACCTGGTATGGGATCACCTGTTCAACGATGTGTTGGCGGATGGCCGCTGGACAGTGCGCTTCTCCGTCGGCCCGTGCTTCAACTTCGGCAAGAATATCGTCAAGTAACCCGCGAGGGGCCAGACCCCCGCGTCCCAAGGCGCGTTTTTTTGCGCCGCGCGGACGCTGGGGTCTGTCCCCGAATTTTGGGGTTCAATCCTCCGCCACCGACCGTTGCGCCAGTTCTCCGAACAGAGGCAGTGCGTAGGCCTCCTCGTGAGCGGCTTTCACCATCATGAAGATGGACATGCCCAGCAATAGCGCCTGGATGACCCCGTGAAAGTGGAGCTCGGGCGTCATCCGGAAGATGGGCCGCAATACCCAATCCTCCATCAGCCAAGCCACGAACAGGTACAGGCCCTGGAAGGCGTGGAACCGGACGTTGCGGTTGCGGCGAAACTTCTCCGATGCCAAAACGATGATGGATGCGATCCAGCCAATCCCCGGGAGATAGCACAGGATCGACGCGGTTCGCGGCGGGATGCCCGCCAGCGGGTCGGCGCCGGATGGAGACGTCGCCGGCCCCACCGGCTGGCCTGCGCCGCACTGGCGGCAATAGGCCTCGGTCGCGCCCACCTGGTTCCCGCATTGGCTGCAAAACGGCATCTGCTATCTGATACGTTATGCCATCGCGGCTTGTTCCGGCAAGCGGGGCCTGACCACTCTGTCCCAAGGCGCGGCCTTTTTGCGCCGCGCGGACAGAGCGGTCAGTCCCCGAATTTGCCCCACCGCGCACCGACACCCGTAGGGGCCAGACACCCGCGTCCCAAGGCGCCGGGGTGCCCCCCTTGGGGGCCGTGCGCCGCGTGGACGCTGGTGTCAGTCCCCGAATTTGCGCACCGTGCTACCATCGCGCCATGCAAAAGTTGTTTCTAGGCATCCTGTTCCTGGCCTGCGCGGCCGCTTTGCCGGCAGCCAGGAACCTCGAAATCTACTGCATCGACGTCGAAGGCGGACAAGCCACGCTGTTTGTTTCGCCCTCTGGCGAATCCATGCTGGTGGATACGGGCTGGGCCGGTTTCAACCACCGCGATGCCGGGCGCATCGCCGCCGCGGCCAAGGCGGCGGGGGTGAAGCGCATCGACTACCTGGTGGTCACTCACTATCACGCCGACCATGTCGGCGGCGTGCCGCAGCTTGCCGAAAAGCTGCCCATCCGCAACTTCGTCGATCACGGCCCCCAAACCGAAACCACCCGCGATGCCCAGGTGCTCTACAACGCCTATATCGCCTTCCGCGACAAGGGCAATCACATCCAGGTCAAACCCGGCGACGTCATCCCGATTAAAGGTATCGAGGTGAAGGTCCTTTCCTCGGCCGGCGACCTGCTCGCCTCTCCGCTTCCCGGCGCCGGGCAGCCCGATGCGGAGTGCGCCAGCTTCCAGCGGCATGAGGTGGACACCTCCGAAAACGCGCAGTCCGTGGGCCTGCTGATCGCCTACGGCGGCTTCCGCATGATCGACCTGGCGGATCTCACCTGGAACAAGGAGTACGACCTGGTTTGCCCCGCCAACAAGATCGGCGCGGTGGACCTGTACCTGGTCTCTCACCACGGCATGGATATGTCCGGCTCGCCGCAACTGGTGCATGCGCTGCACCCCCGCGTGGCCATCATGAACAATGGCGCGCGCAAGGGCGGCGCGGCTGAATCCTGGCAGACCATTCATAGCTCGCCCGGCATGCTGGACCTCTGGCAACTGCACTATGCCGTGGCCGCCGGCAAGGACCACAACTCGCCCGATCCCTTCATCGCCAACGTGGACGAGATCTGCGAAGGCAAGTGGCTTCGCGCGACCGTGCGGAAGGACGCCACGTTCACCGTTTACAACAGCCGCAACAAGTACGAGAAGACCTACTGACAGGCGCTACTTCTTGCCCGGCTTCGACTCCTTGCACTCTTTCAGGTCCTTGTTCTTCGGGTTCTTGCAGTCGGTCGCGACTGTCTCTTTGGTCTTGTCGTCCGGCAGCGGCGGTATGGGATCGGTGTCGTACGTGATATCGGCTTCCGCCGAGTACTTGCGGTAGAGGTGGAACTCCTCGTCGAGTCTTGTCAGAACCTCGCCGCCGCTCATGAAGACCTGCGATTTAAGCGGCAACAGAAAAGTATGTCCCGAGATATCCTGGTAATCGTAGAAGAGGTCGTCTTCCGCCTTCCTGATGGGGAAGTCCGGCGGAATATTCTCCGCGACGGTCGTTACCCGCATCACTACATGCGTGCCGGGGTCCACTTCCACCAGCCCCCGGTAGGCCGTGATAATGCTGAGCTTGGCATCCTCTACCACCAGCCGGTACTGCGAGCGGGATTGCGACACATGGTAGGAGAACGCCATGACCAGCTTTTTGCGCAGTGTCCCCCAGTGATCCCACTCGAATCGGGCTTCCGTGGAGGGCTCGAAGATCTCGCGCAGCATGCTGCCGAACTCGCCGAACGACTTGCTGCCGCCCATCTGTTGGTAGTCCTTGTTGAGGATGTTGTTGTTCTCCAGCACCACCAGGTACTTTTCCTTCTGCTCGAAGTAGCTCAGGCGTATTTGCAGAACATCCTGCAATTGCCAGCTAGGATCGCTGAGGGAACTGCCCCCCCACCTGGTGCCTGGCATGGGCGCCGCGTACCGCCGCGTCACCTGCGTGCAAATGAAGTCCGGCAGGTTCTTGCTGTAGTTCAGCGCGTACTCGCGCACATCCGAGATGATGGCGGCCTGTTCCTCGGAAGAGGGCGGCGCGATGGGCGTAGGCCGGGCTGGCGGCTCGATGGGCTTGGCCGCCACCAGGTCTTTCGTCCGGTCGCGCAACGCCTGAAGCGCCTGCAAGGTCTTGGCCCCGATGCCATAGCCCTGCAACTCTTCGATGGTGCGGTCGTCCAGGCGTTCCGTGAGTCTCACCTTGGCCAGGTATTTCGCCACTTCGCTATCCGTCTGCTTCCCCTCCTTGATGAGCTGCTCGGAGGATTGAACAAAGCTGACCAACTCCCGCAACGTCAGAGTTTGGGCCGCCGCAACCAAGCAGACCGCGAACACGCCAGCCAGAAGACGGTAACGCATACCCATCCCTATCTTCTCATGACGTACGGCGGGCGCCCAGGTTACCGGTAGGTCTTGTCGTCCAGCTTGGTGAGATCCAGGTCGTCCGGCAGCACCCCCACCGTCACAATCGCGAAGGTGAAGACTTCGGTGCCCGGTTCCAGGTGGCCGCCGAAAGCCTTCTCCGGATTCGCCATGGTGATATGCGCGTGGATTTTTCCGTTCACGACGTAGCCGTTCATGCCGATGAGGTCGGCCGGCGCGGTAGGGTCTTTCACGAACATGTTCTTCGACGGAAACGTGCGGTTGCTCACCTGGTGCACCTGGTAACCTCGCAACGAGCCGGCGCCCGCCAGAATCACGGCGTTGCGGATCTTGTTTTCCTTCACCATCTTTTCCATGCCGGCCAGCAGATCGGCCTGGTATTTGAAACGGAAGATCAGCACGCGCTGGAACTGGCTGCTCACCGCATAGACATCCGGCACCTGGTCGCTGTTCGCTTTGGCGTCCGCGGCGGGCGTGGTGGCGGCGTTGGTGATTTCCCTGCGGGTCTCTTGCGCGGCGGCCAGGGACAAGCACGCCACTCCTAGCACAATCAGTCTTCTCATATTGAAAGTGTGGCACAAGCCGGAGGGCCTACGTCGCGTAGTGCGCTTTCACGCGTCGCGCCGCCGCGCGGCCCACCACCGCGGCCAACTGGTCCTCCGAGGCCGCGCGCACCAACTCCGAGCTGCCGAGCTCCTTCAGCAGTTTCTGCACCGTTTTCTTTCCCACGCCCCGGATGGCGTCCAGCTCGCTCGTAAGCTGCCGCGCGTTCCGCCGCGACCGGTGGAACGTCACCGCGAAGCGGTGCGCCTCGTCGCGGATCGATTGAATCAGGTGCAGGATCGGCGAGAAGCGGTCCAGCACCACCGGCTCGTCCTCCTGCCCGTAGACGTAGACGATCTCCTCGCGCTTGGCGATCGAGGCCAGCGGCTGGTCCACGATTCCGACCGCTTCCAGCGCTTCGGCCGCTGCGTGCAACTGCCCGATTCCGCCATCGATCAGCACCAGCCCGGGCATCGCCCGTTTCTCTTCCTGAAGGCGCGCATAGCGCCGCGCCACCACCTCGCGCATGCTGGCGAAATCGTCGTTGCCGATCACCGTCTTGATAATGAATTTGCGGTAGTCCGATTTCTTCATCCGGCCGTCTTCCCACACCACCATGCTGGCCACTTTATCGGTGCCCTGGATGTGGGAGACGTCGAAACACTCGATGCGCGCCGGCGCCGCGGGCAGGTTCAAAGCGTCTTCGAGCGCTTCCTGAATGGCGCGCGACGAAGGTTTCAGCACGTGAAACCGCGTGTCGAAGCTGTGCCTGGCATTGTTCCGGACCAGGTCCAGCAGCGCTTTCTTCTGCCCGCGCTGCGGCGTGCGGATCTCCACGCGATGGTTCCGTTTCTCCGAAAGCAGCTCCTCCAGCGCCTCGCAATCCTCGAACTCCACGGGCACGTGGATTTCCGCCGGGATGTACTGCTGGTCCAGGTAGAGCTGCTTCAGCAGCGAAGAGAAGAACTGCGGTTCGTCGAAATCCGGCTGGTCTTCCCAGAAGAACTCGCGCCGGTCCACGATCTGGCCGTGGCGCAGGTGGAACAGGTTCAGGGCCACCAGGGGCGGCTCGGCGTAGCAGGCGAAGATGTCCACATCGTCGCCCTCGGCCGCGGCCATCTTCTGCCGCTCCCCGATCTCCTCGACCGTGGCCAGCAGGTCCCGCAGCGACGCGGCTTGCTCGAAGCGCATCTCGCCGGAGGCCGTTTCCATGCGCGCGCGAAGGCCGCGCGCCAGGTCGCTGTGCCGGCCCTCCAGGAACAGCTTCACGTCGCGCACCGCGCCGGCGTAGGCTTCGCCGGTAGTCAGACCTTCGACGCAAGGTCCCAGGCAGCGGTGAATGTGATATTGCAGGCACGGCTTCGGATGGTAGCGCGTCAGGTCGACCTTGCACGACGGCACCTGGAAATGCCGGTGGATGAAATGCACCAGGCGGTGCGCCAGGTTGGCCGGAAAGTAAGGACCAAAGTAAGTCGAGCCGTCCTTGCGCAGCCGGCGCGTCACGTAGACCCGCGGGTGCTTCTCATGCGTGAGCTTGATGTACGGATAGGTCTTGTCGTCGCGCAGCAGGACGTTGAAGCGCGGCTGGTACTGCTTGATCAGGTTGTTCTCGAGCGCCAGCGCCTCCTTCTCGTTATCGACCAGGATGTAATCGATGTCCCGCGCTTCCGCGATCAGCGTTCCGGTCTTGGCGTCGGCCAGCTTGTCCTCGGAAAAGTAGCTGCGGACGCGGTTGCGCAGGCTCTTGGCTTTGCCGACGTAGATGACGCGGCCTCCGGCGTCCTTGTACAGATATACGCCCGGAACCAGCGGAAGCTGGCCTGCCTTGTCGCGGAGTTCCATGGGAGGGGAAGCTATAATTGAATTATGTCACGCTGGATTCTGGCGCTGCTCGTGGCTTCGGTGGCGCTCGTCCACGCACAAGATCAGGGCGGCCAACTGAAGAAGCAGCGGTCGCAGCCCGCCACGTCCGGCCAGCAGGAGGTCCCTCCGGAAGAAGACACATCGCTGGCGGTGAAAGAGTATTCCTTCAATCCCCTCCAGGCCGAGAAGGAACTGCAAATCGGCAACTTCTACTTCAAGACGGGCAAGTACCGGTCCGCAGCCTTGCGGTTTCGCGAAGCCACCAAGTGGAACGAGGGCAACAGCGACGCCTGGCTGCGGCTGGGTGAAACCGAGGAAAAGTTGAAGGACCCTAGTGCGGCCAAGGAAGCGTATACCAAGTACCTGGCGCTCGCCTCCGACGCTAAGAATGCTTCCGAGATCCGCAAAAAGCTCCAAAAGCTGAAGTAGGCTTCAAGACAGGCGGCACCGTCTGCCCCGCCTCTGCACTTGGGGCAATGCAGGGTTGGCAGTGGTGGCGCAGGCGGTGCCGCCTGCGCGGCTGAATTTTTTCACCGCTTCAGCGGATGAGCCGGATCAGCCCGTAACAGGCCAGGCAGATCCAGAAATCCACCGCCAGTCCCCAATCGATTTGATAGAGCTGGTGCTGCGCCCGAGGCGGCAGGAACCGCTCCACGCCGAAGTAGATGGCGTTGCCCAACACAACCGCCGCCAGCGACCGCCAAAAGTCGCGCTTCATGAGGAGCCGTAACCAGTGTACGATTAGCACTATGATGACACGGCGCGATGTATTAGGAACCCTGGGTGTCTTGGCAGCCACCCTGGGACGGGCGGCCGGCCGGCTTCCCGCCAACCAGAACGTGAAGTGGGGATTGGGGTCGAATCTCTGGAATTCCTTCAAGGGATCGAAGTTCACCGACATCCTCGACGTCATGCGCGACACCGGGTTTATCGGCCTCCGGTTGACGCAGTTCCCCAGGATTCTGGAGACCTACGGCATCACCACCGAACAAATGGAAGCGGAAGTTTCCAAACGCGGGCTGCGCGTGGTGACCATTTCGTTCAACGGCCCGGCACAGGACCCCTCCAGACGCAAGGAGGTCCTGGACAGCGCCAAGGTGGCCATGACCTTCCTCAAGAATTTCGGCGCGGAACGGCTGGTGGTGTTCTCGCCGAATCGCAACGCGGGCGCGGCTCCGGACGCTTTCAAAACCATGTGCGAGTGCTATAACCAACTCGGCGAGCTGGCCGGCGAAATGGGCTTCAAGGCGGGCCTCCACAACCACATGGGGCAGATGGTGCAGAACGAAGACGAGCTGGACCGCTGCATGACGATGACCGATCCCAAGCTGTTCTGGCTATCGCCCGATACCGCCCACCTTCACCTGGCCGGCATGGATTCGGCGAAGATCCTGGAGCGGTACAAGAACCGGCTGATGCTGGCGGACTACAAAGATGCCAAGCGCGGCCCCGGCGGCTTCCTCCAGAACATCTACGACCTGGGCGACGGAGACGTGGACTTTCCGGCCTGCCATCGCGTGCTGAAGTCGGCTTCGCTCAAGCTCTGGCTCATAGTGGATCTGGACATAGCCCGCCAAGGCCCCCGCGTCAGCTACGAGCGGTGCGGAGCTTACGTGGTCAACACGCTGGAGCCGATTTATGTCTGATGTTTCGCGCCGGACCTTCATCGGGACCACACTCGCCATGACCACACTCGCGGCCGCCGACTATCGCATCGTCGATTCCCACGTCCACACCTGGAAACACGACCCCGAGTTCCCGTTCGCGCAGGGGGCCAATGTCCCCGCGCGCGATGCCGCGCCGGAGACCCTGCTGGATCTCATGAAGGCCAACGGGGTCTCGAAAACCGTCATCATTCAGGTGATTCACTACCGCTACGACAACCGCTTTCTGGCGCACGTGCTCAAGCAATATCCGGGCACCTTCCAGGGTGTGTGCCGCGTGGACCCGCTGGACCCGGCCGCGCCGGACCAGCTTTCGCAGCTCACCGCGCAGGGATTCCGCGGAGTGCGTCTGAGCCCCGGCGGCGGCGCTTCCGGCGACTGGCTGACGGGGCCGCTGATGCCCCCGCTCTGGAAGCGCTGCCTGGAACTGAAAGTGCCCATGACAGTGCTGGCCGCCATCGGGCGCATGCCGCAGGTCGCCCAGTTAATGGAGAAGCTGCCCGATTTGACGCTGGTGATCGACCACATGGCGGATTGCCCCGTGAGCCAGCCCCAGGAGCTCGAAAAACTGATCGCGCTGAAGCGCTTCCCGAATGTGTTCGTCAAGATTTCGCACACCTGGTCGCTTTCGCGCCAGCCATACCCGTGGCTGGATTCGCAGGAACTGGTGAAGCGCCTCTACGACGCCTACGGCCCGCGGCGTTTGATGTGGGGCACCGACTGGCCCATCCTCGAGCCCGTGGCGAAATACGAGCAGGCGCTGACGGTAGTCCGCGACGACATGAAGTTCCTCAACGCCGACGACAAGAGCTGGATACTCAGCAAAACCATCGAGCGGGTGTGGCCCTTCGGGGGGTAGCGGCCATGACGAATCCGCACGCTCTGCTTAATTCTGCCCGTCGAGTTGAGGCGTCTGCGGGCCAAGAAGCAGGTAACGTCGGGTATGCTCTCCACCTGACGGATTGCCTGGTCTGGATGGATGCGCAACCGGAATGTTCCGTTCAGGCTATCGTCACTGATCCGCCGTATGGGCTCCGGGAATATACTGCGGAGGAAAAGCGGAAACTGCGAAACCGAAGGGGTGGAGTCTGGCGGATACCGCCGTCTTTTGATGGTTGCCAACGCAACCCAGTACCCCGTTTCACTGTTCTGACGGAATCGGACCTACAGCAGCTAAGAATATTCTTCACATCCTTTGCCGGCAAGGCCCTGCGCATTCTGGTGCCTGGAGGCCACTTGTTTATTGCCAGCAGTCCGTTGCTTTCGCATCTCGTCTACACGCCCCTGATGGCGGCTGGTTTTGAGAAGCGCGGCGAGATCATAAGGCTCGTCCAGACACTGCGTGGCGGGGACAGGCCGAAGAATGCGCACAAGGAGTTCTCGGATGTGACTGTTATGCCGCGATCCGCTTGGGAACCGTGGGGCCTGTTCCGAAAGCCATGCGAGGGCAGGGTCCAAGACAATCTCCGCAAATGGAAGACGGGAGGACTCAGGAGGGTAGCGGCTGATGCTCCCTTCTTGGACGTGATCCCGTCCTCTCCCACTCGTGCTGAAGAGCGCAAGATCGCTCCGCACCCTTCACTGAAGCCACAGGCGTTCATGCGCCAGATCGTCAGAGCATCCCTCCCACTCGGAATCGGCACCGTACTTGACCCCTTTATGGGCGCGGGGTCCACGATAGCCGCCGCCGTGGCTGTTGGGTACACGAGTATAGGGGTTGAAATAGACCCGATGTTCTTCGCCATGGCGGAAAAGGCCATCCCGGCCCTCTCTTCCCTCCCGGTAAACGGTACAACCCGTGTGATTAGGGCCAACGGTGTTGTACACTTGAACGGAAAAGGCAAGACCGACCGTGGCCCTCCCAACCGACGGCTTTGACCGCTCTGCGGAATTTGTCAATGACTTTGAGACACCCACCTAAATTATTTATTGTCTAATGAACTCGCTTGCACGAGACGGAGGCGGAGACTGGGGGCCTCGGGGGCCTGGCCCCTGCGACCCCAGGATT
>JBEKSR010000034.1:0-38867 GCA_049516835.1 Bryobacteraceae bacterium | reverse complement strand
GGCGACATTCCCGATTACCAGATGTCGTCTTTTCTGATGGCCGTTTTCTTCTCGGGGATGTCCGACCGCGAAGTCAGCCGCCTCACGGAATGCATGCTGCGTTCCGGCGACACCGTCGATCTTTCCTCCATTCCCGGCGTGAAGGTCGATAAACACTCCACCGGGGGCGTGGGCGACAAAACCAGTTTCATCGTGGCGCCGCTGGCGGCCGCCGCCGGCGTGGTGGTGCCCATGATGTCCGGCCGCGCGCTCGGCCACACCGGCGGCACCCTCGACAAACTCGAATCCATCCCCGGCTTCCGCACCAGCCTCACCGCCGAGGAATTTGAAGAACAGCTCTCGGAGCTGGGGCTGTGCTTTATCGGGCAGACCGACCGTCTGGCGCCCGCGGACCGCAAACTGTACGCCCTACGCGACGTCACCGCCACGGTGGAATCGATTCCTCTGATCGCCTCCTCGATCATGTCGAAGAAGCTGGCCGAGGGAGTGGACGCGCTGGTGCTCGACGTCAAAGTCGGGAGCGGCGCCTTCATGAAGAAGCAGGTGGACGCGCGCCGCCTGGCACAGATGATGGTGGGGATTGGCCGCCGCATGGACAAGAAGGTGCAGGCGCTCATCACCGACATGGGCCAGCCGCTGGGCTACGCGGTGGGCAACGCCCTGGAAGTGATGGAGGCCTCGCAGACGCTGCAAAACGCCGGGCCGAACGACCTGACCAAGCTTTCCATCGAGCTGGCGGCGCGCATGATTTACCTCGGCAAGAAGGCCGGTTCGCTCGAAGAGGCGCGACGCCTCGCCGAGGAGAAGCTGGTGGACGGTTCGGGTTACCGGAAGTTCAAACAAGTGGTGGCGGCGCAGGGCGGAAATCCGCAGGCGCTCGACAAGTTCGAGCTGCTGCCCAACGCCACCGGCATGCGCGAGGTGGCCTCGCCGCGCGGCGGCTACGTCAGTTCCATCGACGCCCAGGACATCGGCGCCGCCTCGAACATGATCGGCGCCGGGCGCGACAAGAAAGAGGACGCCATCGACCCCGCCGTGGGCATCATCCTCGAAGTCAAGGCCGGCGAAAAAGTGGACGCCGGCTCGGTGCTGTGCCGCCTGTACTACACCAAGGAAGACCGCGTGGAAGAGGCCGCCGAGATGGTGGAAGACGCGTTCCGCATCTCCGCGCAGAAACCCGAGGAACGGGAACTCATTCTGGAAGTTGTGGGGTAAAATGGGCCGCTACACGGGGTTCCTGGGCCTAGCTGTCATCCTGGCCGTCGCCTGGCTGTGCTCCACCCACAAGCGCCAGGTCAAGCTGTCGATTCTGGCCTGGGGCCTCGGCCTTCAGTTCGCGTTCGCGGTGCTGGTGCTGAAGACGGACTTCGGCAAGATTTTCCAGGCCATCGGCGCGGGCGTGAACGCCATGCTGGGATACACCGAGGCCGGCTCCCAATTCCTGTTCGGGCCGCTGGGCATCCAGAAGGGGCCGTTCGGCGTGATCTTCGCATTTCAGGTGCTACCGATCATCATTTTCATCGCGTCGTTTTTTTCCATCCTGTACTACCTGGGGATCATGCAGTGGGTGGTGCGGGGCATGGCGGTGCTGATGCAGAAGGTGATGGGGGTGAGCGGCGCGGAGTCGCTCAACGTCGCGGCCAGCATCTTCATGGGCCAGACGGAGGCGCCCCTCACCATCCGACCGTTTCTCGCGGGCCTGACGGAGTCCGAGCTCTTTGTCGTCATGACCGCCGGGATGGCGCACGTTTCCGGCTCGGTGATGGCGGCTTACGTGAAGGTGGCGGGGGTCAGCATTGTGCACCTGCTCACGGCCGTGATCATGACCGCGCCGGCCACCATCATGCTGGCCAAGATTTTCATCCCGGAGACGGAGAGGCCGGCCACCGCGGGCAAGGTCGAGATCCAGGTGGAGAAGACCGCGGTCAACGTGATCGATGCGGCGGCGCAGGGCGCGGGTGACGGGCTGCACCTGGCGCTGAACGTGGGCGGGATGCTGATCGCGTTCCTGGCGCTGATTGCCATGTGCAACGGCATCCTCGGCTCTATCCACGCCCTGCCCCTGATGGGGTGGCTGCCGGAGTCGCTCGAAAAAATCTTCGGCATTGTCTTCGCGCCGGTGGCGTGGATCATGGGGGTGCCATGGCACGACGCCTCGGCCATCGGCAACCTGCTGGGCACGCGCCTGGTGACCAACGAGTTTGTGGCGTTTCTCCAACTGGGGCCGATGAAGGGAAAGCTCGATCCGCGCTCCTTCACCATCGCCACCTATGCCCTGTGCGGGTTCGCGAACTTCAGTTCGATCGCCATCCAGATCGGCGGCATCGGCGCGCTGGCGCCTAACCGGAGATCGGACCTGGCGCGGCTGGGAATCCGGGCGGTGGCCGCGGGATCGATGGCCAACTTCATGTCGGCCTGCATCGCGGGAATGTTGCTGTGACGGGCGAAGCCAAACGATATATTGAAGAGCGCACGCCGCTGCGGCCGTCCATCGGCGTGGTGCTCGGCAGCGGCCTGGGCGCATTCGCCGGCGAGTTGAGCGAGCGGACGGACATCCCCTACGGCGAGATTCCCGGATGGCCGGGATCCACCGCCGTGGGCCACGCGGGCAAGCTGACCGTCGGCAGGCTCGGCTCGCTCGGCGTGGCCGTGATGGCCGGGCGCGCGCACCTCTACGAAGGCTATTCGCCCGCCCAGGTGACGTACGGCGTGCGCGTGCTGCGCTCCATCGGCGTGCGCTCCATGGTGTTCACTAACGCCGCCGGCGGCATCAACCTGGCGCTCGAGCGCGGCGGGCTGGTGCTCATTTCCGACCACATCAACCTGCAAGGCTCGAACCCATTGGTGGGGCCGAACGACGATTCGCTCGGGCCGCGCTTTCCGGATATGTCGGAAGCCTACTCGCGAGAGTTCCGCGAGACGGCCAAGCTGGTGGCGGCGGAACTATGCGTCCCCATGACCGAAGGCGTGTACGCCGCCATGCTCGGGCCGAGCTACGAGACGCCCGCCGAAATCCGCTACTTGCGCGCCATTGGCGCCGACGTGGTGGGGATGTCCACCGTGCCGGAAGTGATTGTGGCCAACCACATGGGCATGAAGGTGCTGGGCATCTCCTGCGTCACCAACATGGCGGCGGGCATCGTGCCGCAACAGAAGATCAATCACGAGGAAGTGCTCGAAACCGGCGCCATGGTGCGGGATACGCTGGTGCGGTTTTTGAAGGCGCTGCTGCCGCGGCTGGAGGCATAGACTTGCTCGACGCATTGATCGCCGCCGCGCTGGCCGCCCGCGAAAACGCTTTTGCGCCGTATTCCAAATTCAGGGTCGGCGCCGCCATTGAAGACATCGACGGCCGCATCCACACCGGCTGCAACGTCGAGAACGCCACTTACGGGCTCACCGTCTGCGCCGAGCGCGTGGCCGTGTTCAAAGCCGTCTCCGAGGGGGCGCGCAAGTTCCGCCGCGTGGCCATCGCCGCCGATACCGACCGTCTCACGCCGCCGTGCGGCGCCTGCCGCCAGATCCTCTGGGAATTCTGCGGCGACGTCGAAATCGTTCTGGTAAACCTGCGCGGCACAACCGAAACCCATCGTCTCAAAGATCTTTTCCCGAAGCCCTTCGATGTTTCGTATTTGTAGCTTTTTCCTCTTCGTCTTCACGCTGGCCGGCGAACCGGCCGACTGGATCTGGAGCGCTCGCTACGTCATCACCGAAGACGCGCAGCGCCGGGTGATTGAGAACGGCGCCGTAGCCATTCGCGGCGACCGCATCGTGGGCGTCGGCGCCAAGGCCGAAATCGACGCGCGCTTCGATCCCCGTCAGCGCCTGGACCGTCCGGACGCCATCCTGGCGCCGGGCCTGGTCAACACCCACACCCACGCCGCTATGTCGCTGTTCCGAGGCATCGCGGACGACCTGCGGCTCCAGGATTGGCTCGAAAAGTACATCTTCCCGGCGGAAGCCAAGAACGTCTCCCCGGAGTTCGTGCGCTGGGGCACGCGCCTGGGCTGCCTCGAGATGCTGCTCGGCGGGACCACCACCTTCACCGACATGTACTATTTCGAGGACGTGGTGGCGGAAGTGGCCAAAGAGGCCGGGATGCGCGGCGTGCTGGGCGAGACCATCATCGGCTTCCCCGTGCCCGACGCCAAGACGCCCGCCGACGCGCTCAGGTTTACCGAGCGCTATCTGACGCGGTTCCGCAACGACCCGCTGGTGGTGGCGGCCGTGGCGCCGCACGCGCTCTACACCAATTCCGACGAGACGCTGAAGGCCGCGCGCGCGCTGGCCAACAAGTACAACGCGCCGCTGATCATTCACTTGGCCGAGACCAAGAAGGAAACCGACGACGCGCTGGCTCAGCGCCACATGACGCCCACGAAGGTGCTGGATACGCTGGGCGTGTTCGCCGGCCGAACCGTGGCCGCCCATTGCGTCTGGGTCAACGAGCCCGACATGGCGATTCTGAGGTCGCGCGGCGTAGGCGTCGCGCACTGCCCTTCGAGCAACATGAAACTGGGGAGCGGCGCAGCGCCGGTCGTGCGCATGTTGGCGCTCGGCATCGCCGTGGGCCTCGGCCCCGACGGCCCCGCCGGCAGCAACAACGACTTCAATATGTTCGAGGAAATGGACCTGGCCGCCAAACTGGCCAAGGTGACAACGCTCGATCCCCAAGTACTCCCGGCGACCACCGCGCTAGAGATGGCGACCATTCGCGGCGCGCGTGCGCTAGGCCTGGAAAAAGAGATCGGCTCGCTCGAAACCGGCAAGCGTGCCGACCTGATCATGGTGCGCCTCGACCGCCCGAACGCCGTCCCGCTATACGACGCCATCTCGCAGATGGTTTACGCGCTCAAGGCCGACGACGTGCGCGACGTGATGGTCAACGGCAGACCGGTAGTGCGCGATGCCAAAATCCTCACGCTGGATGAGAGTGCGATTCTCGCGAAGGCGCAGGAGTACCAAGCGAAGGTCAGCGCGTCGCTGAAGTAGCTGTGGGGCAGGATGGCATCCTGCACGGCGGTTGGCAACCGCCGCTGCCCCTCCATTCTGCAAACCTCAACAAATGCCCAGCGGTAAATCCCTGCTTACTGTGAGTGCAGAGTCTGCACCCAGAGGCCAGGCGTCAAAGCGGCATTCAACTGCTGGCGCTCGCAGCCATCATAAGTGCTCAAAACGGAAATGTGAGCTTATACTGGAGTTCGAAGTCCGGGGCCGGAGAGCCAATCATGCGACAGTCGCACATCGCCATCATCGGAGCGCCTCTGGATCTCGGGCAAGGGCGGCGCGGCGTGGATATGGGGCCATCGGCGATGCGCGTGGCAGAGTTGAACGCGCGCGTGGCGTCGCTGGGCTATACCGTGGAAGACCTGGGCAACGTGCCGGTGGAGCAGGCCGAGGCTTTGCCCGAAGGCGACGCGAACGCCAAGTACCTTCCGCAAATCACGGCCGCGTGCGGGCGGCTGGCGGCGTTGGTGGACCAGGCGCTCTCGCGCGGCAGCGTGCCGCTGGTGCTGGGCGGCGACCACTCCGTGGCGGTGGGGACCGCCAGCGGCGTGTCACAGTATTTCCGCAGGCGGGATCAAACCGCCGGCCTGATCTGGCTGGACGCTCATGCCGACATGAACACGCCCGACAGCAGCCTCAGTGGCAATGTTCACGGCATGCCCCTGGCGTGCATTCTGGGGATGGGCCCGCCGGAATTGACCGGACTGTTGGGCTTCCACCCCAAGATCGCTGCGCACAATGCGGTGATCGTAGGGCTGCGAGACGTGGACCAGATGGAGAAGCCGCACGTGCGCGAGTCCGGCGTCAGGGCCTTCACCATGCGCGACATCGACGAGCGCGGTCTGCGCGCCGTGATGGACGAAGCCATTCGCCTGGCCTCGGACGGCACCGGCGGCTTCCACCTTTCGCTCGACATGGATTTCGTGGACCCCAAGGACGCCCCCGGCGTCGGCACGCCCGTGCGCGGCGGCGCCACCTACCGCGAGGCGCATTTGGCAATGGAAATGATCTGTGATTCCGGGCAGATGGTCTCGATGGAGGTGGTGGAGGTGAACCCCGTGATTGACCAAGTGAACCGCACGGCCGATCTCGCCGTCGAACTGGTTATGTCGGCATTGGGAAAGCGAATTCTATGAAACTACGAGTAGCCGTCCTTTACGGCGGCCGCAGCGGTGAGCACGAGGTGTCCATCAATTCGGCGAAAGCCATCATGCAGCGGATGGACCCGGCTAAGTACGAGATAATCGAGTATTTTATCGACAAACAGGGCAGGTGGAGCCCGCGGTCCATCCTTCCCGAACCGGGCGCACAACCGGAAATCGACGTGGTCTTTCCGGTCCTGCACGGCACCTTCGGCGAGGACGGCACGGTGCAGGGCCTGCTGGAACTCGCCGATCTGCCCTACGTGGGCGCCGGCGTCCTGGCCTCCTCCGTCTCCATGGACAAGGAGATGATGAAACGTGTCTCGATGGAACGGCTGTTGCCGGTTGTAGACTACGTGACGGTGACGCGCGAAAATCCCGACGTCACCGCAGCCTGCGCCCGCCTGCCATTTCCGATGTTCGTCAAGCCGGCGAACCTGGGATCGTCGGTGGGAATTTCCAAAGCGCACGACTTGAAGGAACTGGAAGCCGCCGTGGCGCTGGCCGCGCAGTACGACCGCAAGATCATCGTCGAGCGCGGCATCGCGGGCCGCGAGCTGGAGTGCTCGGTGCTGGGCAACGAGGCGCCCATGGCTTCCCTGCCCTGCGAGATTCTGCCCTCGCGCGAATTCTACGATTACGAGGACAAGTACCTGCTGGACCGCGCGCAGACCAAAGTTCCCGCCGACCTGACGCCGGAAGAGACCGAAGAAGTGCGCCGGCTGGCCGTGGAGTGCTACCGGGCGGTGGAATGCGAGGGCATGGCGCGCGTCGATTTCCTGCTCGAAACCGCCACCGGCCGGATCTATATCAACGAGATCAACACCATCCCCGGGTTCACCTCCATCAGCATGTTCCCAAAGATGTGGGAGCACAGCGGCATCTCCTTTTCCGCGCTGATCGACCGGCTGATCGAGCTGGCGCTCGACCGGCACCAGCGCAAAAACGCGACGAGGTTCGCGCGATAGAATAGAGGTTATCGGGAGCCGCCATGGCAAGCTTACCTAATCCGCGGACGGTCACATACGAAGAGTGGCTTCGCATGCCGGAGGTGACGGACGCCATCGAGGAAGTGGTCGACGGAGAGATTCGGATCATGCCGCCAAATAAGTGGAATCACACGCTGATCGTAGAGAACATGCGCGATGCTCTCGTCGCGCAATTGGACAGACACGAATTCCGCGTCGTGGTTGCCGTCTTCGGCCTGGTGATCCGCAAGGCACCGCTGACCTCCCGCGTACCCGATCTGGCCGTCTTCCGGAAGAGCACGATCGTCGAACAGGATGGCTACATTCACTCCGCGCCGCAGCTCGTGGTGGAAGTGCTTTCCCCGGGCAACACGCACCGCGAGCGCGAAAGGAAGCTGGCCGACTACGCCAGCCTCGGTGTTCCGGAAATGTGGGTCGTGTCGCCGGAAGCCCGCACGGTTGAAGTGTTGTATCTGGAGGGCGGATTCTTGCGCAGCGCGCAGGCCCTGACTCAGGGCGTGCTGGAACCAAGGCAATTCCCCGGCGTCCAAATCCAGATCGCCGCGATCTGGCCGGATTGATGCTGCGCCTCACCGCAGTCGTGTTCTGCGCTGCCGCCACCCTGCTGGCCGCGGACGACCTCGATTCGCAGATGAAGAGCGTCATCGGCGCGTATGTCATCGTGCAGCAGAACGCCGCCGATCCGGTGACCTCCGAACAGGCTTTCTACCAGGGGGCCATGCCCGGACTCTTGCGCCGGCTCGATCCGCACTCGGTGTTCTTCGATCCCGGGCAATTCGAGCAGCTCAAGAGGATGGAATCGTCCACGCAAAAGGGCTTTGGCAGCGTGGTCTCGCTGCTGCCCGGGCGAGTGATTGTGCTCGAAACGTTGCCCGGCACTCCATCGGCCAAGGCCGGGCTGGCGCCGGGCGACGAGATTGTCGCCGTCAACGGATACGCCATCAACCGGCTCGACCTGGACCAGCTCACCCAGCTCCTCACGGAGTCGCGCCAGCAGCAGGCGCAGCTTGAAGTGCGGCCGCCGGGCGCGTCCGGCATCAAGCACCTGGTTCTCACGCCGGAGGAGATGCAGGCCCCAAGTGTCGAGCGCACCTTCTTCATCGGCGCGGGAATCGGCTACATACGGGTCGCGAGCTTCGACGACAAGACCAGCGGACAGCTCAAAGAGGCCATCGAAAGACTGGGAGGCGACCGGCTTGCCGGGCTGGTTCTCGACCTGCGCAACAATCCCGGCGGACTGCTGACCGCCGCCCTCGAAACCTGCTCGCTGTTTCTTCAGCCCGGATCGAAGATCGTCACGGTGCGCGGCCGCAACGTGCCGGAGACATCCGAAGTTGTGCCGTCCATCGCCACTCCATACGGATTCAAGCTGGCCATTCTGATCAACGAAAAAACCGCCAGCGCTTCGGAAATCGTCTCCGGCGCCATGGAGGACCACGACCGCGGCGCCATCATCGGGCAGGCCAGCTTCGGAAAAGGGCTGGTCCAGAGCGTTTTTCCGCTGAGCGAAGGCACCGGCCTGGCGTTGACCACCGCGCTATACTACACGCCCAGCGGCCGCTCCATCCAGAAACCGCTGGACGCCGCGCAGTTCGAGCTGGCCGGCGCCACGGCGCACCCCAATACGCAGAAGGAATTCCGCACGGACAAGGGGCGCGTAGTGACCGGCGGCGGCGGCATTCAGCCGGACTTGGTGGTCTATCCGCCGGCCACCAACCGCCTGCGCGCGGTGCTCGATGCCAGCGGCTCCTTCACCAACTTCGCCACCGAGTATCTCCGCAACAACAAGGTCACTGAAGACTTCGAGGTCACGCCTCAAGTCCTGGACGAGTTCCACGTGTTTCTTTCGGAACGCAACATTCAACCGGGCATCGCGGAATGGTCCGTGGAGCGGGAGTTTGTCCTCAATCGCCTCAAGACCGAAATCTTCAACCAGGCATTCGGCGTGGAGAAAGGCGATGAAGTGGAAGCGCAGCGCGACCCGGTGATTCTGAAGGCGCTGGAAGTGCTGGGAGGGTAGGGGCCGGGAGGCCTGTCCCGCCTCTGGCATAATGAGACCGGAGGCATGAACAGTGGCCACGCACACGCTGTCCGTTCCCATTTCACTCGAGAATGAAAAGAATCCCTGGATCGCCGCCGCGGCGCGGTTCGACGAGGCCGCCATGCGGCTCAAGCTGGATGACGGCATGCGCAAGGTGCTGCGCTCCGCCGCCAAGGAGCTTACCGTCCACATCCCGGTGCTGCTCGACGACGGCCGCCTGGAGGTCTTCACCGGCTATCGCGTGCAGCATTCCCTGGCGCGGGGGCCGGCCAAGGGCGGCATCCGCTTCGCCCCCGACGTGACCCTCGACGAGGTCCGCGCGCTGGCCTCCTGGATGACCTGGAAATGCGCCGTGGTGAATATCCCGTTCGGCGGCGGAAAGGGCGGCGTCATCTGCGATCCCAACGTGCTTTCCGACGCCGAGCTGGAAAAGCTCACGCGCCGCTACACTGCCGAGATCATCGACTTCATCGGGCCGGAGCGCGACGTTCCCGCGCCGGACGTCAACACCAACGAGAAGGTGATGGCGTGGATCATGGACACCTACTCGATGCACGCGCGCCACACGGTCACGGCCGTGGTGACCGGCAAGCCGATGGCTCTGGGCGGATCGCGCGGCCGCCCGGAGGCCACGGGGCGCGGCTGCATGATTGTCATCCTGAAGGCGCTGGAGCTGCTCGGCCTCAAACCGCGGGATTCGCGGGTGGTGATCCAGGGCTTCGGCAACGTGGGAGGCATGGCGGCGAAGCTCATGAGCGCCATCGGATTCAAAATCGTCTGCATGATCGAATACGACGGCGCAGTTTACAATCCCAAGGGTCTCGACATCGCCGCGCTTCAGAAACACCGCCAGGAGACCGGCTCCATCACCGGCTTTCCGGGCGGCGAAGACATGGACAAGGACGAAGCCCTGTTCCTGGAGTGCGAGGTGCTGATCCCCGCCGCCACGGAGAACGTGATCCATTCGGGGAACGCCGAGAGAATCCGGTGCAAAATCCTCTGCGAGGGCGCCAACGGCCCCACTACTCCGCTGGCCGACGAGGTTCTGGCCGGCAACAGGATCTTCGTGATCCCCGACATTCTGGCCAACGCCGGCGGCGTGACGGTCTCCTATTTCGAATGGGTGCAGGACCGCCAGGGGTTCTTCTGGAACGAGCAGCTTGTCAACCAGCGCCTCGAGGAAATCATGACGGAGAGTTTCGACGCGGTGGTGGAATACGCCCGGGCGCACCACGTGAACAATCGCATCGCGGCCTATATGCTGGCTCTGGATCGCGTGGCCCAGGCCATCAAGCTCCGGGGCATCTACGCGTGATGTGGCGCACGCACTCTTGCGTGCCGCGTCGAGACTCTTCTCGACGCTTGGCGGCCACACAGCGTGTCGGCACGAGTGCCCGGCCCAGAGGGCACCCCGCACGCAAGAGTGCGTGCGCCACGTCAGGGGGTCCGCCCCACTAAGATGTCCTCCGACGCCACCACGCCCCTGATGCGGCAGTACAACGGCATCAAACAGCAGGTGCCCAACGCCCTGCTGATGTTCCGGCTGGGCGATTTCTACGAGCTGTTTTTCGAAGACGCCGTGGTGGCCGCGCGCGAACTCGAAATCACGCTCACCTCGCGCAACAAGGAAAAGGGCGCCGCCATTCCCATGTGCGGCGTGCCCTACCACGCGGCCGACGGATACATCGCGCGCTTGATCCAAAAGGGCTATCGGGTGGCCATCTGCGACCAGATGGAAAACCCCAAGTTCGCCAAGACTCTGGTGAAGCGCGAAATCACGCGAGTGGTGACGCCGGGCACGGCCATGGACGCTAACCTGGTAGGCTCGCGCGAGAACAACTACCTGGCGGCCGTGGCGCGGGCGGGGCCGCGCTCGGCGGTGGCGCATGTGGATCTCTCGACCGGCGAATTCCGCGTCACGGAGATGGAGCCCGCCGAAGTCGCCGGCGTTCTCGAACACCTCGGCGCGCGGGAAGTCCTGTTCCCGGCCGACCTTCCGCTGCTCACCGGCGACGATCGCCCTGCCCGACGCTTCGTCCGCACCGAGCTCGAGGAGTGGATTTTCAGCCACGACTACGCCGGCCGCACGCTGCGCGACCATTTCAAGCTGCTCTCGCTCGACGGCTGCGGACTGGCCAACCGTCCGGCGGCGGTCGGCGCGGCGGGCGCCATCCTGCACTACCTCCGCGACACGCAGCGGGCGGCGCTGGACCACCTCGACCGGCCCACTTACTACGACCGCGCCGATTCCATGGTGCTCGACGCCGTCACCGTGCGCAATCTGGAATTGGTCGAGCCGCTGTTCGCGGCCGATGCCACCGGGCAGGCCCAGGCCACACTGCTTGCCATCCTCGACCGGACCGCAACCGGCATGGGGGGCCGGCTTCTCCGCCAGCGCCTGCTGCGGCCCTCGATGGACCGCGCCGAAATCGAGCAGCGCCTGGAAGCCGTGGGCGAGCTACTGCAGCAGACCATTCTCCGCGCGGAGCTTCGCCGGCAGCTCGAAGGCATTCTCGATCTGGAGCGCCTGCTCGCCAAGGTGACGCTGGGTTCCGCGGGCCCCCGCGATTTGCTGGCGCTGGGCCGCTCGCTCGATAAGATTCCCGCGCTCAAGCATTCGTTCGATACCGAGCAGGCGGCCCGTTTGCGGGCCATTCACGAGCGCCTGGACGAGCTGCCCGACGTGGCCAACCTCATCCTGGAGGCCATCGCCGATGAGCCGCCGTTCTCCATCGCCGACGGCGGCGCCATCCGCTCCGGCTTCAACGCCGAGCTCGACGAGTTGCGCGACCTCAGCCTGAACGGCCGCCAGTACATCGCGCAAATCGAAGCGCGCGAGCGGCAGCGCACCGGCATCCAGTCGCTCAAGGTGCGGTTCAACAACGTGTTCGGCTACTACATCGAAATCACGCGCGCCAACCTGCACCTGGCGCCCGCGGATTACGAGCGCAAGCAGACGCTGGCCAACGCGGAGCGTTTCACCACCCCCGAGCTGAAGGATTACGAGCGCAAAGTGCTGGACGCCGAAGAGAAGATCCTGACGCTGGAAAAGGAGCTTTTCGCTGGCGTGCGCCAGCGCGTGGCCGCCCAGGCGCAACGCATACGCGCCACGGCCACGGCGGTGGCGGAGCTGGACGTGACCGCCGCGCTGGCGCAGGTGGCGGCGGAAAACCGTTACCAGCGCCCCACATTCTCCGACAGCGGCGAGATGCGGATCATGGCCGGCCGCCATCCCGTCATCGAGCGGATCGCGGAACAGGAGGCCGGCCGTTTCATCCCCAACGACCTGTACCTCAACGACTCGGCGGACCTGATCGCCATCATCACCGGCCCCAACATGGGCGGCAAGTCCACCTACCTCCGCCAGGCCGCGCTGATTTCGATCCTGGCGCAGATGGGATCGTTTGTGCCGGCCGATTCCGCCAGCCTGCCCGTCATCGACCGCATCTTCACGCGCATCGGCGCCTCCGACAACCTGGCGCGCGGGCGCTCCACGTTCATGGTGGAGATGACCGAGACGGCCGTGATCCTGAACACCGCCACGCCGCGCAGCTTGATCGTGCTGGACGAAATCGGCCGCGGCACCGCCACCTACGACGGCCTGGCGCTGGCCTGGGCGGTGGTCGAGCACATCCACACCCGCACGCGCGCCAAGACGCTTTTTGCGACGCACTATCACGAGCTGACCGAGCTGGCCGAGCTGCTCGAAGGCGTGCGCAACCTCAGCGTCTCGGTCAAGGAGGCCGGCGACCACATCATCTTCCTGCGCAAAGTGGAGCCGGGCAAGGCCGACCGCAGCTACGGCATCGAAGTCGCGCGGCTGGCCGGCCTGCCGCTGAGCGTGATCGAGCGCGCGCGCGAGGTTTTGAAGCTGCACGAGCGGACCGAGCACGTGGTCACCGAAGAGCTCGCCAAATCCGAGGAGGGGCCGGTGCAGATCCAGCTCTTCGAGCCCGTAGGTTACGGCATCGCCGAGCGTATCCGAAACCTGAAGCTGGACGAGCTGCGTCCCATCGAAGCCCTGCAATTATTGAGTGAATTGCAGAAGGAGCTGAGACGTTCATGAAACCGGTGCCGCCTGCCCATGTAGGGGCCGGGCATGCCCGGCCCGACGCCCGTGGCAAGACCTGGGGGCTGAAACGTATATGAGGGTCGCGGGCGTAATGAGCGGCACGTCGCTCGACGGCATCGACGTGGCGATTGTCGAAATCAGCGGCCGGCGGGTCGAAACCATCGGGTTCTTGTGCACGCCCTATTCCGAGCCCGTCCGCTCCGCCATCCTCGGTGTCTCGGACCCCGCCTCCATTTCTCACCTCAACTTCCAGCTTGGTGAGCTGTACGCGCGCGCGGTCCTGCGGGCCGTCCGCCGCTACGGCCCCGTCGAGCTGATCGGCTGCCATGGCCAGACCATCTACCACGAAGGCGGCGTCCACACGTTGCAGATTGGCGAAGCCGCGGTGGTGGCCGAGCGCACGGGCGTGCCGGTGGTTTCGAATTTCCGCGCGCGCGACATCGCCGCCGGCGGCGAGGGCGCGCCTCTGGTTCCGTACGTCGATTACCTGCTCTTCCGCCACCCCAAGCGCGCGCGTATCGCGCTGAACATCGGCGGCATTGCTAACATCACGGTGATCCCGTCCGGGGCGGCGCCCGAAGACGTGGTGGCGTTCGATACCGGCCCCGGCAACATGGTGATCGACGCCCTGGCGCGGGAGATGGGATTGCCCTGCGACCGCGGTGGAAAAATCGCCGCTTCGGGCCGGGTGGATCGGGCGCTGCTCGATGACCTGCTCGCCGACCCCTACTACCGCCGCCCGCCGCCCAAGAGCGCGGGCCGCGAGCAATACGGCGCCGAGTTCATCGCGCGCCTGAAAAACTCCGGCCTCCCCATGCCGGACCTCATCGCCACAGCGACGGTGCTAACGGCAGCCACTGTGGCGCAGGCACTCGTGCCTGCCGTGTCGGCACTCGTGCCGACACGCTGTGCGCCCGCCAAGCGTCGAGAAGACTCTCGACGCGGCACGCAAGAGTGCGTGCGCCACAGTGCCACCGACCTCATCGTCTCCGGCGGCGGCGTTCACAATCCTCAGATCATGGCGCATCTCGCCGGCTTCCTGCCCGGCATCGCGATCTCCACCTCAACCGACCACGGCGTCGATGCCGATGCCAAAGAGGCCATCGCCTTCGCCGTGCTGGCGTATCAGACGTGGCGCAAGAGGCCGTCGAACCTGCCTTCCGCGACCGGAGCCAGGCACGCGGTGGTGCTCGGCGACATCAGTTGGAGGTGAAAAGATGGGGTCTCCTGGAAAGACAAGCCGAATTTCCGACACAAGCCGAATTTCCCGCCGGGGCGGACCCCCATTGGCGTTAACCTAAGTGGACCGAGGTCTTCCCCTGCGCAGGGTCGGCGGCGCTTGTCCGGGTTGCCGATACTGCCATGCGGGTCCGCGTCGTCCGCTTTCGTGGAACGGCGTTGGAAGGGGAGCGATCCGCGCCGCACCAGAAGGTAACCGCTCCCCTTCCCCCTTGCAAGCGGCAAGCGAACAGGGTACAACTGTGGACATGCAGCAGATGTTGGTTTTCTTTGAAGGCATAGTTGGGTATCGAAAACTGTGGGTTACCTTGGACCCGCCATCATCGGATGGCACTTTTAGAGGCAGGATTCACAAGAAACAGGAAGACGTGCTATTAGGGTTCGGACAGCTTGCAAGGGAAGGCAGAATGTACACTCTCAAGGGCGGCTTAAAGGTTCCGATTATTGAGGTTACCCGTGAAGGCGAGTTTACAGCTAGGCCTTAATTAGCATATTCGCTTATTCTCCAGGAAGTAGCAAAGCACTCTCACCAGATCGGGCGGAAGGACATCAAGTGGGAATGTGTCAGTAGTGGGCAATTAGGTTACGGGAGGCGTTGGCGAAGTTCCTGGCGAAGCTCTTTAATCTCTGCGCTGATCGCGTCGAGTTCCTTCTCCAGCGCTGAATGCTCTGCCGATAGCTTCGTTTGGACCTCACCCAGATACTCGGCAATATTAACATTTAGCCGATGGAGGGCTATAAGAATAATAATCTCAAGTCCGATAATGGCAAAGACAATCGTCTGCATCGGTCAAACCTCAGGGACGCTCTGCTTCTTTGCCGCCATTTTCGCCTGCTCGTGGTTCGGGATCGTCGGTCTGAAGTGGCATCGCGGATAGTACAGCACATCCAAGAGGGATGCGGAGCGGGGGCCGTGTGTCGTCACCCTCTAGAGCGATATGGAGAGGGTACACAGATAAGGGAGCGAGTTCAATCTTCTGGTGGTCCAAAACAAGATGGAAAGGGAATTCAGATAGGGAAGTGAGGTCAACCTTGGCGAGTTCGATCTTGTCGAGCTTAGCCTCTAAGGATAGGGGGTCAACCTTTACTTTCACTCCCTCGCCAATTTGACGTGCTAACGCAGAGATGGCGCTGGCAATTGATGTCCCCACGATGAGGAACGCGATCACACCCGCGATCCAAATGAGTTGCGTCAGAATCATTTCATCGGCCTCCCGTCTTTGATGTCTGCCGTCCGATGCGGGAAGGCTTTCCTGAGCGTGCCAGATTGGCCCGCTGCTCAGCCTTGCGTCGTTCAGCCCACCGTTTCTTGAGGGCAGCCACGATGTTGGCCCTTCCCTCTGCGCTCAGTCTTAGTTTCTTGCGGCGGGCCTTTTTGGGTGCTGGCTCTCCAGCAGCCGGTTCGATTCCCAGCCGTTGCCGGATATCGGCCATCTTGCCCTCAATGTCGGCCTTCATGTGCTGCAAGCCGATCAATGCAGCGTGGAGTAGCAAGGGATCTTCGGTTTGGAGTGGCATCGGGGATAGTATAGCGCTCTGCCGTCACCGCAACAGCCCAGGGTAGTGCCTGGAAGGTGCGTTTGCTGAAATTGGAGGATACACTTTGAGGTATGGCTAAGATATTCGCTCAACATGCTCAGACCGGAGAATACCATTTAGAGACCCGCTACTGTGAGCCGGGTCGATGGGAGTGGATGGTTTTTAGAAAGGGCAAGACGGTAGCGGAGTTCTCTGGCAGCGCCACGACGCTGGATGGCGCGCAGAAGAACGCAGCCATGCGGGTAGGGCTGTACCCAGAGAGCGCCGACTGGATGCCAATCGGTCCCGAGATTGAGATCCCTGACTAGGCCAGCAAATCAGCCAGGGTCCCAACGCGCTCGGTGATTCCCGTTTCCATCGCGGGGGTCACGCGCAACAAGCGGTGAATCCGCCAGAAGGTGTACTGAGCAAAGCGGAGGCAGTAGTTAGAAGAGTCTGCGCGGCTTTACAGTCTTCGGCGCCGGTTTCGTGCTCGGCATCAGTTCTTCCATCCGGCGAATGATCTTGGAGGGTGGCACCTTCAAGACGGCTGCAATCCCCACCAGAACCCGAACGGTGGGGTTGTTGATGCCCCGTTCGATCAGGCTGATATACGTTCGGTCAAACCCGCCTTCCAGGGCCAGCCGCTCTTGAGAGATTTCCTTGCTCTGCCTGATTGCTCGGAGCGCTTGCCCGAGTGTTGGCGTATCGGACTTGGCGCCGGAGACCCTCGAACCTGCCATCCGTGATCGGCGCCAAACACCGGGTAGTGCTCGGAAGTATTACGCTTCAGCGGAAGCTCGGCTGCGCTTCCGTCGCAGGCACGCGCGTCGGAACCGGCTCGCCAATCCTCATGTCCGCCCAGTTGTACGCGAACTCCTTACCGCAGTCCAGACACACGACATACGTTCGCGAAGCGCCGTTCTTTCGCCCGGCCGTCAGCGGAAACGTGGTCCGCTGGTGAGAACAGCCGAACAACGCGTTGAGAATCGACTGAAGCATGACCCGTGCCCCTCCACTTGGTTAGATACTTCAAATCGTCTCGGGGTTTCAGCGGGTTAACAGCTTGGAAGCAATCGCTTGTGCAATCAGCCGCCCGTGCAACCGCCCGTTCTCAATGAAGATTTCGTTGGTGTGCATGCCCGCCACAATCACCCCCGCCAGGTAGACGCCCGCGCGCTCGCTCTCCAGCGTTTCCGGATTGGTGCGCGGCCTGAGCGTATCCGGCTCCAGCGTGATCCCCGTGGCATTGAGAAATGCGAGGTCCGGCCGATAGCCGATCAGCGCGAATACGAAATCATTCTTCAGGGAAACTTCGCCATCCGGCGTCGCCACCCGAATCGAATCCGGCCGGATTTCCACCACCCGCGAATGAAAGTAGGCGCGAATTTCGCCGTTCTTGATGCGGTTCTCGATGTTCGGTTTGATCCAATACTTCACCGAATCCGAGATCCCCGCCCCGCGATGAATCAGCGTCACGCGCGCGCCCGTCCACCACAGTTCCAGCGCCGCGATGGCCGCCGAGTTCTTGGCGCCGATCACCGCCACATCGTGGTTGTAATAGGGATGCGCCTCTTTGTAATAGTGCCGGACCTTGCCCAGTTTCTCACCCGGCACGTCCAGCATGTTGGGCACGTCGTAATAGCCCGTGGCCAGCACGATTTTGCGTGCCTGGTACACGTGAGGGCATTCCAGCCGGTCATTGGTGAACACCTGGAAGGCGCCGTCGCCGCCCGCGATTCGGTCCACGCGCTCGTACTGCCGGATCTTGAGTCGATAATGCTCCGCCACTTTCCGGTAATACTTCAGCGCTTCGGTCCGATTGGGCTTGTCGTTCAGGCTGGTCATCGGGATGTTGCCGATTTCGAGCAGCTCCGGCGTGGTGAAGAACGTCATGTTGTTGGGGTAGTGGTAGATGGAATTGACCACGCAGCCCTTCTCCACCAGCACGGTCTTCAGGCCGCGCTGCTGGAGCTCGATTCCGCAAGCGAGCCCCGTTGGTCCCGCCCCCACCACCACCGCGTCGAAGGCTTCCCTCACAACTTGCTCTCCACTTCGCGGTAGACCGCCTCCAGCGCGCCATCGAGCGCTGCCGCATCCTTCCCGCCGCCTTCCGCCATGTCCGGTCGCCCGCCGCCCTTGCCGCCCACCGCCTGCGCCAGCGTGCCCGCCAGCTTTCCCGCGTGGACCTTGGCCGTGAGGTCCTTGGTCACCGCCGTAACAATCGAAACGCTGCCCTCTTCCACCGAGGCCAGCACCACCACGGCGCTCTTCCATTTGTTGCGCAGCGAATCCGCCAGCGACCGCATCTGCTGCCGGTCCATGCCCTCCAGGCGCGCCGCCAGCACCTTGGCGCCCCCCATAGTCCGCGCCTGCGCCTCGAGCCCCGCCGCCGCCGCTTGCGCCAGCTTGTTCTTCAACTGCTCCACCTGCTTCTCGAGCGCCCGCTCCGCGGCCAGCAGCTTCTCCACGTGCTCGATCAGTTCCGGCTCCGGCGCCTTCACCAGGCCGGCCATGCGCCGCACCGCGTCCGTCGATTCCTGATACTGCCGCAGAGCCGCTTCGCCCGTGATGGCCTCGATGCGCCGCACACCCGCCGAAATGCTTCCCTCGTAGACGATTTTGCAGACGCCGATGTCGCCCGTGCGGCTGACGTGCGTGCCTCCGCACAATTCCCGGCTGAACCCCGGCACGGAAACCACCCGCACCTCTTCGCCGTACTTCTCGCCGAACAGCGCCATGGCGCCGGTAGCGATGGCTTCATCGAGCGCCATGATGCGCGTTTCCACCGGCGTGTTCTTGAGAATCTGCTCGTTGGCGAGCCGCTCGACTTCCTCGATCTCCGCGCGGTCCATGGCCGCGTAGTGCGTGAAGTCGAAGCGCAGCCGGCCAGGCTCCACCACGCTGCCCGCCTGCTTGACGTGGGCCCCCAGCACCTGCCGCAACGAGGCGTGCAACAGGTGCGTGGCCGTGTGGTTGCGCCGCGTGGCATCGCGCAATGTCGCCCGCGCCATGACGGAGTCGCCCACCGCAATCGGGGCGCGCGCGACCGTCCGATGGACGATCAGTCCCGGGACGCCATAAAACACCGACTCCACATCCGCCACCTTGTTCATGGGAGCCGCACAGAGCTCGCCCTGGTCGCCTACTTGCCCGCCCGACTCGGCGTAGAACGGCGTTTGATCGAGCACCAGTTCCGCCGTGACGCCGGCAGGCACGCGCTCGACCAGGTTCTGGTCCACGATGAGGCCGATCACCCTCGCATCCGCTTGGGTCGTCTCGTACCCCAGGAACTTCGTGCGCCCCCGCTCCAGCAGTTGCTGGTAGGCCGGAACCACGGCGGCCTTCTCCGCGCCCTTCCAGCTCGCCCGCGCGCGCTCGCGCTGCTGCTCCATCTCGCGCTCGAAACCGGCGCGATCGAGCGCCAGGCCGTGCTCGCGCGCCATATCTTCCTGCTCGTCGGGCGCGAGGCCATAGGTGTCGTACAGCTTGAACGAAACGGCGCCGGGAATGGTGCCGCCTTCCACGGACTTGATGGACTCGCCAAAAACCTTCTCGGCCACCACGAACGAGGTGGCGTAGCGGTGCTCTTCCTCTTTCACTACGCGCGCCACGCGTGGCACGCTTTCCAGCATTTCCGGATACGCGGATTGCATCAACTCGGCTACCAAGCCGGTGAGCTTGTACAGGAACGGCTCTTCGACGCCGGCCATGCGCGCGTGCCGCATGGCGCGCCGCATGATCTTGCGCAGCACGTAGCCACGGCCCTCGTTCGAGGGCAGCACGCCGTCGTGGATCAGGAAGGCCGCCGCGCGCGCATGGTCCGCCACAATGCGCAAGGCGGTATCGACGCGCGCGTCCGCGCCATAGGCGAAGTGGAACAGGTCGGAGGCCTTGTCGATGATGGGCCGGATGAGATCCGTATCGTAATTCGAAAGCTTGCCTTGCAGCACGGCCGCGACGCGTTCGAGGCCCATGCCCGTGTCGATCGAGGGCCGCGGCAGCGGCGTCAGCACGCCGCCGGCGTCGCGGTTGAACTGCATGAACACGAGGTTCCAGATCTCTACGTACCGGCCGCCCGCGTCGTTGGGAAACTCCTCGCTTTCGCGCCCCGGCTCGGCCGCTTCCACGCCCAGGTCGTAATGAATTTCCGAGCACGGCCCGCACGGCCCGGTCTCGCCCATCTGCCAGAAGTTGTCCTTCTCATCCAGCCGGAAAATGCGGTTCTTGGGAACGCCGGCCACCTTCTGCCACAATTGCTCGGCCTCGCTGTCCTCGCGGAACACCGTCACGTAGAGCTTGTCTTTGGGCAGGCCGTAGTCTTTGGCGATCAGGTCCCAGGCGAACTCGATGGCCTCGGCCTTGAAGTAATCGCCGAACGAAAAATTGCCCAGCATCTCAAAGAAAGTGTGGTGCCTCCGCGTATACCCGACGTTCTCGAGATCGTTGTGCTTGCCGCCCGCGCGCACGCACTTCTGCGAGCTGGCGGCGCGCGTGTAATCGTGCTTCTCGTGGCCGAGAAAGACGTCCTTGAACTGGTTCATGCCGGCGTTGGTGAACAACAGGGTCGGGTCGTTGGCCGGAACCAGCGACCCGCTGCGCACCACGCGGTGCCCCCGGTCGGCAAAGAACTCGAGAAAGCGCTGCCTGATTTCGTCACCTGTCACAGGAATTCCTTGTGGATGTGGACTAAGTTCAATTGTAGCGGAGTGGCGCCGGGGCCTCGGCCGCCACGTTATCCAATCGCCGCCAGCGCCTGCTCGAAATCGGCCAGCAGGTCGCGCCAGTCTTCAATCCCTACCGACACGCGCACCAGCCCATCGGTGACGCCGGATGCCGCCAATTCCTCCGGGCTCATCCCGGAGTGCGTGGTCGATTTCGGATGGCACGTCAGCGTCTCCACGCCGCCCAGAGACACCGCGTTGCGCGCGATCTCGACGCGCCGTAAGAACTCGAAGGCCGCGTGCTTGCCGCCTTTGAACTCAATCGAGAAGATCCCGCCCGGATACGCGCACTGCTTCTCGAACAGGCGCTTCTGCTCGGGATCTTCGAACAGGGTCGGATAAATCACCCGGCTGAGGTGTTTGTGTCCGTGGAGCGCCTCGGCCAGCCGCTGCGCGTTCTTGCTTTGGCGGTTCATGCGCAACGCCACGGTGGGCAGGCGGCCGTCCAGCATCCAGCACTCGTCCGGTTGCAGGATGTTGCCGAACATGATGCGGCGGCTGCGAATCGCCTGGATCATCTCCGAAGTCCTGGCGATGGCTACCCCGGCCACCATGTCGCTGAACCCGGAGAGATATTTGGTAGCCGAGTACAGGGTCATGTCCGCGCCCAGCAGCAGCGGATGCTGAAAGGCCGGCCCCAGGAACGTGTTGTCCACCATCACCACCGGCCGATCGGGGTGCCTGGCCGCGCCATCCGCCGCGCGCTCGATGTCGGTCATGATGAGGGTCGGGTTGGCCGGCGTTTCCATGTAAACGATGCACGGATTCCTGGCCGAGCGAATGGCTTCATCGAGGGCCGCCGAATCGCCCGAATGCACGGGAATGCCGCGCACCCCGAACGGTTCCAGAAAAGTGTGGATCAGCCCCGTGGTCCCGCCGTACAGCGGGGTGGTGTAGACGATGGTGCTGTCGGGCCGCGCGAAGGTGAAGAACGCGGTCATGATGGCCGCCATGCCGGAGTTGAACACCGCCGCCTCGCGCCCGCCGGGTTCCAGCGGCACGATCTGGTCTTCCAGGATCTCCGCATTGGGATGCGAAATCCGGGAGTAAATCAGGTCCGCGCGCTCGCCTTCCGCCAGCTTGATCTTCCCATGGGTGATCTGGAAGGCGCGCTCCGCGGCTTCGGGACTCGCGAATACGTAAGTCGAGCTGCGGAAGACCGCGGGCCTCGCCGAACCGAAGGACAGGCTGGGATCGAACCCCCGGGTCAGTACCGCTGTACGCGGATGCACGATGCCATGAATGTGACCGGAATCAGGCATAAACCCTCCCACCCCGAGTGTAACGCCGGGGCACAACGGAGAGGTGGTGGTTGCCGGTGGGGCAGGTCCCGACCTGCCCCGGAGGAACTTCCTCGGGCGATGCGGAAGCCCTCCGGTGCCGACAGCCGAGCTGGGCCGTGCTGGGGGTTGACACCGGGGGGGAGGCCGCCAGAAGCAACCCATGGAACACTCCGATCGCGGGTACCACGGTACGGACCCCGACAAGTCGCACATAACTGTGCGATATTAAAGGCATGACGGGCAGCGAGTTCCTTAAAAGGCTGGAAAAGCTGGCCAAGGCCCGGAGTCTGCGGGTTGTCTACGATGCCACTCACGGCAAGGGCAGCCACGGCCGCGTCTATCTGGGATCTGCATTCACAGCTTTGAAACACCCGAAACAGGAGCTTGGTTCCGGTCTGCTCGGCAAGATGTGCCGCGATCTCGGCATCAAGCCGATCGACCTGTGAGGAGGTACGATGTTCGCTTTTACTTACCCGGCCACGTTTCGGAAGGACAAGGACCGCAGGGTTCTCGTGCTGTTTCCGGACTTCCCCCGTTCCGCAACGGATGGCGCGAACGCCCAGGAGGCCATGGAAGAGGCCATCGATTGTCTGGGCAGCGCAATCGCATTCGCCATGGTTTATAAGGAAGAGATTCCGCGCCCGTCTGGGCCTAAGCGTGGCCAGCGCATGGTTCCCGTGCCGCTATGGATCGCACCAAAGCTGGCCCTTTACTGGCGGATGCGCGAACTTCGAATGAACAATTCACAACTTGCCCGCAAGCTCGGTCTCCGGGAAACCATCGTTCGGCGGATGTTAGATCCGGACCACGCGACCAAGCCCGAAAAGATTCAGACGGCGCTGGAGGCGCTGGGGAAGCGTTTCCTCGTAGCCGTCGAGGACGCGGCGTAAGGGTGTGCTGCGCCGCCTGCCCCTACAGAAACGCCATGCTCTTGATGCCCGAAACGTCGAAACGCTTGCGGCAGCGCAGATTCTTGCAGGCCACCTTGTCGTCCATCAGCACCATGTAGCTTTGCGCTTTCTGGAACTTGGCGCGGTCGCGCTCATCGGCGCCTCCGGGCAGGCGGTCTTTTTTCTTGCGGACACTCCACCGCAACTGGTACGTTTCGGCGCTCCGGCAATACGGGCAATTCAGCACGGCCGGCTTGGTGGTCTCGGAATCGGTATAAAACGCCCGCTCGTCCATGGTTCGCTCTTCTCGTCTTGAATCTACTGGTACGTCCGCCCGTGCAGGCGATACTTGAGGTTCCGCACAAAATCGTAGATCCGGTTCCGCTGAGGGCATTCGCCGTTCGGCCAAGGGGGCGTGAACCCGAGTACGAGGCTGTCCCGTTCCACCCAAAGCTTCCTGTCCCCGGCAGTGCCGGCGTCCACATCCACAATGACCCCGGACCCGCAGGACTCGCCGTCCAGCACCTCGAAGTGGCTCACGGAGACGGCCGGCGGACCCCAATCCTGCAGGAATGCGGTCATGGGGTAGTCGCGGCACGGATTGGCGTCCGTGCAGCCCCACAAGGCGTAGGCCTGCTTGTAGTCGTGAGCGGCCAGCAGCTCGAAGAACCGTTTGGCCTGCCGTTCCTGGCGGAAGGTGTGGAAGCAGTAGAAGAGAATCCCCGCCACCGCCAACAGCGCCGCCAGCGAGATCACCACTCTCTTGACGATCTTCCCCCGCCGCTCGTCACCCGCGCCGTACTGCTCGAGAAAATCGGCCATCTCCTCCCCGATCCCGGATCATTTCGCCGGTTGCGCCGGAGTCACCGGGTACGCTTTGTCGTACGCGGCGATGGCGTCATTGGTGATCTCCATCGCCGGCTTGAAGTAGACGGAGGTAGACATGTCTATCACCAAGTCGTAACCCTTTTCCTCGGCGATCTTCTTCACGATGTCGCTCATCTTCACCGTGCTCTTCTGCAGGATGTCGTTGCGCTCGCGCTCCACGTCGGCCTGGAGGTCTTCCTGCAGGCGCTGCAGGTCGCGCTGCTTCTTCTGTCCCTGCGCGGTGAGCTCGGCCTCCGCCTGTTGCGTGAACTTGCCGGCATTGATCTGCAATTGCTGCGCGATGCCGGCGATATCCTTCTGCAACTGCTCGATGGCCGCCGACCGCGGCTTGTACCTGGCCTGCATGTCCGCGTCGGCCTTCTTGATTTCGGCCGATTCCAGCACCGCGCGTTGCAGGTTGATCACCGTAATCTTGGGCTGCGCGGAAGCAATCTGGGCGACCCCCAAAAGAGCGGAACAGACCATCAGCGGTCCGAATCCCATACGTAAATTCATGAAAACAACTCCTGATTTGGCGTGTAGATCCTTAGATTAACACACCCTATTCCAAGACCCCGAGAATCTCGTCTTCCGTCACGATCAGGTATTCTTCGCCTTCGATCTTGATGTCGGAACCGGAGTACTTGCCGAACAGAATGCGGTCGCCGGGCTTCACGTCGAGCGCCGCGCGCTCGCCGGAATCCAGCAGCTTGCCGTTGCCCACGGCCATCACCTCGGCCTGTTGCGGCTTTTCCTTGGCGGTATCCGGGATGATGATCCCGCCGACCTTTTGCTCGCCTTCATCCAGGCGTTTCACCAACACGCGGTCATGCAGCGGACGCAAATCCATGATTTCAATTATACAGTGTGGTAGCGCCGGCGGTCTTGCCGCCGGTGGGGTTGTCCAGACGGAACACACCGGTGGCAAGACCACCGGCGCCACGCCCACGCCTGTAGTTGACTTCGGTGATCGGCGGGTCTTTGTAGCAGGGGGCGACTGTCACTTGAAACGGCATCTCCGTTCTTTTATCTTCATGAGCTTGTTTGCTGGAGTTTTGGCGGCGCAGGACGGTGCGGCGCGCCACAACCTGGAAGTCGGCGGCGGTGGTGTATTTCCGATCGGCGGCTGGTTAGCCAGCGAGTATTCCGCCGGTCCCGCTCTGCATGCGGGCTACGAACTGCGTCTCCGGAAGTACCTTGCGGCGGAGACCGGATGGACCGGCTCCTGGCTGCCTGGAACTTCGTGCAGCCGGTTCGGGTGTGAGCACCCGCGCGGGGAGGTCGGCTTTCTGGACTATGGGCTGCGGGGAGTCGTTCCGGTCGCCGCCGGGCGGGTGGAGCTGTCGGCCGGGCTGGGCGGCGGCTACATCTGGTATGGGCCTGACGATCATTACTACAATGGCTCGCTCCTGCAATACTCCGGCAGGGCGACCATAGCGGTCGATCACCATAAGCACTTTCGGGTGGGCTTCACCGTACGCACCTGGCGCGATCTCGGGCGGCCGATTCAACAATGGCTTTCCACCACGGTAAGCGTTGTCTACGGCTTCGGCGAGGTGCGATAGGCCGGCGCTGCTACTGCGCAAAAATCTCCGACAGCACGCGGCCCACGGACCCGCTGGGGGTCTCCACGTCCAGGATCGTGGCCAGCGTGGGAGCGACGTCATTCACCGCGATCGACGCATCGTACCGCCCCGCGCGAATGCCCGGCCCCATGAAGATCACCGGCACGTGCACATCGTAGCCGTATGGCGAAGTGTGGGAAGCCGGCTGGTCGCTCACAATCCAGTACGGGTCCGCGACCACTTCGATATCCGGTCCGCGGCGCACGTTGAAGCCATTGGTTATGAGTCTGCCTATGTCATCCTGAAGCAGCTCGCCGTGGGCGATCTCTTCACGCGTATAGACGCGCGCGACATGGGGCATCGCCATGAGAGCCTGCGCCGCGGCGCGCTCCACCTCCGCCGGGTCGAGCTTCCGGAGCGCGATCAGCGGCTGGTTCAGATACACCAACCCGTCCCAATTGCCCAACACCCAGTCGCCCGCTCCGTATTCCTTCTCCAGCGCGGCCTGCGCCGCGTGCTTCAGGGTGTCGGGCAAGATGCGCCCTCCCGGCATCTTGCGCAGGGCGTTCACTTCCGGCGAGGGGGCGGCGCCATGGTCACCGGTCAGCACCACCAGCACGTTGTCCAGGCCCACCTGGCGGTCCACCGTCTGAAAGAGCTTCTCGATAAGCTGGTCGGCGCGCACCGCCACATCGTGCGCCTCCGGGGAATCCGGTCCATAATCGTGGCCCACCTTGTCGTTGGACGTGAAGCTGATGGCCAGCACATCCGTAAAATCGCGCCTTCCAAGCTGCTCCGCGGTCACCGCGCGCTCTGCCAGCAGCTCCACCAATTCGTTCCCGTACGGACTGGACTCCAGGAGACTTTCGTCGCTGGTCCCGTACAGTTCTTTCAGGTTCTCCGGCAACTTGTGGTTCAACCAGGTGACGCCGCGATACTTCTCCGCGGGCCGGCTATCGTTGAAGTCCTTCACCCAGCCCGGCGGCGCGCGGAAATAGTACGTGCTGCTGACGAAATTGCCGCTCATGGGGTCGAACCAGTACGCGCCGTCGGCCATGTGGCCCGCCAGCAGAATCGCGGACCGGTCTTTCAGGGAAATTCCGATCACGCGGGACTTGCCGCCATCGGCCATTTTCAACTCGTCGCCGATGGTGCTCACCAGCAGCCGGTGGGGTGAAGCTCCCTCTCCGCCATTTCCGCCCACCAGTTGCGTGTGGCTGTCGGAGACGCTGGTGACGTGCTGGCCCTCGTCGCGGTCGTACCAGTCGTTTCCCGCGATCCCACTGACCGAAGGCATGGCGCCGGAAAGGATGACGCTGTGCCCGAGGGCGGTCAGGGGCGGGAAGTGCCGGTACCGCGCATTGGTGAAGACCGCGCCCTTCGTCAACAACCGGTTGAAGCCGCCGTGGAATTCGCTGCGGTACCGCGTGAGGTAATCGTAACGGAACTGGTCGATGGCGATTACCAGGACCAGTTTCGGTTTCTTGGGCGCCGCCGTAAGCAGACAAGCCGCCGCCAGCAGGCACAGCAGGATCTTCTTCATCGGTTTGCTACCCAGGGTATCACGCCAGTGTGGCTGTCTCGTTACAAGGCAGCGCTGGCCGCCGCGGTCGGCGCCTGAGCCCCGGAGCGGTGGGGGGATGCAGTAGTCCGCCGCTCCGCGGGCGCCAATCACTTCTCCGGTGAAGACGTAGAGGTGGCCGGCGGGCTCTGGCCCTTCGATTCGCTCTTCGATTCGGGCTTCGGTTCACTCTTGGATTCGGTCTTCGATTCCGATTTCGCGTTCGAACCGTTGGTCGGACGCGGCTTGCCGCCGCGGCCGTAGTCGGTGATGTAGAAACCCGAGCCCTTGAACTGCAATGCCGACGCGAAAATGATGCGTTCCACCTCGCCGCCGCACCCTTCGTGCACCGTCAAAGGCGCCTCGGCGAACTTCTGCCTCAGTTCGAAGGTCTTGCCACATCGGTGGCAACTATATTCGTAAAGGGGCATAAACTTCTGTCGGAGATACTCGGAAATCCCCAGTTCTATTATAACAGATGGCTTCCCCGGCAGATTCGATTCGGGTCCCACCCTGACGCGCTAAGTGCTTGTGGAACAGTGCGATGCCCGGCTTGGGAGTTGGCAGGCCACCAGCAACGATGGCCTGCCCCACGGTTATGAACTAATTGTGAACGACTGCTAACTTTTCCGCGGCGGTGCTCGTCTTAACAGGTAGAGATGACACGAAAGGCTTACATTATCGGAATCCTGACGGTGGGGCTGATGGCCACGGCGTTTCGCAACGCACCAGCCTATGGCCGGCTCGTGTCTTCCGCTCAGAGCTTTCAGCACTACTTCCAGGACCTGAAGGGAGCCGGCGCTTCCCTGAGCCCGGTGGAACGTTTCGTGTTCAGCCTGGTTCTGGCGAATACCAGAACGCCCCGGCCGGACCACCCCGGCACGGCGCCGGAGCGCCGCACCTAGTCCGCGCTTTTCTTCGGAACGCTCTTCTTCGGGGCGGCTTTCTTCACTGGCGCCGCAGCGCAAGGCGTTAGGTTCAGTCCGCTGATCTTGGCCTTCTCGGTGTCCATGGTCAGCATGAAAGGTTCCTTGGTGAAGGCCGACGGCTGGCCGTCCCATTGAATCTCGACGCCCGTATCCGGTTTGCCGGTGAGGGCCGCGTCGAGATGCAGCGTGACTTCGGCATGGGTATTATCGGAAATCGCCACCACCAACTCTTTGGACTTGCACGCGGGCTTGGCGTCCACCAGCGTTCCCTTCAACGCCCTGGCGCCGTTTTCCCCTTTCACATCGGCGTCTTTTAGGGACCCCGCGAAGTACTGCTCGCCGTTGGTGTCGGCCAACTGCCCCTTGATGCCCATCCACAGCGCCAGTTGCGGATTGGTCTTCTTGAATTCTTCTTCCTTCCGCCTGGAGATTTCGGCGGATGATTCGAGCTTGTAATCGGCCGGCGGGAACGGCGACTTCGCGGCCAACTCCTTGAGCTGTTTTAAGCCATCGTCGTCGGCGCCGTGGTAATTCGTGTAGGCGGTGGCGAGGTAGTTCTCGACCGCTTTCGGGTCCGTGCTTCCACCCAGGGATGGATCGATGACCGCCGCGCGGGCAAACTCGTAAATCGCCACCGGTATCTTCTCCGGCTTGGCCTGCTGCTGGCAACGCTCGGCCCTGCCCAGGTTGTAGGCGATGATGGCGCTGTCGGGGAACTGCTGTAGGGCCTTGGTAAGAGCCGCTTCAGCGGGCTCGCAGAAACTGGTGTCCTTGTTCCCGGAGGCGGTGTATTTCTGAAGAAGCTCCAGACCGGGCCGCATGGCGATCACCCTGAGCGTCCCATCGGCCAGGTCGGTGAGCTGCTTCCCGGTCTTGGTCCAATCGGCGTCGCTGGTGTCCTTCGGCTTGTTGGCCGCCACGAAGTACGTCGGCACGAAATCCGCCAGCGCGTGCGCCGCTTTCTCGCCAGTGGCGGTCTGCTCAGGCGTGGGAGCCGGGGCTTGCTGGATGCTCACGCAAGTCAAGTAAAGAACTGTGATGACCTGCTTGGGATCTGTGAAAACGCTCTTGAGATCCTTGGCCAGCAGTTGCCCGGCGATATCCAGCTCCTTGCCCGGCTGTTTGGTGCCACTGTAGGCCTGAACGTAATAGTACAATCGATCGTCTTTATAGTCGGTGTCAGGATATTTCTGCGTCCAGGTGTCCAGATCCTGTAGCAGCTTGGGCCAAGCCTGCGCCGGCGCGTCTTTCAGGACGTTGTTGTAAATGTCGTACTCGCCCTGATCCTTGACTTTCTTCTGGGGCTGCGCCGTCTGGGCCGCCGCCTGGCCGCCCGCCGCTTGCGCGCGGGCGTGCTGTGCCGTCCCCGCCATGACGACGGCACACACAACGGCAACAGCCGCCATCTCTTTCAACGTCCGAAAAAACTTATGCACGTGAGCCTCCTGCCTATTTCCGCTTCCAACCGGCCGCGACGGGCTGCTGATCCGCTATGGTAACTCCAACGCCGCTTCTCCGGCCATGCACCCGAACGAGGCGGGCACTTGCGGAAGTATAGCCGAACCAGTCTTGTGGCGCAACTCATTTGACGCCGATTCCAGCCGTCAAGTTCCGAATCCCAAATCATAACAGATCAACGCTATGCTGGAAGTCGTTGTTTTCATGCGCTACTTGGATTTCGCCATCATCCTCGCCTACCTGGCCGCCATCACCTGGTTCGGGGCGCATTTCCGCCGTGGCCAGACCACCCTCCGCGATTACTTCCTGGGGGGCCGGACCGCCCCATGGTGGGCCATCGGCCTTTCCATCGTGTCGGCCGAGACCAGCACTCTGACCATTGTGGGCACGCCCGCGCTGGCGTTCACAGGCAACCTGGGATTCCTGCAGATTGTCCTCGGCTACCTGCTGGCCCGCATCGTCATCTCGTTCTTGTTCTTGCCCCATTACTTTCGCGGAGAGATGTTCACCGCCTATGAGCTGATGCGGCGCAGGTTCGGCGAGCGCATCCGCAAACTCACGGCCTTCATGTTCCTGGTGACCCGCGCGCTGGCCGAAGGGGTGCGGGTCTTCGCCATCTCGCTGGTAATCTCGATTGTGCTGGGCACCGGCGAAATCGCTTCCATCGTCCTCATCCTTCTGCTTACGATCTTTTACACGTTTGAAGGCGGAATGACGGCGGTGATCTGGACCGACGTGGTGCAGATGAGCCTCTACGTCTTCGGCGCCCTAGCCAGTTTCTTCGTCATTCTGGGCCAGATTCCCGGCGGATGGCACCACGTCCTGGCGGTGGCCGGCGCGGCCCATAAGTTCTCGATTTTCGATTTCCGGTTTTCGCCCACCATGGCATTTTTCTCGCGCCCCTATACCTTTTGGGCCGGACTGGTGGGCGGATGCTTCCTCACCACCGCCAGCCACGGAACCGATCAGCTCATGGTGCAGCGCCTGTTGAGCGCCCGCAACCAGCGCCAGAGCCGCGCCGCGCTGCTGTCGAGCTGGGCGGTGATTTTCTTTCAATTCACGCTGTTCCTCCTGATCGGGATCTTGCTCTACGTGCATAACGGCGACACGGGCATGCCGGCACCGCCGCAGACCGATCGCATTTACCCGGAATTCATCTGGAACCATCTGCCGGCCGGCGTGGCCGGATTGGCCATCGCCGCCATCCTGGCCGCGGCCATGGCCAACCTGAGCGCTGCCTTGAACTCGCTCGCTTCCACCACGGTGGTGGACTTTCTCCGGGCCCGCGGCTCGAGCGACGCCCGTTCCCTGCGAGTCGCGCGGCTGGCAACCGTCGCGTGGGGCGTCGTGCTGTTGGGGATCGCCATCGCCGCACGCCATTCCCAGTCGGTCCTCGAGGCCGGTTTGACCATCGCTTCCATCCCCTCGGGCATGCTGCTGGGCGTTTTTCTGCTGGGAGTGCTCACCAGGAAGCCTCGCGAGGGTGCGGCCGTCGCCGGCGTCGCCGTGGGACTCGCAGCCATCCTCTACGTCCGCTTCCGGACGCCCATCGCCTTCACCTGGTACGTGCTCATCGGGGCCGTGATCACGTTTGGCGCTGCGCTGATGGCATCATGGTTTCAAAGGGACGCCAAGGAATAAACCAACATGGAAAAGCCATCCACACCGACGGAACTGAAACGCGACTTGGGACCCTGGGCCGCCGCGTCCATCGTAGTCGGCACGGTGATCGGCAGCGGCATTTTCCTGGTGCCTAAAACCATGATCCAGCGGGCGGGCTCGCCGCACATGGTGTTCGTGGCCTGGGTGGTCGGCGGGTTGCTTTCGCTCGCCGGCGCGCTCAGTTACGCGGAGCTGGCGGCGGCCCTGCCGGAAGCCGGTGGCGAGTACGCATTCCTGCGCGAAGCTTACGGCCCCATGTGGGGGTTCCTCTACAGTTGGACGCAAATGTGGGTGGCCAAAAGCGGGTCGATCGCCACCCTGGCCACCGGTTTCTTTGTCTACTTGTCCAATTTCTACGCGCCGCTCGATACCGTCTTTTATTCCCTGCCCCTTCCGCTGGGGCCTCACGGGGGGCCGCTCGAGCTGCGCTACGGCCAGCTTTTCGCCATCGCTTTAATCCTTCTGCTGGGATGGCTGAACTACTACGGCGTCAAACTCGGCGGCAACGTGCAGGTGACCGTCACCGTCGTCAAGGTGGCGCTCATCGCCATGATTATCTTGTCCGGCCTGGTCCTGGGCCATGCGCACGCTCCTTCCGCCGGGCCCCCGGTCGCGCCCCTGACCTTCGCCGGCTTCATCGCCGCCCTGGTGGCGGCGCTGTGGGCCTATGACGGGTGGAACAACGTGAGCATGGTCTCCTCCGAGGTTCGGAATCCGCAAAGAAACCTGCCGCTCGCGCTGATCGGAGGAACGCTCGCCGTGATCGGCATCTATCTGCTGGCAAATGGCGCGTATTTTCACGTGTTGACGGCCAGGGAAGTGGCTGGCGCCGATCGCGCGCCGGCCGAAATGATGCGGAAGATCTTCGACGGGCCAGGCGCCAATGCCGTCGCCATCGCCGCTATGATCAGCATTTTTGCCGCCCTGAACGGATCCATTCTTTCCGGATCGCGGGTCCCTTACGCGGCCGCCCGGCAGGGATACTTTTTCTCCGCCATCGGCCGCGTCAGTCCGAAATACCACACGCCGGGCGTCTCGATTCTTACGTTGAGCGCATGGGCGTCGTTGCTGGTGCTTTCCGGAAAGTACGATGACTTGTTCAGCCTGGTGATATTCGCCAGTTGGATCCTGTACTCGATGACTGCCGCCGCGGTGTTCGTGCTTCGGAAAAAGCGCCCCCATTTAGACCGTCCGTACCATACGGCTGGCTACCCATTCGTACCAGTACTTTTTATATTGGGCGGATCGGTGTTGTTATTCTCCACCCTCTTTGACCGTCCGCGTGAATCTTTCATGGGAATTGGGCTGATCCTGCTCGGACTGCCTTTCTATTCTTACTGGAAGAAGCGCCGCCAGCACGTGGCTTGACCCGCCAAATCCGGTGACTGACACACGCGTCCCGAGGCGCCGGGGTGCGGGGTGCCCTTTGGGCCCGGCCCTGCGCCGCGTCGACGCTGGTGTCTCTCACCGGATTTGGCGGTACTAAACCGCATAGGCGGTACTCTTGTTTACAATTAGTCCCTAAATCCTCAGTCTTGTCTTGAAAATAAATAGTGATTGGTCTATAAATCGAGTGTATACTGAAATCATAAGAAGGATTTCTGTAAGATTTCGGCCGCGGCAGTAACCTTGCCGAGGCCGGCCGGGAGAGCCAGTAAGATGGATGTCACGAAAATTCTCGCCGAATTAAAGGCGGAGCGCGAACAGATCGAAGAAGCGATTTTGAGCCTGGAGCGATTGGCGCAGGGGCGTGGCCGCCGCCGTGGAAGGCCGCCTTCCTGGATGTCGGAGATGACCGTGAAACGCCGGGGCCGGCCGCCGGGAAGCAAGAATAAAGTGGCCACCGACGACATTGCTCCCAAAGGCGCCGCGGTCGCATAGCGGCCTGCCACCTACAGTTGTTGCGGAGCCTCGCCCAACTTGACTCGCACCTTCTGGGTTTGGCCGTTCCGGTAGATCGTCAACTCCAGCATGTCGCCGCCGCGTTTGCGGTTCAACAAGGTCGGCAGTGTGTTGTTGTCTTCGATGTTTTGGCCATCCGCCGCCAGAATCAAGTCGCCGCCGATTCCCAGTTGGAAACCGCCCACGATGACCATCCTGGATGGGCCGCGCAAACCGGCCCCTTCGGCGGCCGATCCACGCTCCACGCCCTGAATCAGCAGGCCGCCCTGCGACGGCAGGTCGAGCATGCCGGCGAGATCGCCGGCCACGTACACCGTCCGGATGCCCAGCGTGGGGCGTGAAATGTTGCCGTGCTGCTGGAATTCCTCCAGCATCGACTTGGCGCGGTTGATGGGCATGGCGAAGCCGATCCCGATGCTCCCCTGCTGGCCGTAGATGGCGGTGTTGATTCCGATCACGTTGCCGTGTGAATCCAGCAGCGGACCCCCGCTGTTGCCCGGATTGATGGCGGCGTCGGTCTGGATCATGCCCTCCAGACGCCGGTTCTCTTCCGTGTCGATGGTGCGGCCGAGCGAGCTCACCACCCCCGTCGTCAGCGTGCCTTCAAATCGGAATGGATTGCCGATGGCGAGCACCTTTTGCCCCACCACCAGGGCGTCGGAGTTGCCCAATGGCAGAGACGGGAGCTTGCGGCCCGTGTCGATCCGGATCAGCGCCAGGTCGTTGCGCGGGTCCGTTACCAGGGTCTTCGCCTTGTAGACTTTCTTATCCGCCAGCGTGACGGTCAGCTCCGCCGTGCCGCTCACCACGTGGTTATTGGTGAGGATCTCGCCGGTGGGCTTGATGATAAAACCCGACCCGGTTCCTTCCGCCGGATAAACCCGGAAGAACCAGTCCTCGCGGTACACCACCGATGTGATATTCACCGTGGCGTCGCGGGCATTCTTATAGATCCCGATATTGTTCTGCTCGTCGGCCGAAAATCCGGCCGTTTCGGCCGGGGCCGGCTCGCTCCACAAGCGCCCTACGGAACGCACCGGCTGCAGCATGCGCCCCACGTCCCAATGCGCCGCCGAAGTGACGTACAGAAATCCGGCCACCAGCACGATGGCCCAGAGAAATGGTCGCAGAACTTTCATGTTTCGATTCTCCGTAATGCTTCGTAGACCGCCCGGGCCTGCCGCAAGGTGTCCTCTTTCTGCCCGGATGTATCTATGACGAAATCGGCAAACTTCCGTTTCTCTTCGAGCGGCATTTGCCGGCTGATCCGCGCGCGCACGTCGGCTTCCACCGCGCCGCCGCGCCGCAAAGCGCGCTCCACCTGCTGCTCTTCGGCGCACCACACCAGGATGATGCGGTCGAAACGCTTGTAGCTGCCCGTCTCGATCAGGATGGCCGCCTCCACCACCGCGATGCCCCGCGGCTGGCGCGCGGCGAATTCGGCGATCAATTCCTCCTCGCGAAGCACCACCGGCGGATGCACCAGGGCATTGAGCCGGGCCAGCCGGCCGGGCGAACCGAACGCCTGCGTGGCGAGCTGTTGGCGGTCGATGAGGCCGTCGTCCGTCAGAATCTCGCGGCCGAATTCCCGCACCACGGCGTCATACGCTTCTCCGCCGGGGGCCAGCGCCTCGTGGCCCAGTTCGTCGGCCTGAATGACCAGACAGCCGCTGCTCGCCAGAGCCTCGCCCACGAAGGTTTTCCCGCTGGCGAGGCCGCCTGTGAGCCCGACCTTCAACATGCGCCGGCCCTGCGCTCCGCCGATGCCACGGTGTTGGCCATCAGCATGGCGATGGTTAGTGGCCCGACGCCTCCCGGAACCGGCGAGTACGCAGCCGCCTTTTCCGCCACGTCGAACGGATCCACGTCGCCCACCAGGACGCTTCCCTTCTTGTCGAACGCCGCCAGCTTCTGCGGGGAGTTGCGGAAAATGCGCGCCACCTCGCCGCGGTCATGGATACGGTTCATGCCCACGTCGATCACCGTGACGCCGGGCGTAAGAAACTCGCCCGTGATCATGGCCGCGCGCCCGATGGCCGCCACCAGAATGTCGGCCTCGCGGCAGACCGCGGCGAGATCGGCCGTTTTGGAATGGCAGATGGTTACGGTGGCGTGCTCGTGGAGCAGCAGAAAAGCCGCCGGCTTGCCGACGATATCGCTGCGGCCCACCACCACGGCGCGCTTGCCGGCAATGCGGATGCCGTTCCGCTTGAGCAACTCGAGAATGCCCGCGGGCGTGCAGGCGCGCGGCCCCGGTAGCCCCGCCACCAGGTTGCCGATATTGCAGGGGTGCAGCCCATCCACGTCCTTGTCCGGCGCGACCGCTGCCACCACCCGCCGGGCCTCCACCCGCGGCGGCAGCGGAAGCTGCACCAGGATGCCGTCGACCTCGGGCCGCGCGTTCAACTCCGCGACCATGCCGAGCAATTCTTCGGCCGAGACGGAATCTGGCGGCGCGAGAGTCTCCGACCGGATGCCCAGCTCCTGGCAGGCCCTGACCTTGTTGCGAACGTAGATCTCGGAACCCGGGTCGTGCCCCACCAGCACCACCGCCAATCCGGGCGGACGGCCACGCGCGGCGAGCGCCGCCACGCGCGGCTTCAGCTCAGTCATGATATCGTCGCGAACGCGATTTCCGTCAAGGATTTGCGGCACCATTCTCAATCATAACGTGGCCCTGAGCGGCCCCGGGCCCACCCCACCCCGAGAGTCTCTATGGTAATCTCTGGTTCTCATAGATAACTCTGCCGATCTTCTGTTGAGTTGGAACATCACCGCCAATGAGCTTTCCGAAATCGTCAGCGAGAACCCAAGTATGCGCGGCCTGATGTTCGGCTTCGTGGCAGAATTCAAACTCAAGAAGGAATGGCTCCTGCGTCCCGGCATAACGAATCTGGTGCGCCCGCGTTCGCACGACAGAAAGCAGAAGTGCGACTTCGCCTTCGATTATCGAGGCAGAAACATAAGGGTTGAGGTGAAATGCCTCGACACTCCCAAGGTCCGGTGCAGCGATGGAGTCTACGAGGGGATCTTCCAGTGCAACGCAAGCGGTACAACGGCGGTTCCCCTTCCAGACGGCAGCAGCGTAGTAACGAACTGCCTGGCGGTCGGCGGATTTGACGTGCTGGCAGTATGCCTGTTCGCATTCGGCCACACTTGGAGATTTGCGTTCGCGCTCAATAAGGATCTCCCACGCACTACGTGGAAGAAGTACACTCCGTACCAGCAGCGACACCTCCTAAAGAGCGCAATGAAGATTTCCTGGCCGCTACAGCCCCCGTTTGGGGCGGACTTGTTTGCGGTTCTGGACAGGTTGACGCGAAAGCGAACGAGGGGATGAGGTCTTCACGAAGACGAGGAAGTAGGAGTGGTTCTTGCGGGCGTAAACCTGCTTCTTGAGCCGGGTGATGCAGGGGTTGTTGGGCCTGATGACCACGAACAGATCCTTGGCATAGAATCCCAACTGCGCGTAATGGCTCATGATCTCAATGTGGGTGAAGCGTTGGGTATTCGCCGAGACCTCATCCTGGCACTTCACAATGAGCACGCCATCCTGTTTCAGAACGCGGTAGGCCTCAGCGCCGGCCTTGAAATACATATCCAGCACGGCATCATGCCACCTCGGACCCGCAGTCGTCTCCTGACCGTTCGAGTACGCGGTCCTGAAGGCGCTATGAGAGCCGGAGCCGGCCGGGTGCCCATTGTACCGCCGGTACAGACCTTCCATGTAGGGAGGGTCTAGGACGACACAGTCAAACGACGCACTCTTGTATGGCAGTGATCGGCAGTCCACGCCCGTCTTCAGGTCGCTGGGCGTGAGCTTGTAATCTCGGGGATTCACGTTTCGCCAGAACACACCCAGGCCATAGGTAACGTCGGCCACCGCGGCCCCCTTCGGGACGTGAAGGCCCAGTACCTTGGGAAACACTTCCGCGTTGTCGCCAGTGTGGGCCGACAGGATGACATCCGAAGTGCAGACGCCGCCCTGGACCCGCCGTTTTTGGTCGGTCCGGTCCGGTTCGTCGAGAAGTGGGAGGCCCATCACTCCGAATGATAGTTGGGACGCCATCGGATTACAAGGGTCTATCGGCAGGTCGTCAACCAGACTTTAGCGCACCACCGAGGAGCACCCCGGTCCCTGGCCGGCCAAATCCACCTCGTTTACCACTGCAAGTCCCGGCGGCGCCAGTATGGCTGGCGCGCGCCCATCATGTGGACCAGGACGATGCCAGCCACAAAGCCGCCCACGTGCGCGAAAAACGCCGTGCCGCCCTGGGACACCTCGGCGATGCTTCCCACTCCGCCGAAAAACTGGAGTGCGAACCAGTAGATCAGCATGAACCAGGCCGGCAGATCGAAGGTGAAAAAGAAGAAGAACCAGAACAGCATCACCACGCGGGACCGCGGAAACTTCACCAGGTACGCGCCCATGACTCCGGCGATGGCCCCGCTGGCGCCCACCATGGGCACGCGCGAGAATGGGTCGATGGCCATCTGCGCGACGGCGGCGGCCAGCCCGCACAGCAGGTAAAACAGCAGATACTTGCCGTGGCCCAGAATGTCCTCCACGTTGTCCCCGAATACCCACAGGAACAACATGTTGCCAATCACATGGATCCAGTTGGCGTGCACAAACATCGAGGTGAAGATATTGGAGAAATGGAAGTAGGCCGGCCTGAAGCTGTAGAGCGTCATGAAGTGGTTGAGCGAATACGGGTCCACCATCTGCAGCCAGAACTCGTGCAGAAAGACCAAAACGTTGGCCACGATCAGCAGCACCGTGACCGTTGGCTTCGAGTAGCTCGGCTGCGTGACTTTAATGGGAAATATCATTTGCCGGTGAGCGTGGCCGCGCGGGCCGCGAATTCGGGGTGCACGCGCCTCTCGGCCCGCGCCATCAGGCCGCGAATCTCTTCCACACCGCGGATTCCGCCGCGCGCGCCGAGCGCCGTGCAATTCAGGGCCGCCATGGCGTTGGAAAACTCCAGAGCATCGCGCATCGGCATTTCCTGCAAAACAGCATAGCAGAACGCCCCGTGAAACACGTCGCCCGCGCCGGTGGTATCCACGCAATTCACCACGAAAGCCGGCGAGTAGAAGAACTCCCCGTCTTGTCGCGCGAGCGCCCCATGTGCCCCCAGCGTCATGGCCGCCACCTTCATTCCGTATTCGCGCTGCATGAGTTCCAGCGCCTTGAAGGGATCGTTCTGGCCGGTCCAGGCCGGGGGAAACTCGGAGCTGGCCACCAGGTAATCGACGTGCGCCAGCACGCGGTCGAAACCGTGATAGACGGTATCGACGTCCACGGTGACGGGAATTCCGCGGCTCCGCGCGATGGCCGCCGCGCGCGCCACCGCCGGCGTGTCGTGCCCGTCGATATGCAGCAGGCGCGCGCAGGCGATCTGCTCCGGCAGAATCTGTTCCGGGTCGATGCGCAGACAATCGTCGCGCCGCCACAGCACCGTGCGCTCACCGGTGCTGCGGTCGATGACGATGTACGCCGACTGGTTGGCGCAATTCTTGCGGAGCTGCACGTGCTCGACATCGATGCCCGCCCCGCGCAGGCTCTCCATCTGGATGCGTCCGCGCTCGTCGTCCCCGACCGTGCCAATGTACTTGGTGCGAAGACCCAGCCGCGCGCACGCCACCAGCGCACTGGCCACCTGCCCGCCCGGGCAGATGATCTCTTCTTGGAACGGCACCTTCCCGGCATATGCCGGGAAGTGCGGCACGATCAAAAGTGTATCGGTGGCGTTGAGGCCCACGCCCACCACGTCGAATTCAGGCATTCAGAACCATTGTAAAGGACCTGTGCCTGCCCAGCCCCGCAGGGGCGCCAGAAAGTAGCCCAGCGCGTGAGCGCTGGGACCCGGTCACGGAGTCCGCCAGCCCCGGTCAGATCTTGCCAAATGGCATGCCGGACAGGCGGAAAAGACCGTTTTTTGAATTGGGGCTCCGCCCCAAACCCCGAGGTTTGCCGCTTTGTGGCCAGGATCATTTGATCGAACGGGTGGCGGA